>NZ_JBHRRZ010000016.1:0-156290 GCF_042643265.1 Virgibacillus sediminis | reverse complement strand
CCAATCAATCCTACCGAATGTCTTAGCTTTTGCAGAAGCAATGCTTCTGCTTGTTTATAAGAAAAAACGAGTTGTTTCTTCTTGACATACTGGTTGTTTTGTTCAGTTTTCAAAGAGCAAATTGTTTCCGCTGTTTTTTCAGCGACTCAATTAGTGTATCATCTTCACCGTTCGATGTCAATAACTTTTTTAAGTTATTTTTTGTCGAAAAGTGGTTTGCCGCCTCTCAATTTAGCGACTTTAATAATATATCACGTTTCCCAGTTGAAAGTCAACACATTTTTTTGCGGAAAATGTTTTGTCGCTTTCTGTCTGAGCAACGATATTTAATTTACCATGTTTCAATTAAGAAATCAACCCCTTTTAAAAGAGAATTTCATTTAGTTCCCTCTCTTTAAATCAAATTTCAACTTCTATAAACAAAAGGAACGGTCACGTGTTTTGTGGTGCACAGACTACCTCATGCTCTAGTAGTTGTACAGGCGCTTCAACCCCGTCCTTCCACAAGTGCTAACAAGAGGGACTTGCAGTCGTTGAGCAATAGCACTGGACCTGGCTATTTCTGCTCACCCATTGAATTCTGTTTAAGATTCCAATAAAAAACCCGGCATAAAAATGCCGGGGCCGAACATTAACCATTTATTTATTTCTCATTTGAGGGAAAAGCAGGACATCCCGTATAGACGGGGAATTAGTAAGAAGCATCACAAGCCTGTCGATTCCAATTCCCAAACCGCCTGTCGGGGGCATTCCATATTCGAGGGCTTCCAGGAAGTCATCATCCATTAGATGTGCTTCGTCATTCCCGGCTTCTCTTTCCTTCACTTGTTCCTCAAATCTTTCTCTCTGATCTATCGGATCATTCAATTCACTAAATGCATTCGCATGTTCCCGGCCTACAATAAACAACTCAAACCGATCCGTAAAACGCCCGTCCTCCTCGTTTTTCTTAGCAAGTGGAGAAATCTCCACTGGATGGCCGTAGATAAAGGTCGGCTGGATAAGCGTATGCTCTACCTTTTGCTCAAAGAATTCATTTATGACATGGCCAAACGTCATGGTTTCTGAAACCTCCACATGATGTTCCTTGGCTAGCTCCCGGGCTTTTTCATCACTCATTTGTTCCCAGAAATCCACGCCGGTCGCTTCCTTGACAGCATCTACCATATGAAGCCTTGTCCACTTAGGTTCCAAGTTTACTTCACTATCCCCGTAAGTCACCGTTGTCCGTCCGAGCACTTCTTTAGCAATATGGGCCACTAGGTTTTCCGTCAACTCCATAATATCATGATAGTCGGCATACGCTTCATATAGTTCGATCATCGTAAATTCAGGATTGTGTCTAGTGGAAACTCCCTCATTTCGGAAGACACGGCCAATTTCATAGACCTTTTCCATTCCTCCTACGATCAACCGTTTCAAATGAAGCTCGATTGCGATACGCATATACAACGGTACGTCCAGGGCATTATGATGAGTTACAAAAGGACGTGCAGATGCTCCACCCGGAATACCATGCATCATTGGAGTCTCTACTTCAAGAAACCCCTGACCATCCAGGTAACGTCTCATGGACTGGATAATCTTGCTCCTGAGTACAAACGTTTCTTTACTATCCATGTTTGTCATCAAATCCAGATAACGCTGGCGATAACGCTGTTCAACATCCTTCAACCCATGATATTTCTCCGGCAATGGGCGTAGGGACTTTGTAAGAAGGTGGAGTTCCTTGGCCTTCACGGATAGTTCCCCTACCTTGGTTTTGAACATTACCCCGGTAACACCAATAATATCTCCCATATCGACAGATTGGAATATTTCATAAGCCTGTTCCCCTACTGAATCTTTACGAACGTAGATCTGGATTTGCCCGCTTAGGTCCTGCACGTGAGCAAAGCCTGCTTTCCCTTTGCCTCGTTTAGTCATAACCCGGCCTGCAATAGTTACCTGCGTTTCTGTTTCTTTTTCCTGAAGTTCCTCTTTAGAAAACTCTTCATATATACCGACCAGCTCGGAAGCTGTATGTGTACGAGTGAACTTCCCGCCGAAAGGGTCCAGTCCCTGTTCGCGGTAATCATTCAATTTGTCACGCCGCACCCGCATTTGTTCATTCAATTCTTCTGACATCTGTAACCACTCCAGTCCTTTTTATTATGTACCTATTAGTATATAGAACATAAGCGCCCGTTTCACGTTTCTATAGGAAGAGTATAAATGAATAAAAACCTGCCGGCAATATGCCGGCAGATTATCTGAATCATTAACGTACATTTTTGGCTCCCATATCATTGGCATACGTAAAAAAAGTGCAAGCATTATGGAACACAACGTAGATGATTTTAAAGCCCCAGCCTGTTCCACTTTAACAGTAACCGGCTTTTCCTGGCCTTCCTTCTACTATCTGATAAATCAGCCAGCGGGCGCCCTTCCTAATTATTACTATCCTGAACTCCTTCGAGTGTAAGTTCTTCGGTAGTAATGGCCAAAATCTGAGCAATCCGCTCAACCAGCTCTTTTGTCGGTTTTCTCGTACCGCGCTCCAGTGCACCCAACACCGCAATAGAGACATTCAATTCTTCCGCAAATTCATGCTGTGTGTAACCTTTTAGTTTGCGGAAGCCCTTTACCCTTCTGCCGAGTCGCCTTCTGTCCATTTTTTAACATCCCTTATGTCTGATTCTGGAAGTCTATCTATAAAATCACCCACATGCCCATCCATCCCCGGGATTACCAAATTGGGGGCAATTTCATGCAGAGGAATAAGCACGAATGCACGTTCATGCATTCTCGGGTGGGGTATGATCAACCTTTCCATTTTACTATTTTCTTGATTATAGAGCAAAATGTCAAGGTCTATTGTGCGCGGACCCCAGCGGATATCCCTTTTCCTTCCTAATTCTTTCTCGACACTCTGGCAAATTTCCAATAGCTCCAATGATGACTTGGTTGTAATTATCTCTACGACCATATTAAGAAAATCATCCTGATCCGTATAACCGACCGGTGCTGTTTGATAAATCGAAGACCTTTTCCTTATGGACACATAGGGGTTGCCATCTAATAAAGATAACGCACTAGTTAAGTGTTCCTCACGTGGTTCAATATTTGTCCCAAGTGCTATAAAAGCAGTATTCATCAATCTCTCTCCCTGTATATTTCCACAGCCACTGATTCATAATGGCCTGGAATCGGCGGATCCGGCTTAATCACTTTCACTCTGCACGCTGCCAAGAGGGGGAAATCGCCCAGCAACTCATCAGCAATTCTTTCAGCAAGGGTTTCAATTAGATTCACAGCCTCCCCTTCGACTAAGGCCCCGATCCTCTCATAAACTTCCCCATAGTTTATGGAATTCTCCATGTTATCGGTCTTTCCAGCCCTCTTCAAGTCCAGGAAAAGTTCTGCATCCACATCAAAGCGCTGGCCAAGCTTATTCTCCTCAGGAAACAGTCCATGGAATCCATAAAACCGCATCTTATTCAGTATAATTTTATCCATTTGGCATCCCCCCATTTGCATGGAGCATTGCATCCATCATTTTTACCAGTTCTGCATTTACTTTGACATTATGAACACGCACCATATGAGCACCTTTAACAATCCCTAAGCATGTGGTAGCGCCTGTCCCAATGTCTCTTTCCTCTGCCGGTACATCCAACACACTTCCAATGAACCTTTTGCGTGAAGTTGCCAGTAGCAGCGGATATCCCATTTGGGTGAATTCTTCCAAATGGTTCATAACAGCAAGGTTGCCCTCGGCTGTTTTTGCGAATCCTACTCCGGGGTCGAGAATGATGTTTTCTTCTTTTACACCGGCTCTGCGGGCAATATCGATACTTTCCTGCAAGTCACTTTTCATATCATCAATCAGTGATGTATAGTCTATATTATCCCTGTTATGCATGAGGATGATCGGAACTCCGTATTCGGCAGCAACCCCAGCAATCGCCGGCTCCTTTTTAGCTCCCCATACATCATTGATAATATCTGCTCCAGCTTCTACAGCTTCTCTTGCAGTTTCCGCCTTGTATGTATCAATGGAAATAGGTATATCCAACGTCTCTTTGACCGCTTTGATTACCGGCACAACTCTGTCAATCTCCTGAGCAGCAGAGACCGGTTCGTGGCCTGGCCTTGTGGACTCGCCTCCAATATCAATAATGTCAGCACCTTGATCTGCCAGCTCTTTGGCCTGTTCAACCGCCCTTTCCACTGTGTTGTACCTGCCCCCGTCTGAAAAAGAATCGGGAGTTACATTCAGAATGCCCATGATATGGGTCCGATCTGACAGGTTCAGCTCTTTCTCTTTAACCTTCAACTTCATCTCTATGACAACTCGCTTCCGTTTATATTTATCCAATAGCTTATCATAGTTCGGTCAGATATGGCTATGGACGCAGCTGTCCTTGCTTGCCAATGACGGTATGCCAATTCATATACTTTATATGGACTTTCTTGCTAATATAAAAAACTGACCCCCTTGGATTTCGGAGATCAGTTTCACCGTTCATTTTACTTATCTTCTTCGAATTGGTAGAGAGGTGTGGATAGATAGCGCTCTCCATTATCTGGAAGAATGGCGAGCACCTTCTTGCCAGCGCCTAACTCCTTCGCTACTTGTTTCGCCGCATGAACAGCAGCACCGGAAGAGACACCTCCCAGGATACCATTTGTAGTAGCCACTTCGCGGGACGCAGCATAAGCCTCTTCATTCGTCACCTGCAGTATTTCATCATATACGTTTGTGTCCAGTACTTTTGGCACGAAACCTGCGCCGATGCCCTGAATTTTATGCGGCCCTGGTGAACCACCGGACAATACAGGGGAGTCTTTCGGCTCTACTGCATATAGCTTAACTCCATCAAATTTCTCCTTCAGCACTTTACCGGCCCCTGTAATCGTACCCCCGGTACCGATACCTGAAACAAATGCGTCCAAGCCGTCTTTCATCTGTTCAACAATCTCTTTCCCTGTTGTTTGGGCATGAATCTCAGGGTTAGCTTCGTTATTGAACTGCTGAGGCATGAAATAGCCATGCTCTTCTTTTAATTCCTCCGCCTTTTTAATAGCGCCTTTCATGGCCTCCGCTCCAGGAGTCAGTACGAGCTCGGCCCCATAGGCACGCAGAAGATTACGGCGCTCTTGACTCATGGTGTCAGGCATAACCAAGACAGCTTTATAGCCCTTGGCTGCCGCTACCATAGCCAGTCCGATCCCGGTATTTCCGCTGGTCGGCTCAATGATAGTGTCGCCTTCTTTCAATTTTCCTTCCTTTTCAGCGGCCTCTATCATGGCCAAAGCAATACGGTCTTTGACGGAGCTTCCTGGGTTATAAAACTCTAATTTCAAATAGATATCTGCACTATTTTCATCGGTTACACCATTCAATTTTACAATAGGGGTCTGTCCGATCAAGCCTGCTATATTATCCGCTACTCTCATTACGTCTCCTCCTAATCCCTAGTTAAGTTATATGTTTAATTCAAATTTACTGCTTTATCCAAGTAATGTCAACAATGAAGTAGCAAATAAATTAGAAAAACGATAGATTTAAATTGAATCACAGCGGCCATCCTTCCCTTTAAAGGGGCATCAAGGAATGACTACTTCTGTCCAGCTCTTAGAGTCCTTTTTATTTTAGCAACCCTTTTAATTCTTCTTCTGAAAAGTGGTAGGTCTCATTGCAAAAATGGCAATTCGCTTCTGCTCCATGATCTTCATCGATCATTGCTTGGATTTCTTCATTTCCTAGCCCAACGATTGCTTGTTCCACTCTTTCTTTGGAGCAGCGGCAGCGGAACTCCACCGGCATGGTTTCATGGATCTTCAGATCGCTTTCCCCGAAGAGCTGCTGAAGGATTTCCTCCGGGGACTTTCCTTCACGAATCAGCGTAGAAATCGGCGGAAGGAATTTTATCTGCTCTTCCAGCCGTGTAATCACATCTTCGTCTACTCCCGGCATTACTTGCACAATAAAACCGCCTGCCGCAAGTATAGTATGATCGGGGTTAACCAGTACACCTGCACCTACCGCTGAAGGTATTTGCTCGGAATTGGCAAAATAATAGGTGAAATCTTCACTTATCTCACCGGAGACAATAGGAACTTCTCCTGTAAAGTAATCTTTCAACCCTAAATCTTTTGTTACACTTATACTTCCCTGCGTTCCGACTGCGCGCGCTACATCCAGTTTCCCTTTGGCATTCAAATCAAAATCGACATGGCCGTTTCCGACATATCCACGAACATGGCCTTGGGCATCACCGTCTGTAACAATTGCCTTCAGCGGGCCATCACCTTCCACTTTCACCGTGATAGAGTCGTCACCCTTATGCATTGCACCCATCAAGGCTGTGATCGTCAAAGTTCTTCCTAAAGCAGCTGAAGCAGTCGCCCATGTATCCTGACGGCGGCGGGCCTCTTCCACAGTATTTGTCGTAGTTGCCGCGTAAGCACGTACCATTCCCTTATGGGCTGTTGCTTTTATCAAATAGTCCTTCATGTTGATACTCCTTTTCAAGCAGTTTATTGTTATTATTGATTATATTGATAAATTAAATATAAGCCTTTCAGCGTTAAATATGGATCAACAATATCTATCGTCTTCGATTCATCTGAGATCAGGGGAGCAAGGCCTCCTGTAGCAACTACGGTAGGCCGTGTCCCCACTTCGGCTTCTATCCTTTCCACAATGCTATCCACTTGTCCGACATATCCATAGAAAACACCGGACTGCATCGCTCCCACGGTAGAGGTTCCCACTACTCTCTCCGGTGCCTCTATCTCAATTTTTGGCAGTTTGGACGCTTTCGTATAAAGGGCCTCCATTGAGATATTTATCCCAGGAGCTATTATCCCTCCATGATAAGCTTCGTACTGGTCGATATAGCAAAAGGTAGTAGCGGTCCCGAAATCGATGATAATGAGCGGTGAGCCATACTCATGGATTCCGGCCACTGCGTTCACCACTCTGTCAGCCCCGATCTCCGCCGGATTGGGATATGCCATTTTTAGAGACGATTCCACATTATCCTTGCCTATCACCAAAGGTTCCAATCCAAAATAATCTTTGGACATCTTTACCATCGCAAACATGATTGGCGGTACCACAGACGAAATGACCACCCCATGAATATCCGAAAATGCAACTCCCTTGTGATCAAACAAGGACTCGATCAATATGCCGAATTCATCTTCCGTCTTATATCGGTCTGTCTTAATCCTCCATTGATACCTTAGGTCACCCTGGTCAAAAACCCCCAGAACAGTATTTGTATTCCCCACATCAAGTACGAATAACATTTCCTTATCAGACCTTCCTATACATCCGTAGCAGAATGGTTTCTTTTTTTTATTAATATACCATAATTCAAGTTGGCATAATATCCAGGAATACTGCGGTCTCCAAACATAAAACGGCAGCCTCCCTTTTGGTCGGCTGCCGTCCATTACATTCCCTTAATCATTTCTTCTCTCTTCATCATCCGACGAAGGCTTATTATCTGTCGTTATCTGGTCTTTCTTATCTTCCTCTGTTAGAGGGGGTTCACTTTCCTCAGACCCTGCATCCTCGGCATCAGCTTCATCCTTGGATTGGATGTTCACCTTCATATCCGTGTCATCTTCCGGATCAGGAAGTACCCCGTGATCAAATAATGAGCGTATTTGCTTGGCATCCAGCGTCTCCACGTCGAGCAGCGTTTTTGCCACAATTTCAAGCTTATCCTTATGCTCAGTAAGAATGGATTTTGCCCGGTCGTAACAATGATTGATAAAGTTTTGCATCTCTTGATCAATCTCGTGTGCAATCGTATCACTATAATTCTGATCATTGTTAATGTCCCTGCCAAGGAAGACGTCTCCGCCTCCACCGCTTGTGAACTGCAGAGGACCTATTTTATCACTCATACCATATTCGGTAATCATCTTGCGGGCAATGTTAGTCGCACGCTGAAAGTCATTGGAAGCGCCGGTACTAACTTCTCCGAATATAATCTCTTCCGCAACCCGGCCGCCAAGCAGTCCGGTGATTTTATCGAACAGTTCCGGTTTCGTCATGAAGTACCTGTCTTCCCTCGGAAGCATAACGGCGTAACCGCCTGCCTGTCCCCGTGGAACGATGGTGACTTTGTGGACGAAATCTGCGTCATCCAGCACCATTCCAATGATGGTATGACCGCTCTCGTGATATGCCACAATATTCCGTTCCTTCTCGGATATCACCCTGCTCTTCTTGGCAGGTCCGGCAATAACACGGTCGATCGCCTCATCGACATCTAACTGGTTGATACTCTTTCTGTCATCCCTAGCTGCAACAAGTGCTGCTTCATTTAGCAGATTTTCTAGATCTGCCCCGGAAAAGCCTGGAGTCCTCATGGCAATTGTCTTCAGATCCACAGTTTCATCCAACGGCTTGTTTCTCGCATGAACCTTCAATACATCCTGACGGCCTTTCACATCCGGGCGGTCCACCATAATCTGGCGGTCAAAACGGCCCGGGCGGAGGAGAGCCGGATCTAGGATATCTGCACGGTTGGTCGCGGCGATCATAATAATTCCTTCGTTAGCCCCGAAACCATCCATTTCCACAAGAAGTTGGTTCAAGGTCTGCTCACGTTCATCATGGCCTCCTCCGAGACCGGCACCGCGCTGTCTTCCTACTGCATCTATTTCATCAATGAAAATGATGCACGGTGCGTTTTTCTTCGCATTTTCAAATAAATCTCGCACACGGGAAGCACCGACACCCACGAACATCTCTACAAAGTCGGAACCACTGATGGAGAAGAACGGGGTTCCTGCTTCCCCTGCAACTGCACGTGCAAGTAAGGTTTTACCTGTCCCCGGAGGCCCTACGAGAAGCACCCCTTTCGGTATCCTTGCACCCACAGCAGAGAACTTGCGAGGGTCTTTCAGGAATTCCACAACCTCGACGAGTTCCTGTTTCTCCTCGTCAGCTCCTGCAACATCTTTGAAGCGGACTTTCTTCTTATCTTCTGTATACATTTTCGCCTTGCTTTTACCAAAGTTCATGACACGGCCGCCGCCACCGCCGCCACCTTGGGCACGACTGAGTATAAAGAAGAAAAGCAAACCAATGATGAGGAAGGGCAGCATCATGGTCAAGAAGCTCATGAATGGGCTTGGCTGGTCCTCCTGCTCGACATGCAGAATGCTCTGCTCTAGCGCCTGGTTCGTAATAGAAGCTATAATATCGGTATTATCAGGAACCTGTGTAACGAATTGATCACTGTCTCCTGTCAATGTCCCTGTTATACGATAAACGCCGTTTACTGGCTTCATCTGCATTTCTTCGACTTCACCATTGTTCAGCGCATCATAAAATTCTTGTACATTCAATTGCTGTGTTTCTTCATTTTGTCCTTGGAATACTCCAATGATCCCTACTACGACTAAGAATATGAGTATCCAAAAGAATACATTCCGAAATATCCGGTTCATTGCCAACCTCCTCCCAAACGGGAAAAACTATATAACATCGTACCATACAGAAAAGTTTATATACAACTAATATATCCTCGTAAAACCCGCTATTTCCAATGCGGGAAGCCTGGATTATCCTGCTAGTCTTTCCCGTATGTATATACTTCTCTATTTACTTTAATTTCTCGCTATAAACCTCTGGCTTTAATATGCCTATATAAGGAAGGTTACGATACTTTTCATCATAATCCAGCCCATAGCCGACTACAAATTCGTTCGGTACCTCGAAGCCCACTACATCCGCTTTGATAGCGGCCGTTCTGCCGGCAGGTTTATCCAGCAGGGTGACAATTTTGATGGAATTGGCCTTGCGGTATTTAAATAAATCAATCAAATAGCTTAATGTCAATCCGCTGTCGATAATATCTTCGATGATCAGCAGGTCACGGCCTTCCACCTTGGTGTCCAAGTCTTTAACGATTTTAACCTCGCCGCTTGATGTGGTTCCACTGCCATAACTGGACACATCCATAAAGTCCATTTCCAACGGGACCTCGATTCGGCGCAGAATATCGGACATGAATGGCATAGCTCCTTTGAGTACGCCAATGGCAAGCGGAAATTTGCCATCGTACTCTTCTGCCAGCTGCTTCCCTAGTTCTTTGCACTTCTGTGCTATTTCTTCCTCGGATATCAATACTTCTTTAATATCATTATGCATGATTGTCCTCCTACACGTCTCTTTTTTCATACTTTATATGGATAGCTGAAGTGTCTGCCGTCCGACAAGGCGCCTGTCCTTTCCTCAACCCTGCCAGCCAGAGGATATTGCCATCATTATCCGTAACAACAGGCCAATGTTCCCTTTCCTTTCTAGGAACCTTTTCGTCGATAAAAATATCTTTCAGCTTTTTTGTACCTGTCATCCCTCGGAGGGATAAACGGTCACCAGGCTGGCGAGTGCGGATATGTATGGGCAGGGCAACTTGACTGGAACAGCAATAGTGGAAGCTGTCTCCGCTTTCCTCCCACTCCCCGAAATAACTTCGGATCACCGAACCATCCGGCAGTACAATGCTGCCTGGTGTAGGGAGTGTATAATGGTAGGATGGGTCCTGTGTGCCCCGCGGAAAATAAAAGACAATCTTTCCATAAGACTTTTCAACCTTAAGCTTTCCAGGGAAATCTATTTGAATATTACCCTTATCCTTCTTTAATAATACAAAAAAATGCTCTTCGTGAATATAGGATAAGTCCTTAGGCAATTTATCATATAGATAGTTTAATATTAGATGAAAGGCTCTTCTTTGTAAAGCAGGAGCATACTTGCGAAACAGAGGGATTTCAAGTGTTGCTTGCTTCCAATCTTCTCCCCATTCGACGGTATTTTTTACTGCTTTTTCCGCTTCCGCCCATAGGTAATGGTCATCTTCCTGAATAGTTTCACTTAGATGCTGGACAGTCGTATGTATATTCCTGTTTTTTTGCTTTAGAAGAGGGATTACCTGTTTCCGGTAGAAATTCCTGGTGTAGTTTATCTCCTCGTTGGAAGGATCCCGCCTTGGGTATATGGAGTGTTCTTTACAATAAGCTTCAATATCTTCCTTAGTTACTGTTAAAAGAGGCCGAATGATGCTCCCCCCGGCAAATTCTCTTTTTACTGGGATGCCCGTGAACGAACTGGAGCTTCCTGCCCGGACCAGGCTCATCAGCAATGTTTCCACTTGATCATCAGAGTGATGGCCGAGTGCCAGATAATCGGCCCTATAAGCCTCCATTTGTTCAGCAAAATAGCGGTAACGCAATGTACGGGCGGCAACCTGCGTACCGATCTGTTTTCTGCGTTTATATGAAGGCACATCCAGTGAAGCCCCTTTAAAAGGGATGCCCCACTCCCGGCAGATATCTCTCACGTATTCCAGATCATCCTTTGACTCTTCCCCCCTCAGCTGATGATCCACACATACAGCTACGACCTTCAGCCCCCACTCTTGTCTTAATGTAGAGAGATAATGGAGGAGGGCCATGGAATCCGGTCCTCCTGAGACACCTGCCAGTACGGTACTGCCTTCTTTGAGCAGCTGGTGTTTTTTTATAAATGCCATAACTTCCTGTTTCAAAGTAAAGCCATCTCCCATAGTGAATAAGTAGTAACCTAACTATACCAATATATCTTTTTCCACTACAAGATAAGTGAAAGGAAATAATAAAACACGGCCATTATTCCAATTAATCCGCTTTCCGCCAAGAGCGGGGGCTTCTGTTTCTTTCTGGAAGCACTCCGTTTGGGCTGGATGCCCTTTACAACTTGAGCTATATCCCTCTTCATTTCCGCACTGGAGACATAATGGCCGAGCACCGCCTTAGTTAAGGGCTGGCGGTATGGATACAAAGCTCTTATCCCATTAATTCTTTTTATCAGGGTCTTTGCCGGGTCAGACCCTTTTTCAAACCGCTTGGGGTAATAGATATTCAAAAATACCATTACTAATGCAAAAAGGTCATATCCTGCTTCCGCTTTCCTTGACCCCAACCCCCAATAACCGCGGTCGAAAAACTCCGTATATTCCTTGATCGCCCTCCCGGTTTGTGTTGTTCCCCCAACATCGACCCAGCGTATACGTCCAGGCTTTTCAAGTACAAGAAGGTTTTCCGGCTTCAAATCACCATATATCCAACCGGCTTGGTGCAATCGGTGCAGGTCATCAAGCAGCTGCAGCATCAAAACGCCGACCCAGCCGCTGCCATTCCGGGCAACGAACTCTGATAATGACTTTCCTTGCAGATATTCCATGACATAAAATGGATAGGTTCTTCCAGCTGGAGACCGCCAATCATCTACTTCCATTAAATAAGGTCCAAGCGGGCTTCCTTGGACCTTGTTGAGAGACTTCAAGACGTTGACTTCCATAGCTAATGAGGGGCCTTTTTCACTGATCTTCAATGCAGCTGTTTTTCCCCTTGATTCACATAAGTATACAGACCCAACCGCTCCAGAGCCAAGCTTTCGGCGGATAGTATAGGTGTGTCCATGCCACTTCCCATGGACCTTCATCCCCGGCCTTAAATCAATAGCCTGTCTCTTCCATGCCTCGTTCATCCCTTAAGCTCCTTCTGAGATTCTTCTTACCAAACTGGTACATGGCTTCTCGTATGGCAGGTCCCGTCGGGGTGACTCCACCGCTTGACAGCTTAGGAAAAAGACGCTCAACGGACGATAACTCAGAGGACCATCCCATAACACGTTCAATGTCCCCGCGTTTGCCGGGAAATTGGAATATACTGAAACGATTCCTCCCAATGCGGGCATTCAGGCTAATGGAAAGGTCAGCAAGTGCTTCCTTTACGGTAGGGAGTTTATCAGACATACTGGCACTCGTATCAACAAGGACGAGCACTTCCAGATCACAGGTCTCCCCCATGTCCTCCACTACTTCCATAATTTCCCCGCGTTTCTCCGGTTCCAAGTCCTCCATAGAATTATCCGGCCCCAGAATCTGTTGGAGTTCCTTGTTCACAAACCCTTGCAGGGTCTGTGTCATTGCCTGTTTTGTAACCATCTGCACCGTTTGTGACAATGCCTGCTGATAAACAAGTTGGCTGACACCTCCGCCGGAATGAGCGATTTCCTCTACCTCTTCCAACCCTTCCGGCTGTTCCATACCTTCTTCCAAGATTCCAATCACATTAACGGTAATGCCCTGTTTATTGGCTAAAGCAGCTGCAGCCGCCGGGCTTTCCCCTTTATTGGAACAACCGTCTGTAATCAACAATATCTGTTTTAGCGTCCCTTTTCTCAAAGCCTATACCTCCCATCTATTTCCCTAAAAGGATAGGCAAGAAAAGGAGAAATTAAACATAAAAAAGCGAACCCGGCCGGCCAGAGGTGTGCATAGGCAAGGAACCCAGGAACACAAATTTTTTGTGCTCATCTTTAGTCCCTCACATATGCGGACAGCCTCCAAGAGAGGTAGGTTCGCACAATAGGATGCGGCTCCCAATTCTGAAGTTTCTCAAGCAGATGCAATTCTTCCATCTACTGGGCCTCTGTACTGAATGCTGGTATTGTTGCCCATTTTGGTTTATTCTTTTCTATTTTGACCACCAGCACAGTCATATCATCAACAATGGCCCCCTCCCTAGTGCGTATTACTTCTTCTAAAAGAAGGTCGGCAATTTCCTGAGGCTCCTCCGTCCGCATCTCCCGCACCTTGCGTTTGATCCATAAATCTGTATTCTCTACATGTTTCGGGCCATCAAATATTCCGTCACTCATCATAATCAGTATATCACCGTCCATCAGCTGATCACTTACTATATCTACCTCGAAATCCTGTACGATTCCCATCGGAAGATTGCTGGCCTCCACCTTCAGCATTTTATCTCCTCGTTTAATAAAGCTTGGTGTCGACCCAATCTTTAGGAACTGAACAAAGGCATCATGCAGGTCAATTACGGCCAGATCCAGCGTTGCAAACATTTCATCTGTTGTCCGTAATGACAGAATAGAATTTATGGACTTAATCGCCACTTTTTCAGGAATTCCCGTCTGGAGAATTTGCTGCAGCAAGCGCAGAGTCTCTACACTTTCTTCTCTTGCCCTTTCACCGTTTCCCATGCCATCACTAATTGCCATAGCATATTTTCCTGCCCCCAGCTCAATCGTTGTATAGCTGTCCCCTGAGATCAAACCTCCTCCTTTTGCAGCGCTTGCCGCCCCAGTTTGTACAACAAATTCCTTTGCCGATCCAAAGGCCAGAAAACTGTAACCATGGGCAAATGGGGAAATCTCCTCCTGTTTTACAATAACCACTTCATTTAAAATGTCTGATAAGAGCGGTGCAATCAGCTTGGCCCCCTCTCCATGATATTCGTAAAAGGCCGCTGTCATCTCGATGTCGATATTCCCTTTATCCAGGGAATAAATATCAAGCTTTTCCAGTTCAATCCCCATATATTTTAGAGCATGTAGAATCTGAGCCTCCTGCTGTTCATGGTGCTGGCGCTCTTTAACTATCTCTTTGGCAAAGTCCTCCATCACTTCCGACACTCCCTGCAGCTGGTCTGCAACGAGCCTTTTGCTTTCCAATACCTGTTGCTTCAGCTTTCGATTCGCTTCGAAAAAAGAAGCCTCCTGCTTCATCGCTTCCAGTACCTTCTGAGGCTTGACACAGTAGCTTTCAAACTCTCTTGCTGCCTTTCTGTTCAGGGTATTTCCACCCACTGCATCCTCTTTTATCTCTTCCATCAGCGAATAGGTATAATCAAATTGTTTCTGCCAGCAGCGCTCCTTCATAAAGCAGGTCTGACAAGTTTTTTCCGTCACCTGACTCAAATAATAATCTGTCTCGCGCTTTGTCTCCATATCATCCTCTAGATCGTGTTCCGTATTCGAGAAACTTTTGGCCAAAGCCTGAAACACATCCGAAAACTGCTCCACCCTCCTAGCAGTTACGTTTCGTATCTTTTGCAGATATTGATCCTGCTCATTCGTATATTCCTCTGTTCCAGGAATATAGCGGGACAATGTCTTTATCCAGCTAGCCGGTGTGAGGAAGAACAACCCAATTGCAAAAGAGGACTCTATCAAGGACGGTACTACGGCTGTAGCGTTTCCATAGATCCCTATTAAAAAGGTGCCCACAAGGAGTCCTGCTGCAACCCCTGGTTTCCTCCCTTCCTTCAGCAGACCGCCCAACAGGCCAGAAAAAGCCAACAGACTCATTTGATACAGGTTCGCTACGTTGGCCAGAGATAGTATCAAGCCCGCCACTACCCCCACTGTAGAACCAATAGATGCCCCACCGACAAATGCTAGCAACAGTACAAAGTATCGGGAGAAAACCTGTTCCAGTGAAGCGCCATACACCTCCCAGCCGATTGTCCCCGTCAATATAGAAGCAAGAAGAATAATCATGCAGACAATTTCTTCATTTTTCAGTGCCGGTTTAAACCTTTTTGGTGATATTAGTGGAACACTCTGCATAAAGATTAATACAAGTACGGTACCTAATATCCCCTCGACTAAAAGAAGCAGCCATTCATAGGAAGACAGTTGTCCATTAATCGAATATAAAAACAACCGGGGTGCCACCGTTGATAGGAACACAAATAATGGGATGATGATCTGCTGCCTGTGGGCATTCTTGAAAATCCCGGCTAAAAGCAGAAAAACAAGCATAGCCATCCCAAGGAACACACTGTGCATCGCCGAATAGCTGAAGGCGCCCGCCAATACTGCCAACATGGACTTTGCTGCTTTCTCCTTATGTACGACCCACAATGTTGCGATAAATGCCACAGCAAATGGCGATACCACTGACAATATGACGGCACGGCCTAATAGAAATCCGACCAAAACATAAAGCCATCCCTTATTGAGCAAGACAGCCTTCATTTTTTGGACTGCCCTCCCCCGCAGTTTCCCTAACCTATTAATTTTTCCCATTCCAAATGTTTTCGTTTCTGCCCTTGGAAGCGAATCCATCATAATAAAGCCCCTCCCCTTCTTTCTAGTTATTGAACCATATTATGCCTTCTGATTTTGTCAAACGGTCAGAGCCTATCCAAAGAATCGTTCGACTATATTCTGAATATTAGGCGCATTTCTACATGCCTAATTTTCACCTCCTCGCTCACCCTTCTGTTGCGGATGGCGGATATTCCGGCCATTGGTCTCCTGGTTTCACATGTAGAACACTACATAGTTATGGCGAAAAACAGAAAATAAGTTCATTTAACCAGATCCTTGAAAGTAGCAGCTAAATTCCATATAATTGTTCTTATACAAATAGTTCGCGTTGGAACATTTCTATATACGAAGGAGATTGATCATGGAGAAAGAAGAAAAAGTCACGAAGATTCTTTATTCCTTTCGTGAGGTAAATAAATATTTTTATAGGCAGATGTGGCACCATGCTGATGAGATGGGGGTAACACTGGTACAGCTTCAGATAATGAAACTTGTATCCGAGGAGCCCAATATGAGTCTAGGTGAACTCACCCGAAAAATGAATCTTGGAAAGAGTACAGTCAGCAGTACGGTGGACCGGTTGGTAAAAGCTGGCCACCTTCAAAGAGAGCAATCCAAAAAAGACAGACGGGCCATTATCTTGAACCTTACGGAAGAGGGCAGGGCCAAGCAAAAAGAAGGTATAGAAAGGTATCATAAACGCTTGCACAAGCTAGGGGACATCACAGATGAAGATGCAGAAACATTGCTCCGCCTTCATCAAATGGTGCAGGAAAAGATTAAACTAAATGGAGATGAAGAGAATTGAAAGATAGATCAGCTTTTATAGATGCAACAGAAGTAGCAAAAGGCCCGATCATTTCTGTCATGGTGCTTGGTGCTTTTGTGGCTATTTTAAACCAGACATTGTTGAATGTGGCCCTCCCAGTGATGATTGTCGACCTGGAAATGTCCGCTAATGCAGCACAGTCTCTTACAACTATCTTCATGCTGGTGAACGGTATATTAATTCCTATTACTGCATTTTTAATGGAGAAATTTTCAACCAGACAGCTATTCCTTACAGCGATGTCATTGTTTGCTGTTGGAACATTGATATGTGCCTTATCCTTTTCCTATCCCTCCCTGCTCATCGGGCGTATTGTCCAGGCAGCCGGAGCCGGTATCATGATGCCGCTCTTAATGAATGTCATCCTCAGTTTATTTCCTGTGGATAGACGGGGATCTGCGATGGGAATGATCGGATTGGCAATGATGTTTGCGCCTGCAATTGGGCCTACTCTATCAGGTATTGTCGTACAATCGTACTCATGGAGAGTGTTGTTCTATATCGTATTGCCTATAGCAGTGATTGATGTCATTTTAGCCTTCTTTCTCTTAAGGAATGTCACAAAGCTGACCAATCCAAAAGTGGATGTACCTTCTATCATTCTATCTACTTTTGCATTCGGGGGATTGCTCTACGGATTTTCCAGTGCGGGAGAAAAAGGATGGACAAGCATGGAAGTATTATTTCCGTTATGTGCAGGAACCCTGATCATGGTCTTTTTTATTTCCAGGCAATTGAAAATGAAAACCCCCATGCTTGAGTTCCGTGTCTTTAAATACAACATGTTTACACTGACAACAATCATCAATGTCGTTGTCACCATGTCCATGTTTGCAGCGATGATACTGATCCCTATCTATTTACAGAATATACGGGGGTTTTCTCCGCTCGAATCTGGCCTGCTTCTGCTGCCGGGCGCACTTATATCTGCTGTCATGTCACCACTGACCGGAAAACTGTTTGACCGAATCGGCGCTCGTCCATTAGCCTTGGCAGGCCTTGGAATCATAGCTGTCACCACCTATATGTTTTCCAGCCTCACCGATGAGACCGGCTATTATTTCATGATGGCTGCCTACAGCACAAGGATGATTGGCATCTCCTTGATTATGATGCCGATTATGACCGCTGGGCTCAATCAGCTGCCTAAAAGGCTTTATGCACATGGAACGGCCATGTCCAATACGCTAAGGCAGATGTCGGGGTCTATCGGGACAGCCTTTCTTGTGACCGTGATGACTGCCCAGACGGCCAGACACCTTGCAGATTATATGCCGGCTGCGGAGGGAATGACAGATCAGCAGCTTATACAGTTAGAGAATTTGGCAACCATAGAGGGAATTAATGACTCTTTCATGGTAGCAACAATCTGTGCCATTTTAGGCTTTTTCCTCTCGTTCTTCATTAAAAGGGTCAGACCGGCGGATGAAGAGGAAGTATCATCCTCCGAACAGCAGGAGGACGGGCAACTCACGGCTGCAGGTGCTGGTAAAATAAGTTTAGAAAACAGGTAATAAAGATGGCCCTTTGTGGGTCATCTTTGAATTTTTTGTTGACATACGATGAACTCTGTTGTATCATATTTTTTGTTGACTGATTCGGCGGTGTAGCTCAGCTGGCGAGAGCGTACGGTTCATACCCGTGAGGTCGGGGGTTCGATCCCCTCCACCGCCATCATAATATTCCGGTATCTCCGGAAAAAAACCTGTTAGCCTTTACGGTTAACAGGTTTTTTTGCCAAAAAAGCAGGTGTCTGCAAATATTATGCAGACACCTGCTTTTCATCTATGACAGAGCATTATTATAGACAGCAACTGCTATCCTCTTTTAGCACCTCTTCCCCCACGCTTGGATTCGGTGTGCTTCTTCAAAGAGGCCAACCGGTCTTCAGAGTCCTTGAGGAAACGGTTCATCTTGGATTCGAAAGTTTCCGTGCGTTCCCGATTATCTCGTTGTGGGCGTTTGGGCCGATCCTTCGCTTTCTTGATGGAAAGGCCGATCTTGCCGTCCTTTTCAACATTAATAACTTTTACTGTCACTGTATCACCAACAGTCAAGTGGTCATTAATGTCCTTGACATAGTTGTCGGCAACTTCACTAATATGAACAAGGCCGGTTTTGCCTTCCTCGAGCTCCACAAAAGCTCCAAAATTAGTGATACCAGTTACCTTTCCCTGCAGCTTGCTGCCTACTTCGATTGACATAAAAAAAATGCTCCTCCTTAAAAGATTAAAATAAAATATATAGTTCTTTTATATTATAGCCAACCTTATGAAAAGGTGTCAATATGAGGGGGCTTCCGCGGGTATATTAAATATCATTTCGCCCTCTTTAGAAAAGAAATAATTCGTGCGGGCAATATCCAATACATACTCTTCATTATTGAGCAGTTCAATCTCCTCTTTCAAGTCGGCTTCCTGCTGTTCCAATTGTACCAGTTCCTCTTCAAGATGCTGGTACTCTTCCAGTTTCTCAGCATGAAGCGCTCTCTGTTGTATATGGTAGACTCCCATGCTTCCAAGAGCGAGCAGTGCTATGAGGGAAAAAAGCACAAGACGCCGGAATAAACGCTGCTTTTTCCTTTTCTGCCTTTCCTGATGCGCATCGTATTTCTGCATATAGCTCGAATCTAATCTTGTAACTGTTTTTTCCTCCGAAGCCAAAGCTTCTACCTCCTCTTTGACATGATATACTCCCTGCACTTTTTATATATATTCTTTATTGTACTATAAACTCCTGCCAATTTGTGCAAGTTTTTTTGCCAGCTGGACGGTAACAGGAATAAAAAAAGCCGCAGTAGCCAATAAATTGGAGTGATGGCTACTTTCCACAAAGAGAGCAAGATAATACCCAGCAGCTTCGCCAGCCATAGCAGCACGGCCGCCAGGAAAAGAACCATCCATTTGACAGGGGTGAAGAGGAGAACTTGGACTGTGCGCTTGAAAAAGCGCCACACAGCTGCAAACCATTGGATCAGGTATTCCAGCACCCGCTTATACACATCTGCTGCCAATGCTTGATAAGCGGCAAAGCCCAGGAAGCAGGCAAGGAATATATAAAGCCGCAACTCTCCTCCATTAGCACGGAATAATATATAAAAGATAATACCGGTCTGTGCCAGCCAAAAGCAGATTTCCAAAAAATAGGACAATAATACACGGTTTCTCCAATAAATGGCAAGCCGCCGGAAGGTATCATGTATTATACCCAGATAGAAGCCACTTAAAACCATGGCAATCATTGTGATGAACTGGACGCTAAGGGTCATCGGAACAGCTTGCTAAAGATTCCTTTAGCTTTCTCCTGTTGTTCGTCGACATAAGAAAGCTCATATATTCTACCCTTTATGGAAACAACGCCATCCCCCACATCCAAATTCTTAAGCTGAAGGTTCTGACCGCGCACAATAAGATAGCCCATAACGGTTTCCAGCAGGAATTCTTCGTTATCAAAGCTGTCCACTTCTTTGACGCCAGTTATTTCGAGGTTCTTGCGGTTGTTGAGTTTAACAGAGTGGTCAGTGTGGGTACGATTCAAGTTTTCCTTTGGTTCATAATAATTATTCATATAAATAGCCCCTCCTTATCATTCTTACTTTATGAAAGGAGGGACAAGTCTAGAACTTATTCAGGCTTTTCTTCTTTAATCACCTTATACAATGTTTCCGCTTCATCTTTCTTTACATTTTCACGCAGATCTGTCACTTCGATCGTTACCAGCTTCTGGCCAAATTTAATGACCAGTTCGTCTCCTACAGCCACATCTGTAGAAGCTTTCGCCTTATTGCCGTTCACAGTAATCCGCCCTTGATCTGCGACTTCCTTCGCCAATGTCCTGCGTTTGATTAACCGGGAAATTTTCAAAAACTTATCCAATCTCATACAATCATTCTCTCTCCTTTGCCTCATTCCATAATGCATCCATCTCTTCCAAGGAAGATTCTTTTAGATTCTTCCCCCTCTGATTGATTTGCTCTTCCACATAACCGAAGCGGCTGATAAATTTCCGGTTCGTCCGGTTCAGGGCGACTTCAGGGTTTACTTTATAATACCTTGCAATATTGGCAAGTACAAATAAGACATCCCCTAGCTCATTCTCCACTTCTTCATGGGTGCCTGAATCAATGGCATCCCGGGTCTCCTGCAACTCCTCTTCCAGCTTGAGCCATATATCCTCGGCGTCTTCCCAGCCGAACCCGACTTTGGCAGCCTTTTTCTGCAGTTTAAATGCCTTTGCCAGAGATGGCAGCTGTCCCGGAACACCATCCAACACCGATTTGCGGACATCTCCCTTCTCTTCCTTTTTCAATTGATCCCAATTTTTATATACTTCTTCCACCGATTCTGCTGTCTTGTTGCCAAAAACATGTGGGTGCCGGTGAATCATTTTGTCAGTTACCGTACGGATCACATCATCAACCATAAAATAGCCATTGTCTTCACCTATCTGACTATGCAGCATGACTTGCAATAGCACATCTCCCAGTTCTTCAACTAGATTCTCATCATCCTCTTCATCAATAGCGTCAATCAGTTCGTAAACCTCTTCTATCGCATACTCACGAAGGGACTCATGTGTCTGTTCCCGATCCCATGGGCATCCATCGGGAGCGCGCAAGGCAGCAATGACTTCCCTCAGCCGGGTAAATGTATGATTCAACAGTTCAGGTGATACGGGAGGGACATATACACTGGTCAAGTTGCTGATTTCCAAGGAATGATCCAATTCCTCCAATGGGATCGTCCTAATTTTCTCTTTGCCAGTCCCGGCTGCTTCTACTATAGTTACCGGGTAATCATACGGAAGATCCTCCAAAAGTGCCAGCTTAACTTCCGAGGCGACAAAATGGTCATACACCTGACAGAAGACAATATGGTGGCGATATTCCAGCTGGCTTCTTTCAAAAGAAGTGGCATCCAGAAATTGAAAGCCTTCTATTGGGTCGATTTTCAGGGAAGAGAACAGGTCATCCAAATAGCTTTGGCCGCCACGGATTGCTACTTCCACTTCTTCTTGTTCCAAAAGCAGTTGAACCGTTTTTTCTGCCAGCATCGGATGCCCCGGCACAGTAAAAAGTACAGGGTTTTGCTTGGCAGCCTCCAACAAGGATGCGGTTATATGCTCATATACATCTCCAAACTCGTTGTGGTTTACGTATAACTCGTCAAAGGAATGAAAGGATACTCCCTCCTCCTTCAAGTCTTCGATTACTGGATGATCTTCTGTTCTGGTATAAACTACTCCTTTATAGCCGGTCAACTTTTTATAAAGACCTAGGGGCAGCTGGTCTAAGTCACCAGCTCCAAGGCCAATGACATCAATACGATTGCTCATTACTTTTCCTCCCTTTATGTATGCGAATGAAAAACGCGGAAAATGGCAGCATCTCCAGTTGGCTTTTTGTAAAAGCATGCCCCCTTACCAAGATATATAAATAAAGTGCTCCTCCGGTCGTTGAGATAGCTAAAATATAGAATAAAAGTGACAAACGCGATTCCATCCCATAACCTGAGAAAATTGCCTCAACGAAGAGCAAATAGATAACCATGGAAATTAATGCCGTAAATAGAGGCTTCCAACACACATTTTTCAAAAAATGAAGCCTGGGGAAGGCCCGCATTAACTGAGCATACACCAGCAAACATAACAATACCAGGCTAGTAATTGTAGCTAATGCACCACCCATAATTCCCCACCACGGAACAAGTAATACATTTCCCGCCCACTTAACCAGAAAGGCCGCCGCAATGAATGCAGCCGTTCTTTTCACCCCTCCCACTCCCTGTAGAAGGGAGGCACCTGTCACTGCCAAAGAGCAAAGAAGGATCGATACAGTTAATACTTGAAGGGCCCCGCTTCCTCGGTCATTTTGATATAGAAGGGTGTTGGCCTCCGGGAAGATGGTAATCAACCCTGCCACTGCCCCCGATGCCAGATAAAAACTGAATAATAGAGCACCTCTCACCGGCTGGCGGAGAGAATCCGGCTGTTCTTTAAGTCTATGGCGGGAGAGACCTGGAACCAAAGCAATCGCAAAAGATGAACCAAGTACAGTACCAAGTTGGATAAGCGGCTGTCCTCGGTCAAAAACCCCTTTAGCTTCCATTGCCTCTTCTGGGGAAAGGCCATATTGCCTCAGACTGGGAACCAGGGTGAATGTGTCTGCAAATTGTATGACCAAGAGCACCATATGGTTAAGCGCAGCCACCACCCCCACAAGCAGGAGATTCCGTGTCAAAAACCTCCATGGCACCTGGGCGGTTCCGCTAGTGTATGGCTTCCGCTTGACGAAAAAAATCGACAAAATAAGGATGGCGGCTCCAGTGCCAAGCAAAGAGGCAAAAACGGCTGCCCACCCGATATGATAGACCTCATCTCTAAGGGCGACCGTCACCGCCGCACCAATAATAAGGCACACACGCACCAATTGTTCTCCGACTTGTGAATAAGCTGTCGGCTCCATTTGATAATTTCCTTGAAATACCCCGCGGAGCACTGCGACAAAAGGAAGCAGCAGGAAAATCAATGCACTGAATTGATAGATCCCTGACAGCATAGGATCCCCTACAGCGACAGCTAGTTTCCCGGCATTTATATAAAGCAGAATGGATATAATGCTGTTAAATCCCCCTAGAAGTAGGAGTACAGGCACATAAAAACTCCGGAAAGATAGTGGATATCCACCGGCCTTGAGGTCTACGGCGAGCTTGGATACAGCTGCCGGGAAACCGTACAAACCAAGAACAGCCGCTATTCCCAGAATCGGGTATACCTGCTGATACACATAAAAGCCGATATCTCCAGTAAGATTCTGCAACGGAACTCGGTAGGCTGCACTTAAAATTTTGCTCAATAAACCGGCCAATGCCAAGAGGAACGCCCCCTTCATCAGCCGCTTTGACTCTATACCACTCATTATTTACGCCCTTTTACCTTCCGACAATCTTCCCCCTATTATAACATACTGTCTAATTTTCAGGGAAAACCGCAGGGTATAGAAGAGCGATATACCTCTTCATAGAGGTTCACCAGGCAATTTACGGACATAGCCCATAAAAGCCTCCCTCACCGCCACTGTTTCTGACCGTATGGCAGTAGGGAACCCGCTAACCGTTGGACAGTCGGCTTTCACCAGTCTAAATGGTAAAACTTAAAAAAGGCGTGAAACCAATAAAACTGGTTCCCGCCTTTTTCGGTAAGTATTATTCCATCTGTCTGGCCAGAAAACCTGCAGCCGTCTCAGCTGCCTTCTGCTCCACCTTGCTGAGTTTTCCATCCTCCTTGGAAAATACAACCACACATCCAATAGGATCACCATTTGCAATGATGGGACTCAGGCAATAGGAATCCCATTCTTGCTCCTTGCCATCAATGACTTCTACTGAACTTTTTTCAGTTTCAAATGTTTGCGAGCGGTTTTCAATCATCTTGGCTATTTGCGAGCCGATGTTTTTATTGAGATAGTCCTTCTTGGAATCGCCAGCGACCGCTATTATTTCATCTCGATCACATATCAGTACTGGAAACTGGAGAGAATCAAATAATGCCTCTGCATATTCCTTTGCAAAGTGCCCAAGTTCACTGATGGGCGAATATTTTTTTAAAATGACTTCACCTTCACGATCTACAAAGATCTCCAAAGGATCTCCTTCACGGATACGCAGGGTCCTTCGTATTTCTTTTGGGATGACCACCCTGCCTAAATCATCAATGCGACGTACAATTCCTGTTGCTTTCATGAGTAAAATCCTCACTTTCTAATGCTGAGATTTTTCGTGCATGCCGCCTTGCTAACAACTGTCTCCATGTGTAATAATCGCCAGCTTTGGTGTTAGTATGAATCATCCCAAAAAAACTATACATTCGCCCTTATATTTCATCATCCCGGTCAACTTCTGAAAGCTTATCAATGAACCTTTCCATGACTCCGTAACGTTCATGCTCCGTTTCGCGGGACCACTTGAGTGCAACTTTCAGTTTGTTTTTTTCCGTACCAAGCTGGATCCCCCGCCCGAAACTGTTTGCCAGTTCGAAAACCTTGGCACCATCAATCTTCCGGCTCCGCTCTTCTTCTACAAGCATTTCAAGTTTCTTAGGGCGCTCCGTAATGGATTCCACCCGTTCTCTTTTCGCATACATTTTTAGAGAAGAGACAGTGAATAGATTATCCACTTCCTCCGGATAATCACCAAAACGGTCCATCAGTTCGTCCTTCAAGTCTTCCATGTCTTCTGTGGATTCGAAGGTTTGGAACCGTTTGTATACGTCAATTTTCTGCTTCTCATCTTTTATATAAGTATCAGGGATGTAGGCATCTATAGATAGAGATAGCTCTGGTTCAAATGGGGCAATTTCTTCGATGTCCTTCCCTGCTTTCCGCGCCTCGATGGCATCCTTGAGCATCTGGGAATACATGTCGAACCCGACTGTATCGATAAAGCCATGCTGCTGGGATCCAAGCAGGTTCCCAGTGCCCCGGATGGATAAATCCCGCATGGCGATTTTAAACCCGGACCCAAGCTCGGTAAATTCTTTAATCGCCTGCAGTCGCTTTTCCGCTACTTCCGTAAGCACCTTGTCTTTTTTATAGGTGAAATATGCATAGGCTACCCTATTGGACCTCCCTACCCGGCCGCGCAGCTGGTACAGCTGACTGAGCCCCATATAATCAGCATCGTTGACAATCAGTGTGTTTACATTCGGAATATCCACTCCTGTTTCAATAATCGTGGTACTTACCAGTACATCATATTCCCCTGCTAGAAATCCAAAGATGACATTTTCCAATTCTGTTTCATTCATCTTTCCGTGGGCAATAGCTATACGGGCATTATCCACCAGCATGCCAAGGTCTCTGGCAACCTTATCGATATTCTCCACTCTGTTATAAAGGAAAAACACCTGTCCTCCCCGGGCCATTTCCCTTTCGATCGCTTCTCTAATAAACACAGGGTTGTACTCCATTACATATGTTTGAATCGGGAAACGGTTCTCTGGTGGTGTTTCGATAACGGAAAGATCCCTGACACCCAGCATGGACATATGAAGGGTTCTCGGTATTGGGGTTGCTGTCAGAGTCAGTACATCTACATTGGTTTTCAGCTGTTTGATCTTTTCCTTATGCTTTACTCCGAATCGCTGTTCTTCATCGACGATCAACAAGCCCAAATCTTTATACACTACGTCCTTGGACAGTAATCGATGGGTACCAACCACTATATCAACCGTCCCCTTTTTCACTCCTTCGATCGTCTCCTTCTGCTGCTTTGCTGTTCGAAATCTGCTCAAAAGGCCGATGTTGATAGGGTAGTCCTGAAAACGTTCCCTGATGGTATCATAATGCTGCTGTGCCAAAATGGTAGTCGGAACCAGAAATGCAACCTGCTTTCCATCTGCGATTGCTTTAAAAGCGGCTCGAATTGCCACTTCCGTCTTCCCATAACCGACGTCACCGCATAGAAGGCGGTCCATTGGCCGTTCTCTTTCCATATCTTCTTTTATTTCACTGATACAGCGAAGTTGATCATCAGTTTCCTGATAGGGAAACGCTGCCTCAAATTCCCGTTGCATCTCTGTATCTTCACTGAAAGCATACCCTTTCTTTGCTTCTCTCTCAGCATAGAGTTTGATCAAATCATCTGCAATATCCTCCACAGAAGATTGCACCTTGCGCTTGACCTTATTCCATTCACTTCCGCCCAGCTTATAAAGTTTCGGTTCTTTGCCTTCAGAGCCGACGAATTTCTGAACGAGATCAATTTGCTCAATGGGAACAAACAATTTGTCATCCCCAGAGTATTTAATGAGCATATAGTCCTTATGCTTATCCTTCAATTCCAGGGTTTCGATTCCTAAATACCGGCCGACACCATGGTTTGTATGCACGACATAATCTCCGACTTTAAGCTCCTGATAGCTTTTAATCCGTTCAGCATTAGAGACTTTCTGCTGTCTTCGCTTGCGCTTTGTACGTTTTTTGAACAGCTCGTTTTCCGTAATGAGAACCAGCTTATGGAGCGGCATCTCAATTCCGCTCGTAATGTTTCCAGTTATGATAACAGGCTTATTCACCGGCAGTTCTACCTGTTTGGCTACGGCTGCTTCTATGTCATAGTCTGTAAAGATAGAGTGGATTTTCTCCGCACGTCTCTCATTAGGAGCTAATACGACAACCGATACATCTCCTTTTTCCCACCGCTGCAATTCACTTTTCAGCAAGTTCATTTGGCCATGAAATTCCTGCATCGCCCGCGAGGAGAGGTCGATGATGTTCTGCGGCTGCGTATTGGAGATATGCCTGAGAAAAATCGACATGTACAGCTTCTGCTGTGTGGTTGAGCTCCAGATTTTCTGCCAGTCAAAAGAGAATCTGCTGTCTCGCACCATCTTATTACCTTCTAGAAGACTGCTATACCACTCTGCCTCTTCGGTATCCAGGTTGACAGCTGTTTCTTGGATCCTGCTCATTTCATCGAACACAACCAGTCCATCTGACGGAAGGTAATCTAGCAAACTAGCCGGCTCCTTATAGAGGTAGCCGATATATTTATACATTTCCTGAAAGTGCTCGCCGTCCTTCATTCGGCTGATGTCATGCTCTATTGTTTCAATTAGAGTCTCTTTTGCTTCCTTATCCTTTAATTTCTTCAATGAGAAAGACAAGGCATCTTCTACTCTTTCTGCCGCGGCATAGAGGTCGGAGTCACTCAACAGCAATTCCGTTGCCGGTCCGACTGATATCTTCTCCAATTTATCGAGAGAACGCTGTGTCTCTGCATCAAAATAACGTATAGAATCGATTTCTTCATCAAATAATTCTATACGTATCGGATTGCTCTCTGTTATCGGATAGATATCAATGATTCCGCCTCTTTTAGAGAATTCACCGGGAGAAGCTGCCATCGAGCTTCTTTCATATCCCATATCCACTAGGGAGGAAAGATAATCGTCTATATTTATTTCCTCGCCAAGAGTGAAAGTAAGCTGATACTTGGACCAATATTCTCCTGGAGGCAAAATTCTCTTTAATGCTGCAACGGGTGCTATAAGTATTCCAGAGCTTTCCCTGGACCAAGCAGTGAGTGAATCAATTCTCTGGCTTCTCAGCTCCGGACTGGCTATAGCTATTTCCGATGCAATCAGTTCATTGACAGGATACAAATGAACACCGCTGCCATTGGCTAGTTCCGTTAAGTCATCATATAACTGCTGTGCCTGTGCCAATTGATGTGTCACCAGCAATATCGGCTTCCGCAATGTTTCGTTGATCAAAGACACCAGCAGGCTCCTGGCCGATCCGGACAATCCAGCAACCAGCTGCTCGTTCATTCCATCTCTAATCCCGTCTAAAATGGACTGTATATCTTCCTTTGATTCTAAGTACTTATTAATCGCTTTCATAGTTAAACCCCCACATAAACCCTGCATAAGCGCAAAAATGCCTTGGCTTGCCAGCCAAAGCCTTTGTTGCCTATTTTATTGTATGAAAAAATCAAGTTCATGGTAATGAGGATGACTGCCAAGTGCATCTTCACAATCTTCACAGATCGCCTGGATATCTACATCCCCATTCTCTTTATAATATATCATTTCTTGCTTTTCCTTGCTCGTCAAACGATCCAGTCCCAGCATCGATGTTTCCACCACTGGTTGGTCCAGCTTGCCGATGACGTTACCGCAGTGTCTGCAATTATAGATGATCGCCATGTCACAACCTCCTCGGTATATCTATCCTTAATGGTTCTCCGAAAAGGGTATTTTTATACATAGCGAAACTCTATCATTCATGCATTGAATTTATTCATTACCACCGGAAATGATTCGCCTATCCAAGCTTCACAGGCATCCGCCGCCTGTTGAATGCTGCCATCCACTCTTTCCTGTTCCTCTTTTGAAAAGGAGCCTAGCACATAATCGATAATGGACATTGCATTTGTTGGCCTTCCCACCCCGATGCGGATGCGTTTGAACTCCTTGGTGCCCAAATGGTCTATAGTGGAACGGATTCCATTATGGCCTCCATGTCCGCCTTTTTGGCGCAGACGTATTTTGCCTGCCGGTAAATCCAAATCATCATAAATGACCAATACATCTTCCGGGTCCATTCCATAATAGTCAATTAAAGGCCTGATGGATTGTCCAGAAAGATTCATATATGTTTGCGGCTTCAGCAAAGCCACCTTTTCTCCTTCAAGCTGTTCTATGGCATATTTACCATTAAACTTTTTCTTATTCAGTTCCCACCCGTGCCTGTTAAGCAGTTCATCAATCACCATGAATCCTGCATTATGGCGGGTTTTCTCATATTTCTTTCCAGGATTACCTAATCCGACAATACACTTCATTCTGCTTCTTCCTTTATTACTTTTTTGGTAGGTTAAACAGGCAGCGGGCCGCATACGATAAAACAGAAACCTCTATAGATGGCCTCATATTTCTACCCTATCATAACCAACACTGCATATAATACAATAATCCCTCCCCTAGGGAAGCTGAACCAGCCACCCTTGGAGGAGGGTCTATTAACTAAAATCCTAGTTGGATTGCTCTTCATCGCCATTGTCCTGATTGTCATCCTCTGACTCTGCGTCTACCAATTCAGGCTCGGCATCCTCATCAGGAGCTTCCTCTACATCCTCTACGGAGTCAGGTGCTGTTATAGTCACAATGGTCGTATCTGGATCCTCGGTAATTTCGTAACTGTTTGCTGCCGGCAGATCAGAAACGGCCAAGCTGTCACCAACCTCAAGGGAAGTTACATCAACGACAATTTCTTCTGGAATACTTCCCGGCTTCGCTCGAACTTGAAGTTCATACAGCGGCTGCTGCAGTACTCCTCCATCTTTGGATCCGATGGCCTCGCCTTCGAGCCGAAGCGGCACAGATACATCCATTTCCTGAGACATATTCACCGCGTAAAAATCAACATGGACCAATTCATCCTTAAGAGGATCCATTTGATAATCGTGAAGCATGACATCTACAGAGTCTCCACCCTGTACGTCCAGGGAAATAACCGCATTTCTCCCTTCTTCACGCACTGTCTTGACCAGGTCGATGCTGTCTACTGAAATGGAAGTGGATTCCTTGTCCTTGCCGTAAAGCACAGCGGGTACACCGCCATTTTCCCTGATTTGTTTTGTTGCCGATTTGGTTAAGTTTTCTCTTTTCGTAGCTTTTAATGTTGCTGCCATGTCTATCATCCTCCAAAATATTTATAAAACATATCTGCTTTTACATTTTGTCATGTGTCCATGGTGTCATATTAATTAATTGTTACTTATAGAGAATACCCTTTTTCTGCCAGCATTAAACACTAATTAATCAAACAGTATACTTACCGATTGCAATTCATGTACTCGGATGATTGCCTCGCCAATAAGGGATGCGACGGACAATTCCCTTACTTTTTCAATTCGCTTCTCGTCCGTCAATGGGATGGAATTAGTGACAATCAGTTCTTTGATCTGCGAATTATTAATACGTTCGACAGCCGGACCGGAAAGAACCGGGTGCGTGCAGGCAGCATAGACTTCCGTTGCTCCCTGTTCGATCAATGCATCTGCAGCCAAGGTGATAGTCCCCGCAGTATCTATGATATCATCTACCAGGATGGCTGTCTTACCTTCAATGCTTCCGATAATATTCATTACTTCCGATACATTCGGGCGCGGCCTTCTTTTATCAATGATCCCGATTGGGGCCTTCAGGCGGTCTGCCATCTTACGGGCCCTTGTTACACCGCCGTGGTCAGGGGAAACAATGACAATGTCGTCCAGATTCTTCTCTTCAAAATAATCGGATAGGATTGGTACACCTTGCAGATGATCGATCGGAATCCCGAAGAATCCTTGAATCTGCGGAGCATGGAGATCCAAGGTAATCACCCGGCCTGCACCAGCTGTCTCCAGAAGATCTGCCACAAGCTTGGCGGCAATAGGCTCACGTGAACGTGCTTTTCTGTCCTGTCTGGCATATCCATAGTAAGGCATCACGATATTAATGGATTTGGCGGATGCCCGTTTTAAAGCATCAATCATAATTAGCAGCTCCATGAGGTGCTCGTTGACCGGAGAGCTGGTAGACTGAACAACATACACATCACACCCACGGATGCTTTCTTCAATATTGATTTGGATCTCTCCATCACTGAAGCGTGAAACAGTACATTTACCAAGCGTGGTCCCGATATGCTCAGCAATTTCTTCCGCAAGCTTGGGATTTGAATTCAATGTAAATACTTTTAGAGACTGATCTTTATAGCTGGACGCCATGGAATAAACCCTCCGTTAATTATTTTGTCTGTTTTTTAGTTTCGAAGCATAGCCCTCTTTGTTGGATTGCCTTGCTCTTGCTACTGATAAGGCATCTGCAGGTACATCCTCGGTAATGGTAGACCCGGCGGCGACATAAGAACCTTTTCCAACAGTAACAGGAGCTATTAGATTGGAGTTGCATCCAATGAATGCATCATCCTCAATGGTAGTAAGGAATTTATTGGCCCCGTCGTAATTGACGGTAATGGTTCCGCAGCCGATGTTTACATTATTTCCAACATCTGCATCTCCAATGTAGCTTAGATGGGAAACCTTACTATGATCACCAAGCTCTGTCTTCTTTATTTCCACAAAATTGCCCAGCTTTGCATCATTTCCGACAGTAGACTCAGGGCGTATATGGGCAAATGGGCCTACCTTGACACGATCTCCAAGCTTGCTGTCGGTAGCCACGCTTTGTTTGACGACGGTGTCTTCGCCGATATAGCAGTTTGAGATTTCACTGTTCGGACCGATAACTGCATTGGCCTTTATTGTCGTATTTCCCTTGATAATGCTTCCCGGTTCAACGATGGCATCCGCCTCAATAATGACGTCCGGTTCAATGTACGTGTGATCGGGGTCAATAATAGCCACACCATTACGCAAGTGCTTTTCATTGATTCGCTTTTTCATTAGCTTTTCCGCCTGCGCAAGCGCCACACGGTCATTGACACCCAACGTTTCTTCAAAATCAGGGGTGATGGAGGCCGAGACCTTCCCTCCATTACTGCGAAGGATTTCAATTACATCCGGCAGATAATACTCACCTTGTGCATTATCATTGGATACTTCTTTCAAGGCTTGGAATAGTGCCTTATTATCAAAGCAATATGTACCTGTATTGATTTCCTTGACCAACAGTTCACTCTCATCAGCGTCCTTATGTTCCACAATCCGCTCCACTTCATTTGCTTTGTTGCGGATCACCCTGCCATACCCTGATGGATCTTCCGCTTTTGCGGTCAGAATGGTGGCACTGGCATTTTCCTTTTCATGCTGTTCGAAAAGTGCTTGATATGTTTCTTTGGTAATTAACGGAGTATCACCGCATACAACGATTGTAGTTCCCTCTTTATCTTCCAAAAGAGGCGCAGCTTGCATCACCGCATGGCCCGTTCCAAGCTGCTCTTCCTGAACAGCTGTATCACTGGCGTCTCCTATATACTCCATCACTTTTTCTGCGCCGAAGCCCACAATGGTTACAGCTTTATCAAGATCCACAGCCTTCACCTGATCAAGCACATGCTGCACCATTGGACGGCCAGCCACAGGATGAAGCACTTTATATAATTTGGATTTCATTCTTGTTCCTTGCCCTGCCGCCAAAATGACAGCATATCGCTTAGCCATAAGGAAACCTCCAATATTTCTATTTATCCATTAGTAATATATCGTAAAACCTTCCTTATTTCAACAGGAAGCAGCCTGCAGAGCCGTACTTCAGGCAGTAATTCAAGGGCTTGAACTACACCCCGGCGGCAGCGCTTTCCATCTGCCCATGCCCAAAAAAAAGAAGACTAACCTATTGAAGATTAGACTCCTTTGTTGATCATGATTTTAGGAAGCACCGGCTTCCTCGTATTCTACATCCGCTCCGGCACGATGATACTCCTCCAAGACTGCATCCTGAATTTTACCACGGGTGCCGGAATTGATTGGATGTGCAATGTCCCTGAACTCTCCATCAGGGGTACGCTTTGATGGCATGGCCACAAACAATCCGTTATTCCCATCAATTACACGGATATCGTGGACTACAAATTCTTCGTCCAACGTAATTGAAGCAATTGCCCGCATTCTGCCCTCTGTGTTGACGCGGCGTAATCTTACATCTGTTACTTCCATGATGTTTCACCACCTTTTCCCTTTTGAACTACATAAATAGTTCAACGCCCTGGATAAGAATTCCTGCCTGAATCAGAAAAAATTTAAATATTTCTTCAAGAGATTTTTTATCCCCTTACGAAAAGCGCTAATCCCCTGCTATTCTTTCCAAAGCCGGGAAAAGGTAAGAGGCTCTCACCTTTCCTCTGTAAAATTGCCCGGATGGACCTCTATGTAGTTTTGTTTGATGTCTACATTGCTGATTTTGACCAGGGACGTGTATTCCTCGACCATTCTTTCATCTTCCTCGTCATCGGCCTCTGCCAAGACCCCGATTGCTCTGACATTTGCTTGGAATTCCTCGAGAAGACTGACCATCCCCGTCACTGTACCCCCTGCTTTCATGAAGTCATCAATGATGCAGACATTGGATCCTTCCGGCAGACTGCGTTTGGGCAGGACCATTGTCTGGATTTTCCTCGAAGACCCGGAGACGTAATTGATGCTCACAGATGAACCTTCCGTTACCTTAGGATCCCTTCGCACAATAACGACCGGCACCCCGAGGAAGGAGGCAACGGCATATGCCAATGGTATCCCTTTTGTGGCGACTGTTACTACCACATCGATGTCCAGGTTTGAAAACCGAGAAGCAAAGACACGGCCGATTTCCCTTGTTTCCCGGGGATCACCAAGAATATCACTCATATATAGATACCCTCCCGGAAGAATCCTGGCAGGGTCTTCCAGCTTCCTGCATAAATCATTTATATATGGAACACTTTTCTCCATGGAAAATTCGGGAATATATCTAACTCCGCCAGCAGCACCCGACGTCCGGGCAAGATAACCCAGTCCTTCTTGCTGGAAGACATTGTCAATAATATCCAAATCTTCACTTAGCGAAGACTTGGATGAGCCATAAATCTCCGCAAAATAAGGCAGTTGTCGATGTTCCCTCGGATTTTCCAAAAAGAAGTTGGTTAATGCAACAAGTCGATGGCTCCTTTTCATGTACACACCTCAAAACCGAATATTTACATATAAATATACCATCTTTATACGTATTTAAGCAACATCTAGCCCAATAATCTCACTAAATATACTTCATGGCAGAAACCCTGCATACTGTTATAAATGCGTTGCGCCTTACTCTCATGCTGAACCAGGCCGTATACAGTGGGGCCGCTCCCGCTCATCAATACACCTTCAGCCCCTGCTTGTCTCATTTTTTCCTTAATCCGCTCAACTTCTGGATGCACGGAAAAGGTGATGTCTTCCAAGGAGTTTCCAAGGTGGGAACACATTCGATTAAAGTCTCCATTCTTCAATGCCGTTAGCAGTTCGGCCGTGTCCGGATGCGGTAGTTTTCCGGGCTTAACCCTCTGAAAAATAGTTCGGGTCGACACGCCAATATTCGGTTTTGCCAAAACCACCCAGCAGGGAGGCGGGGGATTCAATCTCTCAATGACTTCTCCCTTCCCTCTGGCAATCGCAGTCTGGCCGTGGACACAGAATGGGACATCTGATCCAAGCTCCGCCCCAAGATCAGACAGCTCATCAATAGGAATGTCCATTTTCCACATCTTGTTCAAGCCTCTTAGTACGGCAGCGGCATCTGTACTTCCGCCGCCCAGCCCGGCTGCAACGGGTATGCATTTTTCCACTTGGATATGGACACCTTTCTTGATGTTGTATTCTTTTTTGAAAAGAGCTGCTGCTCTGTATGCCAGGTTTCTTTCATCACTGGGAACATATCTACTTTCCAAAGCCACTTTCACTCGGTCTTTCTCCAATGGCCTCAGTTCTATCCGATCAGCCAAATCAATGGTTGTCATAATCATTTCCACATTATGATAACCATCGTTCCGTTTATCCAATACATCCAAAGACAGATTAATTTTGGCCGGCGCCTTCTCAAAAAGTGTCATCACCGTCATCCTCTTGTAAATAGATAAAGAAATTGTAACATATCCCGATAGTGATAGCGACTGCTTAGGGGACTTCCCCGCAGCAGGAAAATACATATAGGCACAAACGCTCAGTTGGCGGCAACTGATGTGCTGAGTGAACCGCCGGCCAACCAGTAAACCAAAAAAGCAGATCCTGTATTAGGATCTGCCTTGGTCTTGCATGTTCTGCTCGGCTATTTCAATCGCCCGTTTGACAATATTTCCGGCATCACGGGCTTTAATGCCTCCCCAGCCTTCCTTCTGTACCGTGTCGTAAAATCCCAACTCTTTAGCAATTTCCTCTTTCAAATGGTCGGACATGATTCCCCGGCGTCTACCCACGAAAGAACATCCCCTTTCCTGCTGAGCCTTATCTTACGACAGTCATAGTTTACTCCTCTTGCAAGGCTTACACACCCGTTACATTTAGGCAGAAAAGGAAATATTTAAAACGGACCACATTTTCGAATTGGCTTTATGTAAGAAAAGGGAGAAGTATTTAACCGTTCTCCAGTTAGAAAGGGAATATCCTCCTTGACAGGGCTATGCGCAGGGATTTCTAGACAAGCGCATGAATAAACTGTTAGCCCGCACTTGAAGAGATTTATTTGGCAAAAATAAAAGCAGTAAACAATTAGCTTGTCCACTGCCATTCTTTAAGTATTAACTTTCCAACCTAGGGAAATTTAATTCCACTGTTTCCGTTAAAACGTCTGCATAGCTGTAAGAAACACGTTCGAATGCATTCTCCTCCTGATCAAGCTCGACAATAAAAACAGAAGGATACATTTCTGCCAACACACCTGTACGCTCTATCGTCTTCCTTCTGCCTCCATTGGCCTTCAGTGTTAACCGTTGTCCAACATGACCTTCAAGACCTTGCTTAATTTCGATTAATGTTTTAGCCACTATACTCCACCTCACTGCTATTCATCATACCATAATTTCCGTTGACAGTCAAATAAAACAGTATATTATATCAGTACACTATTTTTTATGTCAACAATAAAATACAGGTATTTTCCATATGGTGTGTAATTTTTTACATTTTATGTATGATTTAAGTGGTTTTCTATAAGATTTATTACCTGCCTTCCGAAAAACCTGTTCCAAATATCGACTACCGCGAAGCGTAAATAAGCCCGCTCTGGCTTTCCTTTGGAAAAGACACTTGCTTTTACTGATGTGCATCTATCCAGAATATTTATTTTTTTGAACAAAAAAAATCTGCTCCGATTAGCGGCAGCAGAATTCAATCGTATGAATCTTCCTCCAGATAGGGAAGGCCCGTACGGAGAAGTCCTCTTGTTTCCACTCCGCCCATCCCCTTATCACCTGTTAACGTGTTCCTGAGGGCATCCCATACGCTCACCTTCTCCATGAAAGGTGTATAAGCAATCTTTGCTGCAATATATACTGGATCCAGTGCATGTATGTTAATTCTTAGTGGAGAACTTGCAAAGTTGGCTCCCGCCCGAATAAGCGATTCAAAATGTGATTGGCATGCACCCGCAAAAATTACAAGCTGATCTAACTGTGGAACAATACTCCTGGCTTCCCTGACAGTTTCCGCAAAATATTTAGAGTGCCGGTATGACCGCAAATCATTTTTTGAACCCTTATTCTTGGAAAAGGAGTCATGGCCGGTAATTACAATGATATCGGGTTGTATCTTCCTGACCAACCCGGCAACTTCTGATGGCATTTCCTTTTCATGTAAGTGAACACCATGTACTTGCAGGCCAATTCGTTGATATAAGTCAATACATTTTTTTAAATAGCTTGAATCTCCATCAAGGTGCAAAACCTTTGCCGGCAGCTGAAAATACCGTGAAGTATAGTGATAACCGTCTGTAGATTGGTATTCCCTTTTCTCCCTCATCAGCTGGTAATCCTGGCGGAAAAGGCGATAGGAGGTCTCCTCCTGTTCCCTGACCCTCTTCCTCCTTTTTTCCAATTCCCTTGTTTGGACCTTTGAAAGATCATTTACAGGTGCATCTGCCTCAAGCCGAATATCTTCCCCATGAAGGATGGCCATATCGCTTTTGACATCCGCCACACGGAAAAGCAAGTCATGATCATGTGATTTTCTCGTCACCAATTCACCGGTTTTTAATTCCATTCCTTCACCTCCCGCGCCTTACACCCTTCAATAAACTATGTTTCCAGCGGGGAAACCGTGCCACCTTTATAAAAAAAGAAAGAACTGATAATGGCCCATCAGTTCTTTCTGCTTATTGTTCTCTTTGGTAAAACGCATTTGCCAGTTGAGCAAACTCCTCCATATTCAAGGATTCTCCCCTTCTTGTACCATCAATATTGATCTCTTCAAGAATTTCGCTTACGGTGCCTTTGTCATAAATATCTTCAAAATGACGTGTCAGATTATTTCTCAAGGTTTTCCTGCGCTGAGCAAAAGAGGCCTGTACAATGCTAAAGAAATAGTCCTCGTCCTCTACTTGAACTGGAGGGTGTTCCCGCTTGACTAGCCGGAGGATGCTTGAATCCACATTTGGCTGAGGCATAAACACACTTTTAGGTACATTCATCACCACATCTGCATGGGTGTAGTATTGTACGGCGATTGACAACGAACCATAGCTTTTACTGTTTGGAGCAGCAGCCATCCTTTCTGCCACTTCCTTCTGGATCATAATGGTCAGACTTTCGACTGGGAGATCTTCACGCAGCAGTTTCATCAAAATAGGAGTGGTAATGTAATACGGAAGGTTTGCCACAATGTGTATTGGCTGGCCTGGTGTGAAATTCTTACTGATCACGGAATGGACATCGGCTTCTAGGATATCCTGATGCACAATTGTAATGTTGGAGTATTCTCCTAGAGTGTCCTTCAATATCGGCAAAAGCCTCTGATCTATTTCAAACGCAACCACTTTATCAGAGTGGATAGCTAATTGCTCAGTAAGCGCACCGATCCCCGGTCCCACTTCGATTGTTCCTGAATGTTTATCAATACCGGCATGGCCGATGATATTTTCGAGAACATTGGCATCCACTAAGAAATTCTGCCCGAGACTCTTCTTAAAGGCAAATTTATACTTGGCCAGTATTTCCTTGGTTCGGTTTGGAGTTGCTATATACTTAGGCATCATCATTTTCCTCCTGCTCGAGTTGGCTGACTGCATGCTCAAATTGTGACTTGCTTATCTGAAAAACAGCTAATCGTTTCAACAGCTGTTTTCCATTGGTATGGCCGATTTGCAGCAGTTCACCAAGCCTTTCCCGGCGAAAAGCAGCTTTCCTTCCGCCTAGGAGTCCATGTGCAATAAGGTCTTCTTTCTTAATTTCGCTTTCTGCCATTTGGGCTGGTTCATAGACGCCCTCAAGCGCCTGGCGTATGGCCTCTTTTGAAGCATGTTCTATCCCAAGGCTTTTCTTGTCAGGATGTTTGGCCCTTGCCTTTTCCTTCGTCAAAAAGGCATGCTTACATCCAGGAACCGCCTGATCAATGATATGCCGGATCCGTTCACCTGGATAATCAGGATCCGTAAATATGATTACACCGCGTTTTTGTTTTGCATGCTTAATTTGCACCAAAATATCTTCATTTATTGCAGAACCATTCGTTTCAATGGTATCTGCTTCAACAGCCTGATGTATTTTTGCTGTATCATCACGGCCTTCCACAACAATCACTTCTTTTATTTTCAACGTCTTTCCTCTTTCCATCATAAATAATACTCCCACCATGATACCACGGCAGGAGCATGAATCCTATTATTTCCATAACAAATCACTAATTTACAACTTTGACCTCTACCGTCCGTTTCCCCCATGCATATGCCTCTGACTTGCTTGGCACATGGATATCAATACGATTTCCGACGATGTGGCCGCCTGTATCACTAGCGATCGCTTCCCCGTATCCCTCGACCCATACTTTTGTTCCAAGTGGGATAACATTCGGATCGACAGCAACCACTCTTCTATCTGGGTTTTCTTTTAAGTTGATCCCTGTTGCGGTATACCCTGAACATCCGTCACATGCTGCCGTGTATGCGCTGGCAGTCATTTGATATGACTTTCCTGATGCCTTTTGTTTCGACGCATTGTTGCTCGATTTATTGTTTAATGGTTCAGTTTCTGCATATGATGACGACTGCTCCTTAGGCGATTCTTTTTGGTTAGCCGCCAATGTAACGAGATTAGGACTTGTCTTCCGTTTGGGTTGGGGTTCTTTTGTCCCTACGGCTACCACACGATCGATGCTTTCCACTTTCACTTCTTTATCAACCAGCTCTCGGCTGACTTCTTCTCCATTTTCATAGGTGACTTCGTACTTTTTAAGCACTTCACCTTTCTTCCCTTCCGAAATTACCTTCTCCTTGCCCTTCTCCAGAGAGTCATCGTACTCTGTCTTCGTTTGGATAGAGAGAGGTTCCTTTACTTCGTCTGTCTCCTGCTTTACACGTACAATGGAGACAGATGTACCTTCCATCACGTTCTCTTCAAATGACGGCTCTACTCTATCCAGATCATGGACTCTGATTTCATTTTCATTCAGCAGTTCTTCAACTGAGCCACCAGTCGTCCAAACTGTTTTTTCTTTTCCCCCATCATTCAAGGTGACTGGGTAAGCCTGTTTCACGTTAATGTTCAACCCATCCTGTATCTGTTCCTCTCCATGATGGGAAACCTCGTCCCACCTGCTGAACTCTAGCTCATTCTCTTTAAGGAACTCTTCCACTGTATTTGCCGTGGTAAAGTACTCCTTTACTTCACCATCTACATCTAAGTAAACGCTCTTTGCTGTTATGTAGTCAATCTCCATACCATTTTTGATGGATGCATCTAACTGAGGGGAGATTTCATCATGTACCCCGACCTCAATTCCAATCTCTTTCAGAACTTCTTCCACAGTATCTTTATGTGTACTCACTGTCTGCTGTCTGCCGTTTTCCGTGATGGCCACCTCTGCCTTTGCCGCTTCATAGACAACCGTGCCGGCAAATACCAATAAGGCCATAACACCGATACCCGAAACCACCAGCTTCCATTTAGACGCCGGCATTAGCGTATGAATTAGTCTCATGCTTCTGCCTCCTTCTTAATGTACCCGATTATATAGAAGGCCGGTCCAGTGAAACAAGGTTATTCGCATTACGTTTCTATTACAATAAAGTTACAGTCATCTCCCTCCCAATTTATGGATCCCTATAGATCGCCGGCATATCAACGATCCTGAGGTGGTGTGTTTCCCATAAAAAAGACTGGCTTTTTACAGCCAGTCGACACTATTTTCCATTTTTATTACAAAACAAATTGGGTGGTTGACAATTTTTAAGGTTTTATCCCAAAAAATGCGAATGCATTTTCTGTCGTAATCCGGCTGATTTCCTCATATGGCATGTCCCTGAGCTCTGCAATCTTCTCAGCCACTAGTTTTACATAGGCAGGTTCATTACGCTTCCCCCGGTTGGGATGGGGCGCAAGGAAAGGCGCATCAGTTTCTACCAACAGGCGATCCAATGGCACCTCGGCAGCGACTTCCTTCGGCAGGGTTGCATTCTTAAATGTAACCGGACCGCCAAGTGATATATAGAAGTTCATATCCAGGCAGGCCTGTACATATTTAACGGAGTCATTATAACAGTGCATGACGCCTCCAACTTCCCTTGCATTCTCTTCCTGGAGAATTTCAATAATATCCTCGGTCGCTTCCCGGTTATGGATAATGATTGGCAAATCAACTTTTTTTGCAAGGTTGATTTGCTGCCGGAAAACCTTCTTCTGCACCTCTTTAGGTGACTTGTCCCAATGGTAATCCAGCCCCATTTCTCCAATAGCGACCACTTTCGGGTGGGATGACAACTCTTCAATCCAATCCAGGTCTTCTTCTGTCATATCTACAGCGTCTACCGGATGCCAACCGACCGCCGCATAAATGGTGTCATTCTGCTCAGCAATTTCAATGGCTAGTGGAATAGTTTCACGGTCAAATCCTACCACGGTCATGTATTTCACACCGGAATCAAAGGCCCGTTGGATGGTCTCCTCCCTGTCCTCATGAAACTGCCTTGCATTCAGATGGACATGTGTATCAAATAACATAGGTAATTTGCTTTCCTCCTTTACAGGGAAAGAAAAGAGAGGTTGGGGGGAAAAGAAGTGTTTGCCAAACGGAAAAACCGAACATTTTGGTTAGCTGATATAACCGCTTCGGAAATATACTTCGCTTTCCACGGGCGGCTGGTGAGCCTCCGAGTGCTATCACACTTCGGGGTCTCACCTAGGCCTTTCCTCCCGTAGGAGTCTACGTATATTTCCTCCGCTGACAAAGCAACTCTTTTCGATCAAACAGTTCATTTATGTCCAGCCTCGTTCTTCTCTTTATCCCTTTATTTTACAACCGATCCATTTGGCAGGGATTGTTCAACAGAAGCAAGTACCAGTTTGCCACTTTCATCTTCTCCGCATAGAATCATCCCTTCCGACATTTCACCGCGCAGTTTCACCGGCTTTAGGTTGGTTACGCAAATAACTTTCTTCCCAACCATCTCTTCCGGTTCATAATACTTGGCAATACCAGAGACTACCTGCCGCTTTTCTGTTCCAAGGTCCAGCTGCAGCTTCAGCAGTTTATCGGCTTTTTTCACTTTATCCGCCTTTATGACCTCTGCCACACGCATATCTATTTTCATAAAGTCATCAAAAGCTATCTGGTCTTTTTGCTCTGCATCTTCTTCAGCTGTCGGCTTCTTTTCTTCTTGTGCAGGTTTTTGCATCATTTCTTTAATGGCTGCCACTTCTTCTTCGACATCTAAGCGTGGGAATATCGGCTCTCCTTTTTGTACCAAGGTGCCTTCCTTAATCTGGCCTTCCTTATAAACGCTATCCCATTCTTTCAACGAATCATCCGTCACATTCAACTGCCGGAAGATTTCGGCGGGTGCTTCTGTAAGGAATGGCTGGAGCATGACCGCAGACTTCCTTAATGACTCAGCCAAGTGGGCCATTACGTTACCAAGCCTCTCCCGTTTCGTTTCATCCTTGGCCAATACCCATGGCTCTGTTTCATCGATATACTTATTTGTACGGCTGATATATTGCCATAGGGAGGAAAGAGCAACGGAGAACTGCATGTTTTCCATTGCATTTTCGACTTTACTGACCGTTTCCTCAGCAAACTTTTCGAGGGATTCTTCAATTTCCGTCTCAGAAGCCCGGTATGCAGGCATCTCTCCGTCGAAGTATTTTTGGATCATAGCAATCGTACGGTTCAACAAATTCCCCAAGTCGTTCGCCAGATCATAGTTTGTGCGTTCTACAAAGCCTTCAGGAGTGAAGACACCGTCAGACCCAAAAGGAACTTCGCGAAGCAGGTAGTAACGCAGTGCATCCAGACCATAACGATCGGTAAGGCTGATCGGGTCCACCACGTTTCCTTTGGATTTAGACATCTTTCCGTCTTTCATTAAGATCCACCCATGAGCAAAAACCTTCTTCGGGAGAGGAAGGTCGAGCGCCATCAGTATGATCGGCCAATAAATGGTATGGAACCTGACAATTTCCTTACTCATCAGGTGGACATCGGCTGGCCAGTACTTATGGAACTTAGCCTCGTCATCCGTTCCATAGCCTAAAGCGGTGATATAGTTTGTCAGAGCGTCTACCCATACATAAATTACATGCTTCGGATCCCCTGGAACCCTGATTCCCCAATCAAAAGTCGTCCGGGAAACGGCCAGATCTTCCAAGCCGGGTTTAATGAAGTTATTCAACATTTCATTTTTTCGGCTTTCCGGTTGAATGAACTCCGGGTTTTCCTCATAGTACTGAACCAGGCGGTCGACATACTTGCTCATTTTAAAGAAATAGGATTCCTCTTTCACCTTATCTACGGAACCGCCGCAATCCGGACAATGTCCATCATCAAGCTGGCGTTCCGTGAAAAAGGACTCACAAGAGGTACAATACCACCCCTCATATTCGTCGAGATAGATATCGCCCTGTTTTACCAGGCGGTCGAATATCTGTGCAGCAACTTTCTTATGCCGATCTTGTGTGGTGCGGATGAAATCATCATTTGAGATCTTCAGCTTTTTCCAAAGCTGCTGGATGCCTCCGACAATTTCATCTACATATTCCTGGGGGGAAACACCTTTTTCTTCCGCCTTTTTTTGTATCTTCTGTCCATGTTCGTCTGTGCCAGTAAGGTACATGACATCGTAACCGCGCATGCGCTTATACCTGGCAATCGCATCTCCGGCTACAGTTGAATACGCATGGCCGATATGCAGATTCCCGCTTGGATAATAAATTGGTGTTGTTATATAAAATGTCTTATCATTCGTTGGCATTTCTCTTTACCTCCTAGTGCCCACTGCCTCAAATTTAAAAGATAGTACCATTGTATAGGATGTCCTGTCAATTTGCCAAATGCATGAGCAAGATATGACTATTATTCCCAATATCCTTTTATTAAAAAGAATTTTCTTATTTTTCCTAAAAAGTTCATTGACAGAGGAACGGTTTATGGTAACCTATGTATAAGTATATGTCGAAGAATGCCGACTTTTATTAAAAGACTGGGGAAACAAGCTGGCCGCCGTCAGGATTTCTAGTTTCCACAGGTCGAAAGGGGAGGATAAGATGAAGTCTACAGGAATTGTACGAAAAGTTGATGAACTGGGACGGGTTGTTATACCAATTGAATTACGGCGAAACTTGAATATCCAAGAAAAAGATGACATGGAAATTTTTGTGGATGACAACCAAATTGTATTGAAGAAATACCAGCCTAACTTGACCTGCTATTTGACGGGACACACTTCTGAAGAGAATCTGTCGCTGGCTGATGGCAAACTAGTGCTCAGCAGAGAGGGAGCCAAACAATTATTAGAGGAGCTCCAAACACATTTGACAGTGAAATAGAGAGGCCTATGCCACTGGGCAGGTTAAAGCATCCGAGCAGCGATTTTTGTACGGACTGGCCTTGAGAGGTTAGGGAACATGGTCTTCATCGAGGTATGCTGGTTTGCATGTCTCCGGCTTGCGATGGAGAACCATGAATAGGTTATATAGGAGGGGCCAATCAAAAACATGTTTGGATGCAATGCTTGAATGGCAGGAGAAATAACTTGCAGCTGTTAAAAGAATTCCCCTCCTGCCAGTTTTGTTCCTGCTGGGACAAGACAATGAGCCCAGGCAGCCATTGCGGAAAGCGGTATATTTCCTGAGCTGTCATGCCGATCAAACAAAATTTTTAGTTAGTTAAGGACTTTCCGATTTGGAAACAAACGTTTATCCCAGTCTCCATTCCATTACCAACTTTCCAAAATTATTTTAGTAGAGGCAACTCAAATATAAACCTAAACTTCATCAATATGATAGGCTTGGTAGACTTCCCTTTTCGGCATACTGCGATCTTTTGCCGCCCGTTTTATTGCTTCTTTACTGGTCAGCCCCTCTTCTTCCATGTAATAATTCACATGAGCGGGTACAGATAAATGCCCCCACCATAACTCTTCTTCTGTTGAATCCGTATCATCTGCCCCTTCTACCACCAGGCAGAACTCGCCTTTTGGTGTATGATCCTCGCTCCAGGAAAGTACCTCGTCCACAGAACCACGGACATATTCTTCAAATCGTTTAGTCAATTCGCGTGCCAGAGTAATCCTGCGATTTCCGAGGACATCCTTTAAAGCTTTCAATGTGTCCTTTAGCCGGTAGGGTGATTCATAAAGCAGGATGGTCGCCTGAAAACTTTTCAGGCGCTGAAGTTCGGATTCTTTATCCTTTTTCTTGCGGGGCAGAAATCCATAGAAATAGAATTCATCAGACGGCAGCCCGGATCCGACCAATGCACAAAGTGCTGCATTTGCTCCAGGCAGCACCACCACCCTTAGGTCTCTTTCCACTGCAGCCTGTACCAGTTCCATACCCGGGTCAGATATCGCCGGCATTCCTGCATCGCTAACAACAGCAATCTCTTCTCCTTGTTCGACCCGGGAAAGCAACTGATCTTCTCTGGAAAGCTTATTATGTTCATGATAGCTGACCATTGGTGTGTCCAGCTCAAAATGATTCAACAATTTTCTTGTATTTCGGGTATCCTCCGCGGCAATCAGCGAAACACTTTCCAATACTTTCAATGCGCGAAATGTAATATCCTCCAAGTTTCCTATAGGGGTAGGCACTACATAAACCACCCCGCCTGATTCATTATGAAAGCTCTTCTGTATCTTCATATGCCACCCCTTCTTCTCGCCTGTTCCTGATCAACTTAAGTTTTTCTTTTCGGGTTAACTGCTTAATCCGGTACTCTTCCCGGAGAGCAGCCTCCTTTGCAGTAAATGTATCTGTATATACGACTTGGAAAGGTCCACGACCCTTTGTATACTTGGCACCCTTCCCTTCTTCATGCATCCTTAATCGGTTCTTAAGATTATTGGTATAACCGGTATATAATGAGTTGTCCTTGCATTTAAGCATGTATACAGTATGTTCAATCTCTGCCATAAATAATAGCCTCTGCTTCTTCTGTATAGGTGCCATCCTCATTATATATATAGAGCGGCGGCAATATTTTCAAATCAGCTTTTCCATCCCGCGCCCCTTCGATCAGCAGCATATTTGCTTCTCGTCCTATTTTTGGGTAGACGAACTGGAGCCGCTTTGGTTCCAGCTTATATTTGCGGAACAGAGAAATAATGTCCACCAGTCTTCCTGGCCGGTGCACCATAGAAACCTTTCCGCCAGGTCTTACATGCAATTTGCAGGCCTTCACCACATCCTCAAGTGTACAGCATACTTCATGCCTGGCAATCGTCAAATATTCATTATGATTATGTTCATTTTCGGAGGGTGTACGGAAATATGGCGGATTACATGTAACCACATCAAAGTTGCTCTGGCCGAGGACCGGCTGCATCTCCTTCAAGTCCCCATGGACGATGGATACCTGTCCTCCTAAATTATTCAGCTCCACATTTCTTACGGCCATTCCAAAAATACGGTCTTGAATTTCCACCCCTGTGATAGATGCTTCCGTCCGTTTGGACAGCAATAAGGGGATTACACCATTTCCCGTACAAAGATCCAAAATATTTCCCCGTTTTACTGGTACATAAGCAAAATGAGCGAGTAGAACAGCATCTAAAGAAAAGGAGAATGCTGTTGGACTTTGAATGATCTTCATGCTTTCGTCCGCCAATAAATAATCGATTCGTTCATCATCATGCAGTTTTATCATGTCTGAATCCTTCCCAGTAATAATATCTTCTGCCGTTTTGACCAGCAGATTGTCTTTTTATTCTTTCCAACTGTAAATAAAAACTGCCCCAAAATAGAGGCAGCTGTTATAGGTTTATTTCGTTTTGTTTAGAAAGTCCAGGCAGAAGATGCAATCTTCATTTTGCCTAGGGCTGCCGAATTCCAGGTTACAGATATGGAAGCCTTCCTCATATAATCTGGCAAGGTTGTCATATCCTTCTCCGGGAAAGCTCACACGTTTGGAAGCGGGCGTCTCCCTGGTTCCTTCTTCTTTCTCTTTATGGGTATCCAGGTGCTTACGCAGATTGTGATTTTCCATCGCAAGCCGATGATTTTCCTCTAAAACTTGGCTTAGTTGATTCTTTAAGTCACCAAGCTGTTCATATAGTTCCCCGATCCTCTGCTCCATATCAGAAACCTGGTCAAAAATTTCCCTGTTTTTCACGCCCACTCACCTCGTTATTCTGTGGCTTGCGCTAGTATTCCTTCTTCAATCAATTCATCCAATGTATACTCAATAATTCTTCCGCTCTCCGGTAATTCTATCTGGACAAGCCGTTCCAGGATATTCAATCCGCCAACCTTCCCTTTGCCATGAGGAGTCTTAATAGACTGGCCGATATCCGGTAGTTCCCGCTTAGCAGTTTCATAATCATCATTCTCATACTTCAGGCAGCACATCAGCCGCCCGCATAAGCCGGAGATTTTTGCCGGGTTAAGGGAGAGGTTCTGATCCTTGGCCATCTTGATGGAGACAGGCTCAAAATCCCCCAAAAAGGTTGAACAGCAGAGCATTCTTCCACATGGCCCAATTCCGCCGAGCATTTTCGCTTCGTCTCGGACACCGATCTGGCGCAGCTCGATACGCGTCCGGAATTGGGAAGCCAAATCTTTCACCAGATTGCGGAAGTCAACTCGTCCATCTGCGGTGAAATAAAAAATGATCTTATTTCGATCGAATGTATATTCAACATCTACCAAATTCATATCCAGTTTATGTTTTTTGATTTTTTCAGTACATACTTGGAACGCCTTTTCAGCATGCTCCTGGTTTTCTACTACCGTCAGTTTGTCCTTCTCGTCGGCAACACGGATCACTTTTTTCAATGGAAGGACGACATCTTCCTCGTCGACTTTTTTCTCCGTGATTACTACTTTGCCAAATTCGATCCCCCGTACAGTTTCCACAATGACATAGTCATCGACAGAAATCGGATAATCCGCCGGATCGAAATAATATATTTTACCCGCTCTTTTAAAGCGGACACCAATAACTTCGATCAATTCTCTCACCCCTGTATTTGAAGTGTCAATTGCTCCATCACCAATGTGGGATGAACGTTCTGCTTCAGCTTTCTCTTCGCCTGCAGAACGGCATTTAACACGTTAATTAATTTTTCCTGACTGAATGCCATCGCCGCTTTCTCAAGCAATGCATCATGCTGGGTGAAAAAAACCAATGCTTTTTCATTGCCAATATGATAATAAAGAATATCTTTAAAAGCAAGAAGCAATAGGTCCAATCCTTGCTCTTGCCCGTTTCTTTCTTTAAAATGCTGCACCCAATGGTTATGGATAAACAAGTATACATCTTCCGGCTGAGACACAAACATTTCAGTCAATTGTACCACTAGTTTTCTTGCATCTGCAAACCACTCATCACTGTTCCAGGCGAATGCATCTTCGACATTGTTAGTCAAAGCGCTCATTAGTACGGCATCTTCCCTGGTCATTCCCTCTTCTATTAAATGCTGTTGGAATTGCGAAGGGTTCAGCGGCTGCAAATCAATGATCTGACAGCGGGACCGGATGGTCGGAATGATGGACTGGCTGTTTTCCGTCATCATAATGGCTGTCGTCTGCCGGCTTGGCTCCTCGAGAAATTTGAGGATGCGGTTGGCCGCATTCAATGTCAATGTATCGGCGCCCTTAATAATGTATACTTTCTGATTGGATTCCAGCCCGGAATAGGTGAATTCCTTCTGCAAATTTTTAATCTGTTCGATTTTAATTGACTGCCCTTCCGGTTCGATCCAATGGACATCCGGATGATTGCCGGAAGCTATCCGTCTGCATGCATTGCACCGATGGCAAGGCTCCACATCGTTTCGGCTTTCACAGAACAGCACCTTTGCAATCAGCAGGGCGATGTCTTCTTTTCCCGTACCACGCGCGCCCTGAAGAAGATATGCATGGGAGACACGATGCTTTTTTATACTGTTTGTGATGATCTTCCCCGCCAGCGGTTGGACATCCGCCACTTCAGCCCATGTTTTCATCCGGCCTCCAACTTTCTTTACGTATATATGTTAATCAGCAAACCCTTAATCTCTCCGATGAGACTGAGAATATTTACTGTCTTCCTCTCCTGATTCATGACTTCTTCTGTCAGCTCGATCAGTTTCTCATCCACTGCTTCGAGCAGTGTCAATTCCTGTCCCCGGCTATTCCAGCCAAAATGACGGGACTTTTTAAGAGTATAGCCACCCGCGGTCATCTCTTGCAGAAACCCTCTTACCATTCGCTTGAACACTGCCAATTCACGGAAGGTTCGATAACGGCTGAGTTTATCTCCCTGCAGAGTAATATTCTTCATCAGCGTTTCAATCTCCTGCTGTTTCAGTTGCTGCGCCTGGGACTGAAGAGTTCTTTGGAAAGCTTGTGCTCCTGGAGCAGCTGCAGGCCGGCTGTAGCCCGTTTCAGTGTTAGCCTTGAAATCATGGCTTATTTTCATTTAACTCAGTCCCTTAGACATATTCTAAAATTGGTAAAACGACTCGATTGGCAGGATAAATACCGTTGCTCCGCCAACTTCCACCTTAACAGGCTTTGGAATATAGGAATCGGCATTTCCTCCCATTGGGGAAATAGGAGCTACCATTTGTTCGCGGTGGGAACAGTTTTTCTTGATAATTTCCAGGGCCTCGTCGACATATTCATCCTCACAGCCGATCATAAGTGTGGTGTTGCCCTCTTTTAAAAAACCTCCCGTTGTTGCAAGCTTGGTTATTTTAAAATTCTCTTCGCCCAGGGCATCCATCAGACGATTGGTATCTTTATCCTGGACTACAGCGATAATCAACTTCATCTAATCATGTACCTCCCTCATTCATTAAGATAGGAAATAATATGGGTGAAGGCTTGTGCTTCAACCGCTTCCAGAGACTGGTCGGCATTAACCGCGGATATACGCTCTGGAAATTTCTTCAACAGTATATGATATGCTTCATACACCTGTTCATGGAACCGGGCTTCCTCCAGATCAAGGCGATTTCTCTCCCTGTCCTTATTTCTTCGTATCCGATCCAGCCCTTTTTCCGGGCTGATATCAAAGAAGAGAGTGAGATCGGGCATACATTCTCCGATAGCAAATTGATTGATTGAGAATACCTCATCCATCCCCAGTCCCCGGGCATGTCCTTGATAGGCGAGACTGCTGTCTATAAACCGGTCGCAAAGCACCACTTTCCCTTCCTTCAGGGCTGGCAGGACTTTTTCCACCAGATGCTGGCGCCGTGCCGCCGCATATAATAGGGCTTCTGTTCTTTCTTCCATTTGCCTGTTCTCCGGATCCAGTATCACTTTCCTGATCTGCTCCGCTATTTCAATACCACCCGGCTCCCGTGTAGCCAGAACCTCATACCCCTCTTTCCTAAGCTTCTCATATATAGCCTGAAGTATGGTGGATTTACCGGCACCCTCGCCGCCTTCAAATGTAATAAAATAACCGTCCACTGCAACCTGCTCCTTCATTCCCTGAATACCTTGATGCCTTTTGTGCGCTGCTGGATCCGCACTCCTCTCTTTATCAGTTCCTGGAGCGTATCCATTTGATGTGCCTTTATTCTTTCCCCCTTTAAAATAAGCGGAATACCAGGAGGGTAGGGAATTACTGCCTCTGCGGCAATTCTCCCCTCCGCCTGCTGGAAGGAAACATCTATATTAGTCAATTGTGTCATTTCCTGATAGGACAAAGCCAATTCCTGAATAGGCTCAGAAAGAAGCTCTGGTATTTCTATTGTAGCACGTCCTGGTTTATTTTTTAATCGTTCATTAATGCTTTTCACCGCTTTTTCCAATCGATCCAGCTCATTGAAAGGCGCGAGTCCATGAATGAACAGCACCTGATTATGGCTGGCCAGTTCAGGATATATCCCCTGTGCTTCAAATAATGATGCTATATCTTGCGCAGGGATGTCATGTTTCACGTGTAACGTTATCTTTAAAGGGTCATCCAGGGGGGTCTCGGGAAGGATGTTCCAACAATTGGATGCTGTCAATATTTCCCTTACTTTTCTTACACTCTCTTTAATATGTGAGATATCCTGCTCTTGCAAGGCAGCTAGATAAGCTCGAGCAGCATCCAAGGAAGCCAATAATGGATACGAAGGGCTGCTCGACTGGATCATCTGCAGGTAGTGTTCAATTCTTTCTTTCTGAAGGAGTGAAGATTGGACATGCAGGTAGGATGCCATTGTCATAGCGGGAGCCATTTTATGGGCGGAGTGTACGACTACATCGGCTCCTGCATGAAGGGAGGAGCCGGGGAAAAGACGGCCCAAGGGAAAATGAACCCCATGCGCCTCATCTACTAACACCGGAATATCATAGGTATGGGCTAAGTCTATCATTTCTTTTATATCGTAGGCTCTTCCGAAATAATCCGGATAGGTCAGAACCACAGCTTTTGCGTTTGGATAGGCATCCAATGCTTCCTTTAAAACGGCAGGGTACGGACTTGTATAGCGCTCCACCTGTCCATCATATTCCGGAGAAAGAAACACCGGACGAGCCCCACTCAGTTCCAATCCATTCATAATGGATTTGTGGCTGTTACGTTGTATAAGGACTTCATCACCTGGAGAGCAGGCTGCCAATATCATTGCAAGGTTCCCGGCAGTACTTCCCCCGACGAGAAAATATGTATGTTCAGACTGAAAGAAGGCTGCAGCCAGCTTCTCTGCCTCCGCAATCACTCCTTCCGGTGCATGAAGATCATCCAACCCGGGAATTTCCGTCATATCCAAATGCATGAGAGAATGAAAATAGGGTCGGACAGAAGGTGAAAGAACCTGCCCGTTTTTATGGCCTGGTACATGGAAGGAAACTGGCCGACTCTCGTGAAACTCCACCAGCTTTTCAAATAATGGCACTTTTTTCTGGTCTAAATTCATAAATCTTCTCCGTTCTTTCGTAGTAATACTATAGTAGTCCAATAAAAAAAGCCTTTGCAAGCAAAGGCTTCTAGGAATATAGTTTCGATTTACTGATGTTTTTCAGTTTCCTTAGGTAATAGTTGTATTTTTCTTCCCTTGGCTCTGTGTGAATCATGTTCTTTTCACACTCGCTGCAGATAAACATGGTGTATAAGTGAATGCCTAGTGCCTTTTCTTCCTCACAAATTCCACATCGTTCATGACTTTTAGGCTGTTCCATTTCCCCCACCTCCAGTATCATTATCCTCTCCAAATCTCTCAATATTTATACAAGGAATCTTTGAAACTTTTTATTTGCCCATCCGGTGTCAAGATTGGAGAATAACTAGACAAATACAGAGGTCGGAAATAGAGTGATTGACATATAGGCGCATGACGGACTGTAACGAGCGAACTTATCTAGCCAAGCAGTCGGTAACTCTTAAGTTAAACCGTTGATTTTCTAAGTCCATGAAACACTCTTTCCACAGCCTCTTCTTCCTCCTATGGGAATAAGAAGATCTGCATGGCAGCAAGGGAAGCTACGCCGAACACCCCTAGGATACCTGAGATTGCCACGGTGAAGAGGTTTATAGGAATATGCAGCCCAATCGCTCCCCCGAAGACATTAAAGAAAAATAGCAACAAAATGCCAATGCCAATTTTTACTGTTGCTTGTCCAATAAACCGCATAGGCTTTGCCGGTGCACCTATAACCAGAAGAAGAACAATCAACACAACCATAATGGTAATCACCATAGTAGAACTCAAACCAATCAGTCCCTTCTTCAACCCCTTTGTATTACATATGAAAGGGAAGAAATAAATAGAACTCATATACTGGAAGATCACAAGTCGGGTTAGCGACGTACACACTATTCTCTTTAGCACCCAAGCTAAAACGGCGTTGCTGGCAGGGAGTGACGGGCTTAAGCACTCCCAGATGCTGGATATAGACGGGGTTATTCCTCAAAACAACGTTTGGAGGGAATATACTTTCTTCTCTATTGAAAAAGACAAGGAATCCACAGGTGGCCCTTGTCTATCAGATATTTTTATGATTCCGGTCATACTAGACTTTCATGGCACTCAGCTTTCGATGCCTTGCCTCACGAAGCAGAAACATATATCTTGCCCGGGCAAGAGCAGTCAGCTGCCGGCTGTTATAGGAAGGTTCAATGCTTCTTTCCACCATGGACTCTACGTCTTTCCATTCCTTCTCTACAGAGAAAATAGCCTCCAGCAACTGACTATCGACATCCCTTTTCCTTATCTTCTTCCCCATATGCTTCACCCGGTTTCTATAAATCTCTTCTGCCTTCTAAGGCCTTTGACAATGTCACTTCATCGGCATATTCCAAATCCCCGCCTACAGGCAGACCATGCGCAATTCTGGAAGTCTTTATGCCTGATGGCTTAACCAACCGGGAAATATACATGGCTGTTGCCTCGCCTTCTATATTGGGATTGGTAGCCAGGATGATTTCTTCTACTTCTTCTTCTTTCAATCGGTTAATTAAATCAGGCACATTGATATCCTCTGGTCCTATCCCATCCATCGGAGAAATCGCTCCATGAAGAACATGGTATTTGCCATGAAACTCTTTCATTTTCTCCATAGCAATGACATCTTTTGGATCCTGGACTACACAGATGATGGAATTGTCCCTGGAAGTATCGGAACAAATGGCACAGGGATCCTGATCTGTAATATGGCCGCAGATCGAGCAATGCGTAAGCTCACGCTTGGCATTCACCAAAGCATTCGCAAAGTCCATCACTTCATCTTCTTTCATATTCAAAACAAAAAAAGCCAGCCGGACCGCGGTTTTCGGCCCTATCCCCGGCAATTTTGTAAAGCTGTCAATCAATTTCGATATTGGTTCTGGATAATACATATGCATGCCTCCCGCATATTAGAACATTCCAGGCATGTTCATTCCTTTAGTGAATTGCCCCATGGTTTCATTCGTCTTCTCATCAATTTGATGGATGACATCATTCGTAGCGGCAAGGATAAGATCCTGCAGCATTTCAATATCGTCTGGATCTACTACTTCTTCTTTGATTTGAACATCGGTAATTTCCTTTTTCCCATTAGCGACGACTGTAACCATTCCGCCGCCGGCACTTGCTTCAAAGCTCATTTCATGCAGCTCGTCCTGTGCTTTCATCATTTTCTTTTGCATTTTCTGCATCTGTTTCATCATGTTATTCATATTTCCCTTCATGGAAATACCTCCTTCAATTTGTGTTAAAAGTTTATATGAATTTCGCCGGCTCGGTCCGCCGAAGAATTATTCTCAATCGTGAATTTCCAGCAAGTCATCACCGAACAGCTTCCTGGCCTCCTCTACGATAGGATCAGGTTGTTCCTCCTGCTTCGGTTCTGCTTTCTCCTGCTGATTGATATATTCCGTACGCACTTCTTTCCAGTCATTTTCAGGAATCGGTATAATCGTGAGTTCCTTATTCATCACTGTGGCAAGTACGGATTCAATAGTCTCCCTGTTATCAAGGAACAAGGAACAATGGATTTCATATTTGAAAGCAACCACAACTGCTTTTTCAGAAGCAGCGGCAGGTTTGCTGTCCTGTATGGTTGCATGTGCGGGAGCATTGGTTGTCTTTAACCTGTTCAAGAAGTTGGCCCACTGGCCCTGCACATTCTTCAGCTCCTGTTTCTGCGCATCTTTCAACACATCCCTTATGCGTTCATACGGAATTTTATAAGTGGTTTTCATCGACCTGGACGGTTGTCTGCGTTGTTCTCGTTGGGGAGCTGGCTGTGCATTTACTACCGGATTCTCTTTCAGCATATTTAATTCTTTTTCGAGTTGTGCCATCTTATTCGTCAGCCTGTCGACTGCCTCTGATTCTTCGGGCGCAGTGGATTGTTCTCCTTGATACCGGTTGGTAATTGTCAGGATGGCGATTTCGATGAAGACCTTGGGACTGCTGGTCCATCTTATTTCCTGCTGGCATTGGTTCAACTGCATGATCGCCTCTTGAACCCACGGAGCTTCGACAGCGGCCGAAAGGGATTGGAAGCTTTCGTCAATCCTGGCACGTTCCATTAAATCTCCCAGGGCCGGAGCACTTTTGTACAGCAGCAAATCCCTCATGAAATATATCAGATCATATACAAACCTGGCCGGATCCTTCCCGCCTTGTATCAAGTCGTCCAGCAATGTAAGGGCCTTCTGAACATCCTTCGCTTGCATTGCCTGGACTATTTCAGTGAGGATTGCCTGGGAAACGCCTCCGGTGACTGCCAGCACATCCTCCAACTCTACTGCATCCTCACTATAGGATATCGCCTGATCGAGTATGCTCAGCGCATCCCGCATTCCGCCCTCTGCCGCTAGAGCAACTGTTTCGAGTGCCTCATCGGATACATTGATATCTTCCGCGCTCAGAATAGTTTTCATTCTCTCGACGATCGACTGATTGGAAATTGGTTTAAAATCAAAGCGCTGACATCTGGAAAGGATAGTAAGCGGAATCTTATGCGGCTCGGTTGTTGCCAGGATGAACACCACATGTTTCGGGGGTTCCTCCAACGTCTTCAGAAGCGCATTGAAGGCATTCACCGAGATCATGTGCACCTCATCGATGATATACACTTTATAAGGAACGGAACTGGAGGCATACTTGACTTTGTCGCGGATTTCACGAATATCATCCACACTAGTATTGGAAGCCGCGTCAATTTCAATGACATCGGATATCGAACCATCTTGAATGCCCCGGCAGGCAGAACATTCATTACACGGCTCTTTTGCGGGCCCCCGCTCACAGTTGATGGTTTTAGCAAAGATTTTCGCTGCACTCGTCTTCCCTGTCCCCCGCGGGCCGGAGAATAGATAAGCATGCGAAAACTTCTCTTGCACAATAGCATTCTGGAGAGTACGTGTTATATGGGTTTGGCCGACGACGTCCTGGAAATTTCTCGGACGCCATACACGGTATAGTGCCTGATAGCTCATAATTTGATTTCCCCTCTATGATCTCCTTCTAATTATACCCGATTTAATGCCCTGATGTGAACCTTGGCGAGTGAAACACTAAGGAAAGTTTCAGGGGGCAAAACCCAGCCTGCTTAAAAGGGAGCACCGTCAGCTTTCAGGGATTTCCTTCCTTCAAATGCTTCTATTACAGACAAAACCCCCTGCCAAGAGATTGGCAGGGGGTTCCTTATATGTACACCGTGCACCCATCGTTGATGCACCGGCCCTATGCGTTACTTAAGTTCATGGCTCGGCCCAGGCTTCCCCGCGGCACACGGGAATGACCACTTACTGCTGCTTCCTTCCGGACCTGACAGGGTTCATGGGTTCCCGTTGCGCAGGACCTGAACGTCAGCACCAATCCCTTAAGGCAGGCCATAAAGCCGGCGCACCTCGGATGGGAATTCGGCCTCGCTATAGCGGATTGCGAGTACAGGGCACCGCTACCTCCCCGCTTAGCACGGTATTACTTATTATACATATTTAAGTCATTAAATGCAATACTTCCTAACTGGAAAGTATATGTAAAAATCACGTCTGTGACCCTTTCTTTTTTACTCTCAATTCCCGGAAGAAGTCACGCAGCAAGTTCCCGCAAGTTTCCTCCATTATTCCGTATGTTACTTCTGTTTGATGATTGAATCTTTCTTCCTGCAGAAGGTTCATCAAAGTCCCCGCACAGCCAGCCTTTGGATCTGGGGCACCATAGACTACCCGCTTGATTCTTGATTGGACAATAGCCCCTGCGCACATCGGACAAGGTTCCAATGTAACATAAAGGGTGCAGTCCTCCAGCCGCCAGCTGCCAATCTGCTTATTCGCCTCCTGAATTGCGATCAATTCAGCGTGTGAAAGGGTCTGCTGCGAGGTCTCTCTCACATTATATCCCCGGCCGACCACTTCTCCCTGATAGATGACTACTGCACCAATCGGCACTTCCTCTATTGCGGCAGCTTTTTTAGCCTCAGCTACCGCATATTCCATATACTTCTCGTCATACATTCGGAATCCCTACATTTCTAAAAGGTTTTAAATATATCAAACAGGATATAATTCTTCTATAGTCTATTATATTATAAAGGAGCCTTAGCCAATGGACCAATCCTTTTCCAATACAGCAGTACTATTTGTAGACGTCATCAACAATTTTGATTTTGACGGTGGGGAGGACCTGCTCGCTAACACCAATGAAATCCTGCAGCATATGAAAGACCTGCGTGATTTTGCCAAGAAGAATGATCTTCCTACCATCTATGTTAATGACCATTATGGACTCTGGCAAGCTGATTTCAACAAAATCATTGATTACTGTAAACATGAGGGGAATAAACATATTATTGACACCCTCAAACCCGATGATAATGACTATTTTATGATCAAGCCGCAACATTCGGCATTCTTTCAGACACCATTGCAGTCACTGCTCAATGAATTGGAATGCCAGCACCTTATTGTTTCCGGTTTCGCCGGGGATATATGTATTTTATTTACCGCTAAGGATGCGTATATGTATGGATTCGACATGAGGGTGCCCCAGAATTGTATGGCCTCCGAGAAGAAAGAGGGCAACGACTACGCACTCTACCTGATGCGGACAGTAATGAAAACCGATATCACCCCTTTTTAAGGGCATATTTAAAACACTCCCTTCATAACGTGTAAGAGTATACGTAAAGGAGGGAGTTTCTTTGCAAATTCACGTAGTACAGCCAGGTGATTCAATATATCGGATCGCCAATACATACAACACATCTCCCCAAGCCCTTATTGATGCAAATGAACTGGAAGCCCCTGAACAGCTGGTTGTCGGCCAGGCTTTAGTCGTCCCTATTTCTGGAGGCTTTTATACCGTTCAACCAGGGGACAGCCTATATTCTATTTCCCAACGGTTCGGCATTTCCTACCAAGAACTTGCCCAGTATAACAATATTTCACCGGACAATATACTGCCGGTCGGTTTCCGATTATATATCCCGTCAAGGCCGCAACGGGATATATCATCCATGGCGTATATTGAACCGAGGGGGGAAGAAGTTTCCGAGACACTGGAGAATGCAGCGAGGAAGAATTCCCCTTACCTGACTTACTTAGCTCATTTCAGTTTCCAAGTGAACAGGGACGGCACCCTTTCTCCACCCCCTGCAGGGAACCTTCCACAGATCGCTGCAGAGAATAACACGGCATTGACTATGGTCATTTCCAATCTGGAGGAAGGTGCTTTCAGCCCGGAGCTCGGGCATATCATTCTGACGGTTCAGGCAGTCCAGAATACCTTACTGGATGAAATTGTAAATATAGCTGTTGCGGAAGGATATGCTGATATCCATTTCGACTTGGAATTTCTGCCTCCAGAGGACAGAGAAGCATATAACAGTTTCCTTCGAACTGCTAAACAGCGTTTTTCTCAAGCTGGCCTTCTAATGTCTACAGCCCTCGCTCCGAAAATCAGTGCCGAGCAAGAAGGTGCGCCATATGAAGCACATGATTATGCCGCCCATGGGCAAATTGCCGACTTTGTAGTGCTGATGACGTATGAATGGGGGTACAGCTACGGACCTGCTATGGCCGTCTCGCCAATTAACGAAGTTAGAAGAGTGGTAGAATATGCCCTGACAGAAATGCCGGCTGAAAAGATTCTGCTTGGCCAGAACCTGTACGGCTACGACTGGACTCTGCCCTTTGTCGAAGGGGGAGAAGCCGCAGAAGCCCTCAGTCCACAGCAGGCGATTGCACGGGCCAGGGAGCGCCAGGCCGCCATTCAATATGATGACACGGCACAGGCACCATTCTTTTTCTATACGGACGATGAAGGCAATAGGCATGAGGTATGGTTTGAGGATGCCAGGTCGATACAGGCTAAGTTTGACCTGATAAAAGAATTGAACCTGCTTGGAATTGCCTACTGGAAATTGGGGCTGGCTTTTCCACAGAACTGGCTGCTGCTTGAAGACAATTTTACTATTACGAAACTCGAATAGATTCCTCTGCCTCTCCATGGCACAAGGCGGTAGAGGCTTTGTTTTTTAGCGCATGGACGGTAGTGGTGATGATGTATAACCTGTTTTTAGCCAGGTTTCCAACACCTCCCCATGCCTTCTTGGTTCATGTACTAATAGCCTCCGCACTTATCGTTTCCTGGACAATAAGAAAAGAGCCTCTCACCGTTGATGATCGGCAGAGAGGCTCTTTTTTCTTGAATGCCACTTAACTCAAGACTTTCAGTGACTCACGGTTGAATGCCGGGATATCATCAGGCTGGCGGCTGGTAACCAGCTGGTCCTTGCATACGGCCACCTCTTCATCCACCAGGTTGGCTCCTGCATATTCCATATCCACTTGGATCGACTTGAATCCAGTTGCCTTACGTCCTTCGAGTTCCTTAGCTGTGATCAGCAGCTGCGGGCCATGGCAAATGGCTAATACAGGTTTGTCTTCATCCATGAAATGCTTGGCAAACTTGACGAAACGTTCATCTGCGCGGAGCTGGTCCGGTGAAAACCCTCCTGGGATGAATAATGCGTCAAACTCACTTGGGTCTGCGTCATCAATGCCTTGATCGATGGTAACAGTTTCTTCTTTATTTTTACCGGTAACTTCCTTGCCTTTTTCCTTCTCAATGGTAACTATTTCATGGCCAGCTTCCTTGAATGCATTAGCTGGATCGGTATACTCTACGTCTTCAAACATATCCGTGATGACAGTTGCTATTTTTTTACCCATTTTCCATCCACTCCTTTAAAGAGTATTACGTAATTGATGTTCCCAAAGGATGCGAATTCAAAACATGGCTATTTCTGGTTCATCAGCTGACGGAGCTCTTCCTCATTCTTAATTAAGTCTTTGATTGTATACTCCTCCAAGACCTTGAAAAATGCATGTAATGCTTTGTTCACTGTATACTTCAGCGTGCAAGCAGGAGAGATGACACAATGGTCGGTCCCATTTTCAAAACACTCCAGAAGATGAAAATCATTCTCCATCTGCCTGACTACCAATCCTACGTTTATCTCCTCAGGAGGTTTGGCCAGACGAATGCCGCCATTCCGCCCTCTTATCGTCTCCAATAACCCCAATTTGGTTAATTCATGCACCACTTTTCCCAAGTGGTGTTGTGAAATGTCGAATACTGTCCCTATTTCCTTTATATTGGCTAGTTCACGCTCTGATTTTAAACCAGTAAAAATCAGGACACGAAGCGCATAATCTGTATACTTCTTTAGCTGCATTCTAATTCTCCTTATCATTTCTTCAAAATATTGTAACATAATTTTTCTGACAACTCTTGAAGCATGTCTGTGAAAAGGATTACAATTAAAGATGTACACAAAATACATCTTTAAAATTTTAAGGGGTGTTGCAAATTGGCAACGGAAACAAAAACAGTTCTTGATCAGGAAACGAAGGATATCATTAAGGCAACTGTACCAGTCCTTAAAGAGCATGGAAATGCCATAACCACACGATTCTATCAACGGCTTTTTGAAACTCATCCAGAACTTAAAAATATCTTTAACCAAACTAACCAAAGGAAAGGGGACCAGCCGAAAGCACTGGCAAACACGGTCTATGCTGCAGCGCTGCACATCGATCAGCTTGAGGAGATCCTGCCGGTCGTCAAACAAGTTGCGGAGAAACATCGCAGTCTGAATATCAAAGCAGAACACTATCCTATTGTGGGGGAAAACCTTCTCCTGGCGATGAAAGAAGTTCTCGGAGATGCAGCAACCGATGAGATTATCCAAGCCTGGGAACGGGCATATGGTGTAATTGCTGACGTATTTATTTCTGTCGAAGAGGAAATGTACGAAGAAATTGGGAACAGACCCGGTGGATGGGTGGATTTCCGCGATTTTGAAGTAGTGAAGAAGGAAAAAGAAAGCGATGTAATCACATCTTTCTATCTCCGCCCTGCAGATGGGGGAGCATTGGCATCCTATCAGCCTGGGCAATATATTACGGTGAAAGCACAGATGGAAGGGGAGCCTTACAATCAGCTGCGGCAGTATAGTTTATCGTGGGCACCAGGCAATGAAATGTATCGTATCAGCGTAAAAAGAGAGGATCCGATAAATGGATATCCTGCCGGTAAAGTTTCGACCTATCTGCACGAAGAGGTAGAGGAAGGGAGCATCCTGCCCATTAGCGCACCAGCCGGAGACTTTGTGCTGGACCAAGCGGATTCACGCCCGCTTATTTTGATCAGCGGGGGAGTAGGACTGACACCAATGATGAGCATGTTGGAAACTGTAATAGCAAGACAGCACCAACGAGACGTCACCTTTATCCATGCGGCCCGGAACGAGCATGTTCATGCGATGAAAGAAAGGGTAGAAGATATTACAGAAATGTACACAAATGTAACTGCATATACCGTATATGACCAGCCATCTGATGAGTCAGCATGTGATAAAGTCGGCCATATTGAGCGGGAATGGCTGAAGGAAATACTGCCGACCAACAATGCGGCCTTCTATTTCTGCGGTCCGAAAGGGTTCATGCGCGCTTGCTATCAACATCTTAAAAGTCTGGGCGTAGCAGCAGGCGATATCCATTACGAAGTTTTCGGTCCATCTGAAGATATTACCGCTTAAAAAGCAAGAGGTTGGGACTTAACTAAATTCTCGTTTGGCTCAAGGGATGAACGAAGCACTATATCAGCGAAGTAGATTTCCGCAGCGGTCATTTCTACTAACCAAAATGTTCAGCTTTTCTCTTTGGTGAACAATTTACTCCCAAACTCTTTTACATCACTTGTTAAAAAAATGGCCGATTATCTCCAAAGACCGGTAGATGCGAGCAGGAGTAAGGATCGTTTTCCGTTGTTCCCCCAGCCCTCGCCCGGTAAGGTCGAGTCTTTCACCCGTCCCATAGTAAAAGGATTGCCAAATGAACTTGGAGCAGTAGTTCTTGCTTATATCTGCCAGGGAAGGGGTATAACGGTACATCTTTACCCTTTCAATATTCCCGGCTGCCCATTGTGCTGCAGCTAATGCTGCTTCTTTATCCCTCAACCTCAAAATAGAGAGCCTTTCTCCTTTGCGGTGTCTGCTTAAATAAGCAGGCAGGGAGTCTGCATGGCCGTTTTTACCTCTTGCATTCACATGGTAGATTCGATAATCTTCCCCGACAATCCCTTCATGCCCTACTAGCAAGGAAGAGAATGCTGATTTGTGGGAATAGAGTACATCTCCTGGCAGCATAGGATAGGATGTCCCTGGGTAAAACCTTGGATTTGCCGTGTTTTCGGAAGGGTGAGAGGGGCCTTTCATTTCATTCTATCCTTTCTTTTGCCATATATCCTTCTGTCCCAAGGATAATAAAAAGCTTCGGCAAATGCCAGCCTTGGCATACCGAAGCTTCTTTGGATTATTCTTCCAAGGTAGAAGTGTCTCCCGTAGGAAGGCCGAGCTCCCATGACTTCAACAGCCTTCTCATAATCTTTCCGCTTCTTGTTTTTGGAATCGAGTCTTTCACTTCCAATTCCCTTGGAGCGGCATGGGCACTTAAACCTGTCTTGACAAACTTGCGTATATCTTCCCTTAGTTCATCGGAATCTTCGTAGCCGTCATTTAACGTGATGAAAGCTTTGATGATTTCTCCACGTTCAGGATCAGGCTTTCCGATCACACCCGCTTCCGATACGGCAGGATGCTCAATTAGTTTGCTTTCCACCTCAAACGGACCGACTCTTTCTCCTGAAGTATTGATGACATCATCCAGACGACCCTGGAACCAGAAATATCCATCTTCATCCTTATAGGCACTGTCGCCGGATACATACCATCCATTGATAAAATAGCTTTCATATTTTTCCGGCCTATTCCAAATGGCACGCATCATAGAAGGCCATCCTTCTTTAATGGCCAGATTCCCCATCTGGTTCGGTGGAAGTTCATTCCCTTCATTATCGACGATCGAAGCCTCTACTCCTGGTATCGGCTTACCCATGGAACCTGGCCGGATCTCCATAGAAGGGAAATTAACGATAAGCTGTGCCCCTGTCTCTGTCATCCACCATGTATCATGGATGCGCAGATCGAATGCATCAAGCCCCCAGGAGATGACTTCTGGATTCAGCGGCTCTCCCACACTTAAAATATGACGTAAAGGTGACAAAGCGTGTTTCTTTACCGCCTCTTCCCCTGCACTCATGAGTTTCCTCAAAGCGGTAGGAGCGGTATACCATACAGTTACCTCATATTTTTCCAACGTGCCATACCAGTCTTCCGGTGTGAATCGGCCGCCGCGTACAACATTGGTGACACCATGCAACCATGGTGCAAAGATTCCGTAGCTGGTACCGGTCACCCAGCCCGGGTCAGCAGTACACCAGTAGACATCATCCTCTTTCAGGTCAAGCACCCATTCAGCAGTCGCATAATGCTGGATCATGGCATTATGCACATGATAAACCCCTTTCGGTTTACCCGTAGAACCAGACGTATAATGCAGGAGCATTCCATCCTCCAGGTCCACCCACTCCATGTCAAAATCAGTTGAAGCTGCATTCATCTCTGTCTCATAATCGATGTATTTATCCCCTGACTGATCATGCTCTCCTACCAGAACAATCTTTTTCAAATCGGGCAGGTCATCTTGAGGCACACGCCCTAACAGATCCGGCGTTGTAATCAGTACACTTGCTCCACTGTCCTGAAGGCGATCACGCACCGCCTGCTCCATAAATGCCTCGAATAATGGGCCTGCTATGGCTCCTACTTTCAGAATTCCAAAGAAGCTTGTATAGAATTCAGGGCTTCTCGGCATAAACAAAAAGACACGATCCCCTTTGCTCACACCATACTTTTTAAGTACGTTGGCAAACTGGTTACTTGATTGGCTTAAATCGGAGAAAGTAACTTTCTCTTCACGATCCGGAGAGGAATAAAGCAAAGCCGTCTTATTCTTCTTCTTAGGGTCTTCCGCATGGCGGTCCACAGCTTCATAAGCCATGTTGACTTTGCCTGTTTCCGACCAGCTGAAGTTTTTCTTGACCTCATCCCATGTAAAGGACTCTCTAGCTTTCTCATAGTCCTTCAAATTTGGTTTCCCTTCGCGTACCGGAATATTCTCTACTGCCATTTCATCACCTCATTTTTAATTTTTTGCAACCGATTACAATTTTAATTACATAAAATTATCCAAAGATTTTGCTAACTACTTATATTTTAGAACATTTTATGAACTTTTTAAAGCATTTCGATAAAACCAACCAAATTTTCTTGATCCGACATAGCGATTTGCCCTACGATTTTTTCTTTCTATTGTTGTTATATCTGCATTGTCAGCACTTATCCATTCGGTTTTCATAGCAAGCTAATTCCATATCTAGATGTAATGCTATGGTCTCCGTCACTTAAATATGTAAGGGAGTTTACATGTACATACTAAAGAAGAACAGAGAGGATGGCTGGCTTCTGATTGCCAGACATAAAATCATTTCTCTTCTCCGTTCTTCATAGGAGGCTGGAGGAATGAGCAGGACAGATAAATATTCATCTAGAGGGGAAGCTTCAATCCTCTTCATCATCTGTCTGTCTTCTTATTTTACCCAACTCAAATAATCCGACTGATGCCAAACCGGATATTCCTCCGGCCCACAGCCTCTCTCCCAGCCCGACATCGGTAAAAAGTGCAGCAGCTCCCAGTGCAGCACCCACTATGATTGCCGTTACTGGAATATAACGCTTATTCAACCCAGTTGCCTTTTTCAGTGCTTGTATCACTCCACTTGTGACAGGTGTGATTACCGTGGCGATTGTGAGTATTTCCTCCATGCTGACACCTCCTTACAAACAATGTATGAATGTAAGTTGAGGAAGGGAAGGGGTAAACTCCCATCGTAGAATAAACAGACACTCCTGCCCGGTTGATGGAACAGACTATGCAGGATGGCGTTCCAGCAACGTACGTATTCGGCTGCCGGAAAGGGATGCCTGTGTGGAAGTTGAACGTGCCCGTTGCTGCGTACAGAGGCAGCAGCAAAGGAAGTTTTTTACACCGTATCCTATTTAAAGACAATTAAAAAACCCCTTACTTAGAGTAAGAGGTTCGAGAATAGTATATACGGCCCCGGCAGGATTCGAACCTGCGGCACATGGTTTAGGAAACCATTGCTCTATCCCCTGAGCTACGGGGCCATTTTTTTAGCTACAAATCATATTATACAAAAAAAAAGCCATCTTGAAAAGTGATATTTTTCGACATAGAATAAGACCCTGTTCTATGATAAAATATAGTACATCTGTCTTAGAGATAGGAGGAGGAATTATGACAGACGCCCCGTTCATTGCGATTGAGGGGCCAATTGGCATCGGGAAAACATCCCTGGCGAAAAAACTCGCTGCACATTTCGACTTTCACTTGCTGAAGGAAATTGTCGAAGAAAACCCTTTTCTCGGCAAATTCTATGAGAATATCGAAGAGTGGAGTTTCCAGACAGAAATGTTTTTTTTATGCAATCGGTTCAAGCAATTAGAAGATATTGAAAAGAAATACTTGAGCGAACAAAAATCAGTCATTGCTGATTACCATATATCCAAAAACATGATTTTTGCTAGACGTACACTACCGGAAGATAAACTGGAGAAGTATGAACAAATTTATCATATACTTACAAAGGATATGCCTGTACCAAATATGTTGATTTATCTATATGGAAGCCTAGACACCATAGTCGATCGGATACGCAAACGGGGGAGAGATATCGAACAGAATATCCAACTTTCTTACTTGTCCCAGCTTGCAGAGGATTATGAACGGTACATGGACCATTTCGAATCCGTTCATCCCGATATTCCGGTTATCCGGATCAACGGAGATAAATTAGACTTCATCCGCCATCAGAATGACCTCGAATGGATTATGAATGAAGTGGAACAGCAATTGGAACAGAGTAGGAGCATTAATTTAAAGGAGAGCAAAACATGAATGCAAGAGAGAAATACAATATCCCGCATGACAGTATCATTACGGTGGCAGGAACAGTAGGTGTCGGGAAATCCACCATGACGAAAGCCTTAGCAAATGCCCTTAATTTTAAGACGTCCCTGGAGAAAGTTGACGCCAATCCTTACCTGGAGAATTTCTATGCCGATTTCGAGCGGTGGAGTTTTCATCTACAGATTTACTTTTTGGCTGAACGCTTTAAAGAACAGAAGAAGATTTTTGAATATGGTGGCGGATTTGTCCAGGACCGTTCCATTTATGAAGATACCGGGATATTTGCCAAAATGCACTATGATAATGGAACAATGTCTAAAACGGATTATGAAACCTATTCCAATTTATTTGATGCCATGGTTATGACTCCTTATTTCCCGCACCCTGATCTGCTTATCTATCTGGAAGGATCATTTGATGAAGTGGTTGGCCGGATTCAACAGCGCGGAAGGGAAATGGAAAAAAGCACACCAGTTTCTTATTGGGAGGAAATGTACCAGCGTTATGAACAGTGGATCAATAACTTTAATGCCTGTCCAATTTTGAGAATTAATATAGCTGATTATGATTTAATGACAGAAGGCGCCTCCATTGAACCGATTCTGGAGAAAGTCGGGCAATTCATCCAGCACGCAAGGAAAAGAAAAACAGGTGAATTAGCGAAGTAAGGTACAGGGTGTTCCGATAAAAAGGAGCACCCTTTTTTACTGCATAAGAAAGTTTAAAATACCAATCTTTCTTCTATCGGCAGTGGGAACAGCCACATCCACTTTCTGCTGCTAGCAAGCACTCGTAATTTTGGAAATGAACCAGAATCCTTTACCAGAGATGGCTCTTTTCTTTACTCAATTCCACGGTGAAGGGGAGCAGGAATAAACAAGCCGCTCCAATCCCCGCTGTACTAACCATCACTTTTGGAAGTGAAACGTCTATATTCATATAGATAAAATAACTGAATGGTATCATGAATACTGGGAAAATAGCCGCTTTTTTGCATCCGCTGATGGTATGATAATTATCCGCTCCACAAGAGGGGCAGACCATCTTGGTGCGGAAGGAATGTTTAACAGCCTCCAAATACTCCCATACCGAGCCGCAGTGCGCACATTCCGGCATGCAACTACCACCTCATTCCCGTTCGCCCAGCTCCATTGATCTTTGTCGGGCGCTTCTTACACATTCTATGATAATTTTTTCAAAATCATGTCTTTTTAATGTGTCGATTCCAGCCTGAGTGGTTCCGTTCGGGCTCATGATTTTTTTTCGCAGCTCTCCGGCCGACTCCTCCGAATTTTTAAGCATATTACCCGCTCCAATCACTGTCTGGGTAATTAATTTCCGGGCTGTCTCTTCTGCAAGCCCGCTTTCCACGGCAGCCTTCTCCATGGCTTCGACAAGGTAATATATATATGCCGGTCCGCTTCCGGAGATCCCGGTCACTGTATGCATGTCTTCTTCCTTTACGACCGTGGTAGGCCCAATGGTGCTGAACAGTTCTTCAGCCTCTTTGATATGCGTTTCATCTGCATACTTTCCTGCTGCAATAGCAGTAGCAGACTGCCTGACTGCGGCCGAAGTATTGGGCATCGCTCTGATTACAGAAACATCCTGTCCGATCAAAGAGGAGATATAATCCGTGGATATCCCTGCACTTACAGAGATTACCAATTGTTCGCTTCTGATATGTTCTTTTATGGAAGAAATAGTAGCTTGAACATCATGCGGCTTGGTTGCAAGAATGAGGATATCACAAGCATCCACCATTCGTTTCGTATCAGAAATGGCCCGAATATTGTAATCCTCCTCCATTTTCTCCAGTCTCTTTTTATTGCTCTTGTTGGTCACCATAATATTCGTTGTCGGGAGTATTTCTGCGTTCACTATCCCCGCTATTACTGATTCTGCCATAGAACCTGCACCGATGAATCCAATTTTCTTATTCATGTACTGTCCTCCTTTTAAATGAAAAAAAGCCCATCACGTCCTTGGTAAAAGGACGGAATGGGTTTCCGCGGTACCACCTTTTATTGACGCCCCTTATACAAGACGCCCAACTCTATTGATAACACAGTTGCCTGTGGCTAGTATGTTCTAACGACTCACAGGCAGGTTCATACATACCTTTCCGATGGAATCTTTCAGCCGGCGAATTCCAATCTCTTTCGGATGGTTCCATGTACTAATGACCTGATCATTGTCTGTATCTTATACTTATTTATGTTTGTACTATATGTGGTTTGTTATTATATGTCAAGATTGCGCCTTTTATCACAAAAAGTCAGAAATAGACTAATTTGACTGGCCTGCGTTGGCTAATCGATGGACTATCTCCATAGGATATAAGGATTTGGAACTTGCATGATTATCCCTGGTTACTGTTATGCACCGTCAGGATTTTACAGTTTCCTTCATCATTAAAAAAACCGCTGCAATTGTTCGCAACGGTTTCCATATCTCCAATTTTTATGCGCTGATTTTATTAATGGAGGAGGTAGAGGGATTCGAACCCCCGCGCGGTTTGACCCGCCTGTCGGTTTTCAAGACCGATCCCTTCAGCCAGACTTGGGTATACCTCCGTGATAAGACAAGAATTACTATACCATGCTGGCAGAATCTTGTCAAACCGTATCAGTAATTTTTTTTCAATCTCTGTTGGAAAAGCTAAAGATAGGCAGAAACAGAAGGGGATCCCCCTTCTGTTTCATTACTTATCCAGTACTTCTTTTCCACCCATATAAGGTCGCAGGACTTCAGGGATCTCCACCAATCCTTCTTCCAACTGATAATTCTCCAGTATGGCTGCTACGGTACGCCCGATCGCCAGTCCTGAGCCGTTCAGAGTATGGACGAACTCCGGCTTGCCATTCGCCTCCCTGCGGAAACGGATGCCAGCACGTCTAGCTTGGAAATCTTCGAAGTTGGAACAAGAGGAGATTTCCCGATACGTATCCTGGCTTGGAATCCAGACTTCAATATCATACTTTTTGGCGGCAGTGAATCCCAAGTCTCCTGTACACATGCTCATCACCCGGTAAGGCAGCTTGAGAAGCTGTAAAACTCTTTCTGCATGGCCGGTCAGTGTTTCTAATGTTTCATAAGAATCCTCCGGCTTTGCTAAATGAACCAGTTCTACTTTGTTGAATTGGTGCTGTCGAATCAGCCCTCTTGTATCCCGTCCGGCCGATCCAGCCTCAGATCGGAAGTTCGCACTGTAAGCAACATATTTTTTAGGGAGTTGATCTACCGAAAGAATCTCATCCCGGTGATAGTTGGTTACCGGAACTTCAGCCGTTGGAATCATAAAGTAATCCCAATCCTCCACCTTAAAAGCATCCTCTTCGAATTTCGGAAGCTGCCCGGTACCAGTCATGCTTGTCCGGTTCACCATCTGCGGTGGAAGCATCTCCTGATAACCGTGTTCATCAGCATGAAGGTCCATCATGAAGTTCAATAAGGCGCGTTCCAAGCGGGCGCCCATCCCTTTGTAGAAGACAAAACGGCTGCCGGTTACTTTAGCTGCTCTTTCGAAATCCAAGATGTCCAAGTTGGTGGCAAGGTCCCAATGGGCCTGTGCCTCAAAGCCAAACTCCGGCAGTTTCCCCCATTTCCGGGCTTCAATATTATCCTCTTCATCTTCTCCGACAGGTACACTTTCGTGGGGAATATTCGGAATGGAAAGCATAATATGGTCCAATGTTTCTTCTGCTTCCTTGAGCTCTTTATCCAATGCAGAGATTTTTTGGCCTACTTCCCGCATTTCCTTGATTGCCTGCTCAGCATCTTTTTTCTCTTTCTTAAGTACAGAAATCTGCTTGGATGCTTCATTCCTTTTCGCCTTTAGCTTCTCCGTTTCACTAATCAAGTTCCTGCGTTTTTCGTCCAGCTCTTCAAATTTGTCAAGATCGGATAAGTCTTCCCCGCGATGGGCCAGTTTTCCTTTGATTTCTTCAAAGTTATTGCGCAGATACTTCATATCCAGCATACATATTCCTCCTTATTAATTTACTATGCCAATTTGACAAGAAAAAACTCCCGTCCCTGAAATAGGGACGAGAGGCTGTTTCCCGCGTTGCCACCCTTGTTGAAGAGAGTTTAAACTACTCTTCCGGCTTACGGCTATTAACGGTGCGTAACCGGGTTTACCTACTTTCAGGTGCCTTTCAGTAAACCAGTTCAAGGATGGATTCACAGCAGCCAACCGTCGATTCCCACCAGCCATCGACTCTCTTATGGATGGAACTGCTATTACTGATTCCTATCATTACTGTTTGCATTCAATTATTTTATATCATAGCTGATTTTTTTTTAGGATGCAACTGTTTGCAGGGACTCTTCCACCATAGAAACAAAATAGGCAATCACCCTGTTATCATCCGTCAATTCCGGATGGAAGGCTGTACATATATATTGCCCCTGCTTTGCAGCTACAATCCGATCCTTGTAAGTTGCCAGCACCTCTACTTGAGGTCCTGCTTCCGTAATATATGGTGCACGGATAAAGACGGCGTTAAAATTCTCTCCTACATGCTCGATATCCAGCCCGGCTTCAAAGCTTGCAACCTGACGGCCGAATGCATTCCTGGCAACTTTCATATCGATAAGGCCGAGATGGGCATTTTCCTGCCCTTCAATACCAGAGGCCATAAGAATAAGCCCGGCACATGTACCAAATACAGGTTTACCCTGTTGGCCAAATTCCTTGATGGCTTCAAAAAATCCATAACTGTCTATCAGACGACGCATTGTGGTACTTTCACCACCCGGGAGAATCAAACCGTCAATTTCGGCCAATTGTTCTTTCCGCTTCACTTCGACAGCCCGGGCTCCCGATTCTTCTACCGCGCGTATATGTTCTCTGACAGCTCCTTGGAGAGCCAGTACACCAATTGTAGCAGTCATCTTGACACCTTCTTTCTATTCACTGCGGTCCTGCATGCGGTCACTAGCGGCAATCGTACTCATTTCCAGGCCTTTCATAGCTGTGCCAAGGTCCTTGGACAGCTCGGCAATCAGTGAATAATCCTGGTAATGGGTAGTTGCTTCCACAATAGCCTTTGCAAATTTTGCAGGGTTGGCTGATTTGAAGATCCCTGAACCTACAAACACTCCGTCTGCTCCTAATTCCATCATCAAGGCCGCATCTGCTGGGGTGGCGACACCTCCGGCAGCAAAGTTGACAACAGGAAGGCGTCCTTCTTCCCGAATTTGCAACAGCAGTTCAAATGGTGCCCCAATTTCCTTCGCATAAGTCATCACTTCATCCTTGGACATGGAGGACAGTTTACGGATTTCCGACTGGACTTGACGCATATGGCGAACAGCTTCTACGATATTTCCTGTTCCAGGCTCGCCTTTGGTTCGGAGCATGGAAGCACCTTCACCAATTCGGCGTGTAGCTTCTCCTAAATTCCTGCAGCCACAGACAAATGGCACGGTGTAATTGGATTTATCCAAATGATAGACATCATCTGCAGGAGTGAGTACTTCACTTTCATCAATATAGTCTACGCCCATTGCTTCAAGGACTCTCGCCTCTACGACATGACCGATTCTGGCTTTTGCCATAACCGGAATGGACACCGCATTTAAGACTTCTTCCGTTACGGTTGGGTCTGCCATTCTTGCGACCCCGCCAGCAGCACGGATATCAGAAGGTACCCTTTCCAATGCCATTACGGCAACTGCCCCAGCTTCCTCAGCAATTTTTGCCTGTTCGGCATTGACCACGTCCATGATGACGCCGCCTTTCTGCATTTCAGCCATTCCACGTTTTACTCGATCTGTACCTGTATTAGTCATGATAGTTCCCCCTGTATTTTTTTGTTATTACTTACAAACTTATAATCTATCTATATAAAACTACTGGAAAAATCCTTTGATCCAATCAACAGCAGATCCAAAGAGGCTGCCGAAGAAGTCGCCGACTGCTCCAAGTGTCAGCATAAACCAGTTGTCTTTCTCGACGGCTTCATTGGTAACGAGGTTCACAGTGCCTGCATGATCAGGGAAAATATAGCCATAATCATCTTCCCCTTCATAAACTACTTCAGCTGTCCCGATTACTTCCCCTTCTTCCACTGGTGCAACCAATTCACCATTCTCATTCAACTTCTCTTCATCCAGATGATAGGTGATTTGATAAAGGTCTTCTTCTCCCTCTTTCATAGGGATATTTACCGCTTCAGCGGTAGAGATATTTACTTCATTTTCTTTTCCTTTATCGACTGGAAGGGTGGATTGTCCTTCCTTTTGATAACCAGCTGGTGCCAATTCCTGCTGCTCAAATTGATTAAACCCATAATCAAGCAGCACTGCTGTTTCTTCAAATCTTTCTTCTCTGCTGTTCGTCTTCATGACAACTGATATGAGCCTTTGGCCATTTTGTTCAGCTGTACCGGTAAATGTGTAGCCGGCAAGCTCTGTATTGCCAGTTTTTAGTCCATCGACTCCTTCATAATAGAATTGCTGAAGGGAGACTCCCTCGTGATCGAGCATCCAATTCCAGTTATCAATGGTGTAGCCCTCAAATTCTATTTGAGGCATACTGGAGAACTCCAAAGCCACCGGATAGTCATTGATCAGATGATAAGCCAAGTAGGCTGAAGACCGTGCGGAGAGAAGATTCGTGCCATTGGGGTCTGTACCTTCCGGCCGGTTCTCCCCTAGTGATTCATTATCCAATCCAGTGGAATTGACGAATTTATATTCCGAGAGGCCCATTTCCTCTGCTTTCGCGTTCATCATTTCTACAAACTCTGTTTCGGAGCCGGCAATGAGCTCAGCCAAGGCAATGGTTGTAGCATTGTCCGAGTTGACAGCCATCGCTTCATACAATTCACGGACCGTGTAATCCTTCCCCTGAGTAAGCCCTACTCCGGAGAATAGAGTATTTGCAGATATGCTGTATGGATAATCACTGATCTGTGTGGTGGTATCCCAACTGATTTGACCTTCCTCAATAGCTTCCAAAACCAAATATTCTGTCATCATTTTGGTCATGCTAGCAGGCGGCAGGGCCTGATCAGGCTCCTTCGCATATAGCACTTTACCCGTGTCAGCGTCGACCAGTATTGCCGACTCGGCGTCAAGATCCAGCTCGTCCTGCGCTTGAGCCGCAAGTGGCTGTCCAACGGCAGCTAGGGCCATTACTAGTGCAGCCATTAAAACCATAAGACTTCTTTTACCTTTATACCTCAACTTCTGTACCTCCACTGTAGTTTAAAGGCATATGTATGCCCTCTCTTATTCTATCATAGAAAAAAAGATTAGAAAACGTGGTTAACAGCAGGTTGTGCTGAATTACAAATCCGGGGAACAGAAGAATCCTATTCCTCTGTTCCCCGGCTCTAACCTTAGACTAGTTCAAAGAATAATTCGGTGCTTCTTTAGTGATCTGCACATCATGTGGATGGCTCTCACGAAGGCCGGCATTGGTGATGCGGATAAACCGTGCATCTCTGCGCAACTCTGTGATAGTTGCTGTTCCGCAATATCCCATTCCGGATCGCAAGCCGCCCATTAGCTGATGAACGGTGTCAGCAAGCGGCCCTTTATAAGCGACCCTTCCTTCAATCCCCTCTGGGACCAACTTTTTATTGTCCGAATCTGCCTGGAAGTAACGGTCCTTGGACCCTGACTTCATGGCCCCTACAGATCCCATTCCACGATAAACTTTAAATTGCCGCCCTTGATAAATCTCTGTTTCTCCAGGGCTCTCAGCAACTCCGGCAAACATGCTTCCAAGCATCACGGCATGTGCGCCAGCTGCAAGGGCCTTTACAATATCCCCAGAGTACTTGATCCCCCCGTCAGCTATGACAGGTACATCATACTTCGATGCTTCCGCAGCACAATCATATACGGCGGTAATCTGGGGAACACCTACACCTGCGACTACACGTGTCGTACAAATCGATCCAGGCCCAATGCCCACTTTGACAATGGTTGCTCCTGCCTCGATCAATGCTCTCGTCCCTTCTGCTGTAGCTACGTTCCCAGCAATGATGTCCAGGTCGGGATAAGCCTTGCGGACTTCCTTTACCTGTTCAATAACTCCCTTGGAATGCCCATGTGCTGTGTCAATGACAATCACATCAACACCAGCTTGTACCAGCTTGTCAATCCTTGTCATCGCATCTCCTGTAACACCGACAGCCGCTCCGGCAACGAGCCTTCCTTGAGCATCTTTCGCAGCATTCGGGAATTCTATGACTTTTTCAATATCCTTGATGGTGATTAATCCCTTTAAGGTGCCGTCTTCGTCAATCAGTGGCAGCTTTTCAATCTTATGTTGATGCAGCAGCTTTTCTGCTTCTTCCAATGTAGTTCCGACCGGTGCTGTAACAAGGTTCGTGCTTGTCATGACCTCTGAGATTCGGATAGAATAATCCTGAATAAACCGGAGGTCGCGGTTGGTTAATATGCCGACAAGCTGCTGCTCTTCAATGGAGTTGACAATAGGAACACCGGAAATGCGGAATTTGCCCATTAGATGCTCTGCATCATAAACCTGGTGTTCCGGTGTGAGGAAAAATGGATCAGTAATAACTCCGCTTTCTGAGCGCTTTACCTTATCCACCTGATCTGCCTGTTCTTCAATCGACATATTTTTGTGAATAATCCCCAGTCCGCCCTGGCGCGCTATCGCTATCGCCAACTCTGCTTCGGTGACAGTGTCCATTCCTGCACTGATGAATGGGGACTTGAGCTTCAGGTTCTCCGATAAATCCGTACTCAACTCGACATCCTTTGGCAATATGTCCGATTCTGCCGGCATCAGCAATACATCATCAAACGTCAAACCTTCTTTTGCAAATTTATCCTCACGCATGTTCATCCTCCTTCAGAATATGTATGGATTCCACCAATGTGGAAATGCTACATGAATACTACTTATTTTTATATACTTTACGCCATCAATTTTTCTTTTTCAACCACATGGTAAAAATAAATAGATTCTAAATTTTACAACGTTTCATTGGGAGGCAACCATGGATACCACAAGGATAAAATCCTATTTAACCTGGCTGAAAAACCTCCAGACAAGCCAGCTTTATTTAAAGGAATGCTACAGCAGCCTTCCCGATCCTAGAGGGGAGGGGAAAAGCTATGAGAACAGTGCAGGTTTTCTCTACTACTTGGACCAGGGCCAACTCTTCCTGGAGGAAGCTGAAAGGGTTGATGATCGTATCAAGCCGCTTCTTTGCTTCTACGGACTGACCCATTTGATGAAGGCCTGTCTCCTGACCACTCGTCCGGACTATCCGGAATCGACCTCCATCCTCGCCCATGGAGTGACTTCTAGGAAACGGAAAAAGAAACAGTACACCTTTTATGACGATGAGGTGAAAATACAACAGAATGGTTTATTCAGTTATGCATTTGATCACTTGTTCCAGCTTAACCGGCTTCCTTTTGAGAAGATGAAAATGAAAACACTTTTTGGACTCATTCCGGAGATGAATGATTTCCTGGACTGGGATGAATCTCGGAAATGTGTAGAAATCGGTGATCTCTATTCTAAATCCCTGCACTTCTCCCAAGAACTGCTGGATGCCTACCACTTGACAGAAAAGTCCTTCGTTCACCGCCTGGAAGCAACCGGCCTGCCTCTCCACACAACCGGCAGGACGAAGAAGCATTTGACAGTAAAATTGAAAATGCCTATTTTGCATTCGATTGGGCCTTTTTATTTTCACTTGGAAAAGGAAAAAATATACTTCCCATGCAACAGGGATGATTTCATAAAAGTGCCAGAAATACTGATACATTACTTGTTGCTCTATAACCTTAGCATGGTCAGCAGATACGAAACCGAATACTGGGGGGAATTGTTTACTACAAAGTATGGGGAGGACTATTCCATTATCAGCCATTATCTCTCTTTCGCCTCTAGAAAAGTGCTCCATCTCTGTGGAGATTACTTAATGCTGAAGCCTGAAGAGAAACTGATTGCACGGAGGGAGTCTCATTAGAAGAAGTGGGGCTGAGCATGATTTTGTTATATTTATAGTGTCCAAAAACCTAATATAAGCTGCACTCCCCAGTTAAGAAGTGCAGCTTTTACTTTTAAAGTTCCTGCTGCTTACCACTGATTATTCTTGTATTTACGATAATAATTGAACTGCCGGACAAGCAAATACAATTTCCGCTTCATATTTTTATCATTTTTATAGAACAGCGGATTCACCCATTGCCCTTGCTTTAACAGGCGGCTGACATCGGCTTTGACATCCTTGTTATCGACGAATTTCCGCAGCACTGCTTTGGGTACGACCGTAAACAAGACCTCTTTATTGAGGAAAATCAGCGGTTTTTCTTTGTCGTGGAGTACATCATCAACGATATACTCAGCCATATTATGACCCAGCGCATTTACATAGTAGCTGGATCTCCCTTGTCGGATGTTCACTTCGAACACTTTGAATTTGCCGTCTCTTTCATCGTACTTCATATCGAAATTGGCAAACCCGACATAGCCTACATCTTCGAGGAATTTGCGCAATTTCTCCATCATTTCTTTATTATATCGGGAAATGACTGCTGTGTAATTCCCAATAGCGGTTGGTGTATGCTCCTGAAGTACCACCTGTCCAAAGGAAACCAGCTGTGTTTTTCCTTGTGAATTGAGATATACTACCGAATCCCACATATAGGTGTCATCCCCCGGTATATAATCTTGGATAATCAATTCATCCCGATAGCCGCTATTCTTAATTTTATCGATCACTTGCTGTACCTCAGCACGGCTGTCTACCCTATACACCTTTTTCTGCCCTGCAAAGCTGTTATTGTAATACTCAATACCATTGCTGGGCTTGATGATTACCGGATACATCATATCCTTGTCAAATTCTCCGTCATGGGCACAATCATAAAAATGAGTGGTAGGTGTATCAATACCATGCTCGTCACAAAGCTTATAGAAATTCGATTTATTCTGCAGCTGGTTCAACAGCTGCTCAGAGATATAGCTGAACTCATAATTTGCTCGCAATGCCTGTTCATTTTCAATGATCAGGCGTACATACACATCATTTGTGCCGACCAGCAAGAGCTTTTTTTCTCCTTTTTCCAACTTACTGGCGAGCTGGTTTAACACATCGGCAAACCTTCCATCCTCCGCCAAGTCCGGATGAATTTCTATTCTATCCATAATGGAACTTAAATCTGTGAAAGCCATCTGCTGCCTTCCGACTAAAACAGGTTTAATGCTATACTTCTCGTGAAAAGAAACAGCCATATTATATGCGTTGATATCTGTTCCTACAATTACTGGTATAAAGGGTGAATTCTCCATCTGGCTCCTCCTGTACTGCTTATAAAAATGAATGTATACCCATATACTATATCATTTATGGCCTGTTAACTGGAAGCGGAAGGTTATAGGTCCAACGTCTTTGCGATATGCAGCGAGGTATATACCTGCAGATTAATTATATTATCCGGAGAAAGCTGCACCACCGGCCTAAGAGAAGAGTTCGTGTCTATGAATACAATAGTCCCTTTCCGGCCGTCGGACAGTTGGACCTGTGAACCTATTGAGTAGGGAAGCACTGTTTCTATAAAAGCTTCTGCCGCCTGATAGTCAAAAAGGCTGTATTTATGCTGATCGATATACTCCATTGCATGATAGATGGGCGTTCTCTCCTGCACCATGGATATAAACATATCACAGACAGCTAATACTTTGGCATATTTATGGATTTTCTCCGCAGTTAGACCAAGTGGATAACCGGTTCCATCATTTCTTTCCTGATATTGAAGGACTGCCAGTTTTACGTCTGTGCCAATAGCATCATCTTCCCTCAGCATCCGATAGGAGATTACCGGAAGTTCCTGCGCTTTTGATAAGTCATGGCCGGCTGGCAGCTTTGCCTTTCCACACTCTGCAAGGAAACCAGCCAGTCCGATCTGCATCCAATGTTGTTGAGGGAAGCCAGCATTCTTTGCAACTAGGGAGGCCAATACAGCGAGTGATACGCTATGGAAGTAGGAAAGATTTTTATTTTCCCACAATTCCAAGTGAGAAAGGGCGCTTTGCCCCTTCATGCCTTCTGTTCTTCGCAGCAGGGGAGATACCAGTTTCCCTATGTAATCTATGTCAATCGGCACCCCGCTTTTCCACTCTGCCAATAATTTTTGCCATCCTGCTGCTACCAGGCGATAATGATCTTGAAAGGAAAGAGAATCCTCTCCAACAGGGAGTTTCTCCTCACTTACCATTTCTCCCACTTGAGTTTGAGGGTGGAAATTCCCTCCATCGGCAAGCAGGGAGCCGACCTCTACCATATCTATCAAGAACGATCTGAGGACCTCAATGAGTTCATCATTTAAAACGGTGTTTCTTGGTATAATTGGCTTGCCTGACTTTCCCTCCACATCTTCTTTCACTACACATCCCGAAACCAGCTGTTCAACCGCTACTCTCATCTTCTCTTCCTCCGTTCTAGCTGTCCAGAAATTCTATTGTGTCAACCGTCTATTCCACCATTCTTTTTTCCTTCTACTTCTACTATCGTATTAAATCTTTGATTATTGAAGCAAAAAAGGACAGCTCTTTAAAAAAGGAGCTGTCCCATCATTATTCTTCCTCTGTTTCTGTGAGATCTGCAGTCTCTTCAGTCTGTTCTGCAGCCTCTTCTATCTTTTCTTCCTCTTCCTCACTGCCTACCCTTGTAACGGTTGCAACCTCTTCCTCATCCTGCAGGCGGATCAGCCGTACTCCCACGGTGTTTCTGCCTGTTTGGGAAATTTCTGCAACCGGTATACGGATCAATACACCAGCAACGGTGATAAGCATAAGGTCTTCATTTCCAGATACAGCTTTCACAGCAGCTACATCCCCAGTCTTATCAGCCAGTTTACAGGTGAAAATTCCTTTTCCGCCACGGTTTGTCCGGCGATACTCCTCTTCAGGTGTCTGTTTTCCAAAGCCTTTATTGGTGACATGGAGGATATTAGACCCTTCTTCGAGTATTTCCATGGAAACAACTTCATCGTCTTCCCTTAGGGAGATTCCTTTTACACCTGCAGCTGTGCGGCCCATTGTACGAATTTGCGATTCTTCAAAGCGGATAAGATAGCCATGTTTAGTAGCGATCATTATATCCTTTGTTCCATCCGTCAATCGTACGGAAATAAGTTCATCTTCCTCCCGGAGCCCTACAGCAATCAAACCGCCCTTGCGGATATTGGCAAACTGGGCAAGAGAGGTCCGCTTGGAAATTCCGTGTTTGGTAGTGAAGAATAAATATTTATCCTCCGCGTATTCACTGACAGTAATAACGGCGTTTACCCATTCACCTTTTTCTACCTGCAGCAGGTTGATGATTGGTATCCCTTTTGCCGTCCTACTGAATTCCGGCACTTCATACCCTTTGGTCTTATACACTTTACCCTTATTGGTAAAGAACAACAGAGTATCATGGGTGGAAGTGGATACCAGATGTTCGACAAAGTCATCTTCATTGGTTCCCATTCCTTGGATCCCTCTACCGCCGCGTTTTTGGGTCCTATAGGTAGATGCAGGGAGACGTTTGATATACCCTTGATGTGTCAAGGTGATTACCACGTTTTCCTGAGGAATCAGATCTTCATCCTCCAGGAAACCTGCCCCTCCAGCTACAATTTCAGTTCGGCGGTCATCATTGAATCGTTCTTTTATTTCCAAAAGCTCTTCCCGGATGATTTCGAGTACTTTTTCTTCATCCGCCAAGATGGCTTTCAGTTCAGCAATCAATTTTTGAAGTTCCTTATATTCATCTTCAATCTTTTCTCTTTCCAAACCTGTCAAACGCTGCAGACGCATATCGAGAATGGCTTGAGCTTGCTTTTCAGAGAGATTAAATCTGTCCACCAGACCTTCTCTGGCAATATCAGTGGTTTTTGAATTGCGGATTAGAGCGATTACCTCATCCAAGTGGTCCAGAGCTATACGGAGTCCTTCAAGGATATGTGCTCTGGCTTCTGCTTTGCGCAGTTCGAATGCAGTACGGCGTTTGATAATCACTTTTTGATGATCCAAATAATATTCCAGGCATTGTTTAATATTCAAGACCTTAGGTTGGCCATTCACTAAGGACAGCATATTTATGCCGAAGGTTGTCTGCAGGGCGGTATGCTTGTACAGATTATTCAATACTACGTTAGCATTAGCGTCCTTACGCAGTTCGATAACCACCCGCATGCCATTGCGGTCGGATTCATCCCGCAGGTCTGTTATTCCTTCAATCCTTTTTTCACGGACATGTTCGGCAATTTTTTCTACAAGCCTCGCCTTATTGACCTGATAAGGCAATTCCGTTACCAGGATTCTTTCCTTCCCATTTGGCTGTTCCTCGATCTCCACCTTGGCTCTTAGAGTAAGGGAGCCTTTTCCTGTCTCATAGGCCTTTCGAATACCACTTCTTCCAAGTATCTGCCCGAAAGTAGGAAAGTCAGGTCCAGGCAGGTGGTTTTCCATCAGTTCATTAATAGTGATATCCGGATCCTTGCTGACTGCTAGAACGGCATCGATCGTTTCCCCAAGATTATGGGGAGGTATGTTGGTAGCCATCCCGACTGCAATTCCGGCAGCACCATTCACTAATAGGTTAGGGAACCTTGCTGGAAGCACCATCGGCTCTCTTTCTGTGCCATCATAGTTATCCTGATAATCAATCGTGTCTTTGTTGATGTCACGCATGAGTTCCATGGAGATTTTAGACATTCTGGCTTCGGTATAACGCATCGCAGCTGCGGAATCCCCGTCGACGGACCCGAAATTCCCGTGGCCATCGACAAGCATGTACCGATAACTGAAGTCCTGCGCCATCCGCACCATCGTTTCATAAACGGCAGAATCCCCATGTGGGTGATACTTACCAATAACTTCCCCGACAATCCGGGCCGATTTTTTATAAGCCTTGTCTGAATGCATCCCAAGGTCATTCATAGCATATAGAATACGGCGGTGAACCGGCTTCATGCCATCCCGTACATCGGGGAGGGCCCGTGCTACAATGACACTCATTGCATAGTCGAGAAAAGATGTGCGCATTTCCTTGCTGATATTGATTTCCTGAACGTTCGGACGTTGTTCCTCTGCCATTTCATTACCTCCCACCACTATTTATTTCAATAGTGATCTCTTCCAAAGTTGCAATCTATTTGAAGCAGTTTAACTAACTGCCATTAACTTAAACATCCAGATTTTGTACGTATTGTGCATTTTCTTCAATAAAGTTCCTGCGTGGCTCCACCCTGTCTCCCATCAGCATGTCAAATACCTGATCAGCATCCATAGCATCCGATAGATCCACTTGCAGCAGCGTACGGTTTTCTGGATCCATTGTGGTCTCCCACAGCTGGGTCGCATTCATTTCCCCTAGGCCCTTATACCGCTGCAGACCGGGTTTCGGTGTCTTTGGAATCTTTGCCAGAATTTGGTCCAATTCTGCATCATTATATGCATAATAGGCATTCTTCCCCTGCTGCACCTTAAAGAGAGGAGGCTGGGCAATATATATATAACCATTTTCAATCAACGGGCGCATATACCGGTAGAAAAACGTTAATAATAAGGTGCGGATGTGAGCCCCATCGACATCGGCATCTGTCATGATGACAATCTTATGATAACGTGCTTTTGAAATATCAAATTCTTCCCCGATGCCTGTTCCAAGTGCAGTAATCATCGAGCGTACTTCATTGTTAGAGAGAATTCTGTCCAGACGGGCCTTTTCGACATTCAATATCTTTCCCCGCAATGGAAGGATGGCCTGAAAATGTCTATCCCGTCCGGCTTTTGCTGAACCACCGGCGGAATCACCCTCTACGATATAAAGCTCACTGATTTCTGCATTTCTGGACGAGCAGTCGGCAAGTTTTCCCGGCAGATTGGATACTTCCAGGGCACTCTTTCTCCTGGTCAGTTCTCTCGCCTTTTTGGCGGCCATCCGAGCACGAGAAGCCATTAGCCCTTTTTCTACAATAATTTTTCCTATGGACGGATTTTCAAATAGAAATTTGGAAAATTCTTCACTGAATATCCCATCCACAACAGTTCGAACTTCACTGTTGCCCAATTTTGTCTTCGTCTGCCCCTCAAATTGAGGATCAGGGTGCTTAACGGATACGATAGCCGTCATCCCTTCCCGTACATCATCACCGGAAAGGTTCGGGTCATTCTCTTTAAATAAATTATTTTTGCGCGCATAATCATTGACCACTCGTGTCAGACCGGTACGAAAACCCGATTCGTGGGTGCCTCCCTCGTACGTATGGATATTATTGGCATAGGAATACAAATTGCTGGAAAAGCCATCATTGTATTGGATGGAAATTTCCACCGCAATGCCCTGTTCTTCTCCTTCTGCATAAAAAGGTTCATGCAGGGTATCTCTTGTTCTGTTCAAATATTCTACATAAGAATTAATGCCGCCTTCATAAAAATAGCTTACCGGCTCTTCACCTGTCCGCTTATCCTCTACCGTGATGGTCAGTCCCTTATTTAGGAAAGCAAGTTCACGCAGCCGTTGGGACAGTACCTCATACTCGTATTCGGTTGTCTCCGTGAAAATCTCCTTATCCGGTGTAAAATGGATGACGGTCCCGGTGATTTCCGTCTCACCGATCACTTCAATTTCGCCTTGTGGGACGCCTTTCTTAAATTCGAGGAAATAGATGTTGTTATCCCGGTGCACATATACCTCCAGACTGCTGGAAAGTGCGTTGACCACGGAAGCACCCACTCCATGAAGTCCCCCGGAAACCTTATATCCGCCCCCGCCGAATTTACCACCGGCATGAAGAACGGTCATAATTACTTCCAAGGCAGGACGGCCGGTTTTTTTCTGGATATCGACAGGTATACCCCGGCCATTGTCCTTCACAGTTATACTGTTGTCCTCTTCAATGATTACTTGAATATGATCGCAATAGCCAGCCAGTGCTTCGTCAATACTGTTATCGACAATTTCCCAGACGAGATGGTGGAGCCCTTTCCCACTAGTAGAGCCAATGTACATACCAGGCCTTTTACGGACAGCTTCCAAGCCTTCCAGCACCTGTATTTGATCTGCTCCATAAGCCTGTTCGTTCATATTCTTATCTTCCATTGCCATCATTCCACCTTCATTTCTTCATAGTCGGCTGCAGGTACATCTGCTGCCAGAGGTTTTCTTTACTCTTCATCTAATTCTTCATCTTTAATTTCATCTGAATAGTCATCCAGTTTGCTGATGGTGGAAATCATACTAGCCCTTTTCTTCAGCGTACTGACTGACAGTTGGCTGTAGTAGATGATTTCCTTGGTGATCATCACTGATTTGGCCTCCGCCATGGGCCCCAGCACTTTTTTCTTTACAGCCCATTCCGTTATCATCTCTTCCATGATAGAAGAGGAGGAAATCAGGTTGTAATCAAGGATGGCGATTACATCCTTAGACTGGATGACATGATCATTTCCTATATGAATAAACATAAGCATGGCTCCCCTTGGATTAGGTATCGACAGTTCCGCCGTCTACGTGGAACTGTTCGGCTTTTCGTAATGTCTCGTGATTAATCCCATCCACGCTTGTAGTAGATACAAAGGTTTGAACCCTGCCTTGGATGGTGTGCAGCAAATGGGATTGACGATAGTCATCCAGTTCACTAAGTACATCGTCCAAGAGAAGGATTGGATATTCGCCTATCTCATTATAGATCAGTTCTATTTCTGCTAACTTCACAGATAAAGCAGCAGTACGCTGCTGCCCCTGAGATCCATAGACCTGTACGTCCTTCCCGTTAACCTTGAATATCAGATCATCCCTGTGTGGACCGAGAAGCGTCGTGCCGCGGTCTATTTCTTTTTCTTCGATTTCCTGGAATCTTCGGAGATAGATAGTTTCTATTTTTTCCTTATTTTCCTCTTCTGATACTTCTATTGTGGAATTATATTGAATTTCCAGCTGTTCCAGGCTCCTGCTGATTCCGTGATGGATCGGCCCGGCCCACTTTCTCAGCAATTCCAAAAAAACAAACCGCCTCTCCAATAGTGACGCGGCATGATCTGCTAATTGATCTGTCATTACCCGCAGCATGGTCGGATCGTTCATTTCCCTCCGCTGCAGCTGCTTCAATAAATGGTTTCGCTGTTTTAGTATTTTTTGATATTGCCCCAAGTGATAGATATAACGGGGTTGTATCTGCCCAAGCTCCATATCAATAAAACGCCTGCGTGTATGGGGAGGGCCTTTTACCAATGCCAGGTCCTCAGGTGCAAACATGACAATGTTCATCGCTCCGATATAATCACTCAGGCGCTGTTGCTCTATCCTGTTCAGTTTAGCCTTTTTACCTTTTGTCGATAAGATGATTTCAAGCGGGAAGGATTGGCTGCGTTTTGTGACCCGCCCTTCAATTCTGGCAAAATCCTTCTCCCACTGGATCAGTTCTTTCTCTTTGGAAGTCCGGTGCGACTTGGTTAGCGCCAATACATAGATGGCTTCCATCAAATTCGTTTTGCCTTGTGCATTCTCACCGATGATGAGATTCACTTTGTCATCAAAAGCGATATCCAGCTTCTCATAATTACGGTAATTTTTCAGCTGCAGCTGCTCAATGTGCATGCATTAATCCTCTTTTGTTACGAGGTAGGTTCCAAAGCCTTCCACTTCGATCACATCGTCAGGATATAATTTCCTTCCGCGGCGATGCTCGCGCTCCCCGTTCACCAATACCCCTTCATCCTGCAGAAAAGCCTTGACCATTCCGCCTGATTCCAGAATATTTGCAAGCTTAATGAATTGCCCTAGCTGGATATACTCTGTATTTATTTCAATCTGTTCCTGCAATTTTACTCACCAAATTTCATTGGATAATTAACGATTATACTCTAAAACGTTCTATAACCTATTTTACTAAAGTTTTTGCAATAAAGAAAGGTCAGCCCCTCGATTTGTAAAAAAAACGCTTATATAGCCTTTATTTTGCTTCAGGGAAATGAAAAGCTCTCATCGAATAACGATAAGAGCTTTATTTTTCTACTATTATGTCCTCTGAACAGCCATTTTATGCAATCAGAGTATTTATCTGGTTTTCACTCAATATGTCCGTACTGGCAGGATCAGTTGCAGGATTGGATCTTCATTTGCCGGGCGGATGATGAACGGGCGCATGGCTCCGGTGAATTCAATTTTCACTTCTTCATAATCGATGGCCCGCAGCGCCTCCATCATGTATTTTGAACTGAAAGAAATCTTCAATTCTTCTCCTTCGATGGAGGACACAGTGAGATCTTCTGCGACCGTTCCCACTTCTGGAGAATTACTGGTGATTTCGACAAGCGATTCCCCTTGTGCCGACAGACGTACGACATTGTTCCGCTCTTCCTTGGCTAGTAGTGAAGCACGGTCAATGGATCCGAGCAGTTCCTTTGTTTTCGCATAGATGACCGTTTTGCTTTGGTCAGGAATCAGCCTGGAGGTTTCCGGATAGTTCCCGTCAAGAAGGCGCGACAGGAAATTAAGATGTCTGGTACGGAAGAGAATTTGGTTATTGGTCACACTGATTTCCACCTTTTCTTCCGAGTCGGCCAAAATTTTATTCAATTCGTTCAGGCTTTTTCCGGGAACGACAATATTCGGGAACTCCGTGTTTGCATTAGGGACAGGAATTTCCCTGGAAGCCAGTCGGTGGCTGTCTGTGGCGGTAAAGGAAAGTTTATGGTCCGCCAGCTTCATATTTACGCCGGTGAGAATCGGCCGGGTTTCCATCGTGGAAACAGCGAATACTGTCTGTTTGATCATGCTTTTCAATAGATCTGTCGGGATTTCAAAACTGTCGTCAGTTTGCAGTTTTGGAAGTTGTGGATATTCTTCTGCATCCTGGCCGTTTAAATTGAATTCCGCATTGCCTGATCGTATCGTAACTTTCAAATTTTCATCAGCGGTGATCTCTACCGTTTTCTCTGGCAGCTTTTTGACAATATCCGGGAAGTATTTCGCCTGGAGGACAATGCTTCCTTCTTCGATCTGCTCTACATTGACATTTCCGTCTTCCTCAGCAGGAATGTACGATTCGATGGAAATATCAGAGTCACTTCCGGTAAGCGTTATTCCATGATGTTTTGCTTCAACCTTCATCCCCGTCAAAATCGGTATTACTGTTCTGGACGAGATTGCTTTCATTACATCCTGGACACTTGCTATCAATTGATCACGTTGAATAATGAATTTCATGAAATAAATCCTCCTAATGGAAGTTCTTTATATATATTTTTATTTATAAAATACCGTAATAATAGTAATAAGGGCTGTGTTTATGTGGATAAGTCAATTTTTTCGTCATTTCTTCAGAGTTATCCACTGTGGACAACTTGTTTATAATTCTGCACTCGCCTCCACAGTATCCACATGGGGATATTCTACAGCAAGATATTAAAATGTCTTCAGCTGCTCTTTCAACTCTTCCAGTTCACGATTCAAAGATGTATCGTTTTCCAGCATCTTTGCGATCTTTTCATGGGCATGGATAACCGTGGTATGATCCCGTCCGCCAAATTCTTCGCCGATTTTAGGCAGGGAGTAATCGGTCATTTCCCGGGACAAGTACATAGCTATCTGCCTAGGGAATGCGATGGATTTAGTACGCTTCTTAGCGATGAAATCTTCCAACCGCACGTTGTACTTTTCTCCGACAGCTTCCATGATGCTGTTAATGGTGATGACTTTCGGTTTGCTGCTGGGAATGATGTCCTTTAATGCATCAGCAGCAAGTGAGGCATCAATATCCTGGTTGACTAAAGAGGAATATGCAACAACTCGAATAAGGGCCCCTTCCAGTTCACGTATATTTGTGTCGATCTGATTGGCAATATACAGCATCACTTCGTTAGGTATATCCAACCCCTCGGCCTTTGCCTTCTTGGTCAAGATAGCAATCCTTGTTTCAAGGTCCGGCGGCGTTATATCCGTGATTAACCCCCATTCGAAGCGGGAACGCAAACGATCCTCCAGTGTAGGAATCTCCTTAGGTGGCCGGTCACTGGAAATGATGATTTGCTTGCTTTCTTCATGCAGCGTATTGAAAGTATGGAAAAATTCTTCCTGTGTCGATTCTTTGCCAGCGATGAATTGTATATCATCAATCAAGAGCACATCGACATTCCGGTACTTATTCCGGAAATTGATGGTTTTGTTGTCCATAATGGCGTTGATGAATTCGTTCGTGAATTTTTCTGACGATAAATAGACGACTTTGGCATTTGGGTCATGCTCACGAACATAATGTCCAATTGCATTCATCAGGTGAGTTTTGCCGAGGCCGACCCCTCCATAGATGAAGAGGGGGTTGTATGCTTTAGCAGGTGCCTCTGCCACTGCCAAGGATGCAGCATGGGCAAAACGGTTTCCAGCTCCGATCACAAAGGTGTCAAACGTATATTTGGAATTGAGCATCGATTTGGGCACATCACCATTATTTGCGGCATCAGTCGTTGGTTTGGGCTCTGCTTCCGGTTCTTCGTCATGCGAAACGGATTCAGGGATGATAAATTTCGTTGTCAGCCTGGTCCCTGTAATTTCTTCTAAAATGTTAGAAATTAGATTGGTATATTGATTTTCCAGCCAATCCCTAGCGAACTCATTTGGTGCAGATATAACCAGGGTATTTTCTTCGATTTTCTCGGCATTGGTATTCTTTAGCCAGGTATCGAAGCTAGGCTTACTAATTTTTTCTTCAATTTTCTCCAGGGTTGCAACCCACAGATCATCGATGTTTTCCAACCTGATTTCACTCCTTTCACGGATAAATGACAGAAAAAGCCTATCTCTCCGCTGGGGAAAGGATAAGGCTCTATATGATAAACCGAACTTCAGTTAATGCAAATGCAGATTGAAATCATAGATTTTTTCTCATCCCCTTGTGGATAGAGAAAGGTTTTACAGAAGGGGAATTAAAAAGTTTATGAACGCTATCCACATTTCTGTTGATAAGTATATCAACGAGGGTGTGTATAATTATCCACAGGCTATCCACAAATTGTGGGTAAGTTTTGGTGGAGGAAATCCATCCACAAGAGTTAAACACAAATATAATACCAAATAAATACAAGCAGTGCAATGCATTTCCGACACTTATCCACAAATCCCAACACCTGTATATATTTTTCTTCCACAACCCTATATTTTGTGAGTTTCTTGTCGATATGTGATGTGGATAGTCAGACTAGCATAGTAAAACAACTGACAAGGGGTGTGGATAAATAGAGGGGGCGGCATTCTGTATTAGAACAGGTGTATTAGTACAGAATGAATCCAGGAGATCAGGCAGCCTTCTAATATTTAAAAAGAGAGTTGACAAGGGAACATATTAGAATTTATAATTACAAAGACTGTCTATGGATGGATGAAAAGAAAATTTGATATACAGGGTAGTAGAACCCCTTTAGGGAGGTGCAGAAATTATGAAAAGAACATTCCAACCAAATAACCGTAAGCGTAAAAAAGTTCACGGCTTCCGTACACGTATGAGCTCTAAAAATGGACGTAAAGTTCTCGCTCGTCGTCGCCGTAAAGGAAGAAAAGTATTATCTGCATAGGCCACTGAAATTTCAGTGGTCTTTTTCTTCATTTGAATACAATTAAGGAATATCGTTCTTTTACATAATAGCTCGTAACCGCTCGGGTGGTTTGCTGCAGTAAAGGTGATCAGTGATGAAAAAAGAGTTCAGAATCAAAAAGAATGAAGAGTTTCAATTTGCTTTTAAGCGTGGAAAGTCTTTTGCCAATCGCCAGCTTGTTATATACTATGTAAGGAAGCCTGGGCAGAAGCATTTCCGCATCGGTCTTTCGGTGGGGAAGAAAATTGGAAACGCTGTGACCAGAAACAGGATCAAAAGGTACCTCCGCCAGGCGTTTCAGGAAATGGAGGAACATCTTCCTGATGAATATGATATTGTCATTATTGCTAGAAAGCCGACAAAGGACATGGAATTTGGTCAAATTAAAAAAAGTTTGAATCATTTATTATATAAGGAACGCTTACTCAAAAATGACAGAAATAATGGCTGAAGGAACATCCAGCATGAAAAGGGGGCGAACATCTCCTGCTTTTCTGGGCGTCTGGGGGATGACATTTCCATAGAATCACCCGCAGAATTACGTTAGAATAGCAAGTAGAAATTTGCCCTTGTCAGCCTGGGGTGTCGTGTGGGACATGCCGGGTTTTGAAGAAGTTAGGAGGAAAAAGAAAGTGCAGAAAAAATATATGCTGCTGCTAATGCTCATTGGGGCAACGGCACTATTGACAGGCTGTATGGAAGTTGACCAGCCGATCACTTCGGAGAGCGAGGGGATCTGGAACAGCTTCTTCGTCTATCCGCTGTCCTGGGCTATCATTAATATAGCTGAAGTATTCAATGAAAGTTATGGTATTTCCATTATCATTCTTACCGTCATTATCAGGCTGGTATTACTTCCACTGAACGTAAAGCAGCTCAAAAGTACAAAAGCAATGCAGGCGATACAGCCGGAACTGCAGGAATTGCAGAAAAAATATAGTTCCAAGGATCAGCAGACACAGCAGAAACTGCAGCAGGAGACGATGGCTCTGTTCCAGAAGCATGGTGTAAACCCACTTGCTGGATGTCTTCCGATATTAGTTCAGATGCCGATACTGATTGCCATGTATCATGCAATTATGCGGACAGGTGAAGTCAGTACGCATTCGTTCCTGTGGTTTGAACTCGGCTCACCGGATCCGTACTTCATCCTGCCGATACTGACAGCAGGTTTCACATATCTGCAGCAAAAGTTGATGATGTCAACGAATGCTACAGCGAAGACGAACCCGCAGATGGCTGTCCAAATGCAGATCATGCTTTATGTTATGCCATTGATGATTGGGATATTTGCGGTATTTTTCCCGGCGGCATTGGCATTATACTGGGTGACCGGTAATATCTTCATGGTAATACAGGTTCTACTTATCAATAAGCCAATGATGAGCAATAATGGAGGAGAAAAATAGTGAAGGAATTAACTGCCAGCGGTCAAACGGTTGATGAGGCGGTTCATTCAGCTTTAGAGCAATTAAACACCACGAAGGACCAAGTGGACGTTGAAGTAATTGATCAGGGGAAAAAGGGGATATTTGGCTTCGGTGCGAAGCGTGCAGTTGTAAAAGTAACCCTTCATAGGAACCCGGCAGAGGAAACGGCGGACTACTTAAAAAAAGTAACTGAAAACATGGGAGTAGATGTACAGGTCCATACAAAGATTGGCGGAAAGCACATCACCTATGAGTTAATCGGTGAACATTTAGCCAGCTTAATCGGCAGGCGTGGCCAGACGCTCAATGCACTTCAGTATTTGGCGCAGCTCGCCATTAATAGAGAAAACGACCGTTACTACACTGTTATGATTGATGCAGAAGGTTATCGGGAGAGGCGAAAAGAATCATTGGAGGCATTGGCGATCAAGATGGCGGAAAAGGCGAAGCGGCTTGATAAAAAAGTCGCTCTTGACCCTATGCCTTCTTTTGAACGGAAAATTGTCCATAATACCCTACAAAATAGGGGAGTCTCCACTTATTCAGATGGGGCGGAACCACATCGCCATATCGTCATAAAACCAGATTGATACAAGAAAAAAGTCTCGGATGTTCCGAGGCTTTTTTTATTGCAGGAAACCCCATAAATGACGGATGGTTAACAGGCGCAACCCATCCAGCTCCTGCGGCGACGTAGCTCTGCACGTTATTCTTATTGCATACCCACCGTTGAGGGAGAGCAGCTTTATGCCTTTGTTCGGGATATTTTTTTAATAAACGGTGCTGTTTGGGGAGATACTAGGGTAAAAGGAGTATTGAGATGAATCATTTTAGCGGAACGGTCTTTAGTGGAGAGTTCGATGTACCAGGAGAGGTCTTTTATCTGACCCAGGTAAAAACCCTTTCCACCCAGTCCACCCTAAGTGGAAAGCAGCTTCTCCAGCTGTCGAGTTACCTGGAAAAACAGAGCGACTCATGTACTATTACTGTCAATGATCAGCTGCCCGTGCTACTTAAGAAGGAAGAAGTGGAGCAACTGCAGGATGATTTGGACAGCATTTTAAAAAGTTTACATTGATTTTCTTCATATTGACTGGATTTCTGCAGAACCTAAAGTGGAAAAGGAGGCAGATCATATGGATAAGAAGGGAAAAATCAGCAGGGAAGATGCTGAAAAAGTCGCAGAGAAAATGTATGATCCGGAAGATTACCAAAGCGGTGGAGAATTGTCCAAAGGGATGGCTATCACACATGAGCAGGTATCGGACGATTATATGGAAGGCACCATTGACGGAAAGATAGACCAGGTTGATGAGCAAGGTGAACTTACCAGTAAGCATGGCAGGGACATAGAGAGAAAAGGATATAAATAAAAAGTATGCAAAGGGCCGATTATCCACATGTGGATAATCGGCCCTTTCTAGGCAGTTAAAAATAATTTGTGGATAACTTTATTTTTGCTTTCATTTGTGATATTCTATTAAGTTAGTGACGACTGAAATTGGTTGTTGCTAAAAAGACACTTATAATTAACGTTTAAATATATAAATAGGAATGTTGGAGGTGAAATGATGGAAACAGATACAATTACTGCAATATCTACGCCCACTGGAGAAGGGGCGATTGCGATTGTCAGATTAAGTGGTCCGGAGGCAATTTCTGTTGCATCAGAAGTGTTTAAGGGCAAAGAGCTGAAAAAGGTGGATTCCCACACGATCCATTACGGGAAAATTATCGAACCGGAGACTGGTGAAGTTGCCGAGGAAGTAATGGTTTCCGTCATGCATGCGCCGAAAACATTCACCCGGGAAGATGTCGTCGAGATTAATTGCCACGGTGGGATGGTCGCTGTCAATCGTGTATTGGAAATCCTCCTCTCCAAAGGGGCTAGACTCGCCGAGCCGGGTGAGTTCACCAAAAGAGCTTTTCTGAATGGGCGGATCGACCTGTCACAGGCTGAAGCAGTCATGGATTTGATCCGGGCGAAAACAGACAAAGCCATGTCTGTTGCATTGAAACAGATGGACGGAAGGCTTTCAGGGCTAATTCAGAAATACCGGCAAACATTGCTGGAAACTGTAGCCCATGTCGAAGTGAATATCGACTATCCAGAGTATGATGATGTGGAAGAAATGTCCCATGAAATGATGCGTGAAAAGACCAAAGAGGTTCATGCAGAAATTGAAGAGCTGCTGCAAGTGGCCAAACAAGGGAAAATCCTCAGGGAAGGGCTGGCGACGGCCATTATCGGACGGCCGAATGTCGGGAAGTCATCCTTGATGAACACGCTCGTACAGGAAAATAAGGCAATCGTTACAGAAGTTCCTGGAACCACGAGAGATGTGATAGAGGAATATGTCAATGTACGCGGAGTTCCTTTGAGGTTAGTCGACACAGCTGGTATCAGGGAAACAGAGGATATTGTAGAGAAGATCGGGGTGGAAAGATCCCGTCAGGTTCTGAAGGAGTCAGATTTGATTCTTTTTGTGCTGAATAATAATGAGGAATTGACAGAGGAAGATAAAAAGCTTTTTGAGGCAGTTAAAGGCCTTGAATATATTGTCATCATCAATAAAACGGATTTGGAACGGAAGCTTGATTTGGATGAAGTAAACAGGCTGACGGAAGGGAATCCATTGGTGACGACTTCCCTTCTGAAAGAAGAAGGGGTGGATGAACTGGAGACAGCTATTGCTAAAACTTTCTTCTCCGGTGAAATAGATACAGGTGACTTAACGTATGTCTCCAATGTAAGGCATATTCAATTGTTGAAACAAGCCAAAGCGGCACTTGAGGAAGCGATGGAAGGCATCGAACTCGGCATGCCGATGGATATCGTTCAGATAGATGTAACAAGAACGTGGGAATTTTTAGGTGAAATTATTGGCGATACGGCTAGTGATAGCCTGATTGACCAACTGTTCTCGCAATTTTGCCTTGGAAAATAGACAGTAATTTTATGATAATAGAAAGGATGAAGAGCAATGACATATAATGCAGGCCATTATGATGTAATCGTCATTGGCGCGGGGCATGCCGGAGTTGAAGCTGGTTATGCTGCGGCGCGGATGGGCGCAAAAACATTGATGTTGACCTTGAATCTTGATATGGTCGCCTTTATGCCGTGCAACCCTTCGGTCGGCGGACCTGCAAAAGGGATCGTCGTACGTGAAGTGGATGCTCTCGGCGGCTTGATGGCAAAAGTGATAGATAAAACGTATATCCAAATGAGAATGCTTAATACCGGGAAAGGGCCGGCCGTACAGGCATTGCGTGCCCAAGCAGATAAACCGGAATATATCAAAGAGATGAAGAACCTCATTGAAAATGAGAAGAACCTCACCTTGAGGCAAGGTATGGTAAATGAACTGATTGTGGAAGATGGTGTCTGCAAAGGTGTCATCACGGAAACAAAGGCAGCCTATTCAGCGGAAACCGTCATTATCACTACAGGTACATTCAACCGTGGCAAAGTTTTGATGGGAGACCTGGAATACGAAAGCGGTCCGAATAATCAACGTGTATCTGTCAAGCTTTCAGAGCATCTGGAAGAGCTTGGATTTGAACTGACAAGGTTCAAAACTGGAACACCGCCACGTGTCAACAGCCATACTATCGACTACTCCAAGACGGAAATCCAACCGGGGGACGACAAACCACAGGGATTCTCCTATGAAACAACGGAATTCATTACTGACCAGATTCCATGCTGGCTGACGTATACGAATGAATTCACCCATGAAGTGATCAATGAAAACCTAAGCCTGTCAGCTATGTATTCCGGCATGAAGCGGGGAACAGGGCCGCGTTACTGTCCTTCTATTGAAGATAAGATTGTCCGCTTCAATGATAAGCCTCGTCATCAAATCTTCCTCGAACCCGAAGGAAGAGATACGGAAGAGGTGTATGTACAAGGATTGTCCACTTCCCTGCCGGAATCGGTACAACATGAAATGGTCCGCAGTGTAGAAGGTCTTGAAAATGCAGAAATTATGCGTGCAGGATATGCGATCGAGTATGATGCCATTGTTCCTACACAACTGTGGCCAACGCTGGAGACAAAGAAAATTTCCGGGCTTTATACAGCCGGACAAATCAACGGTACATCCGGTTATGAAGAAGCTGCAGCACAAGGTATCATGGCAGGAATCAACGCAGCCGCAAAAACGCTAGGCAAGGAACCAGTTATCCTGGACCGTTCCCAAGCTTATATCGGTGTATTGATTGATGACCTGGTAACGAAAGGGACTAATGAGCCGTACCGTCTGCTTACTTCCCGTGCAGAATACCGCCTGCTCCTTCGCCATGACAATGCAGACCTAAGGTTGACAGAACTTGGATACAACCTTGGATTGATTTCAGAGGAGCGCTATAACCGGTTCACGGAAAAGAAAGAGTTGGTGGAAGCGGAGAAGAAAAGATTGGATAAAATCATTATTAAGCCGACCGATGAAGTGCAAACAATTATGAAAGAGGCCGGTGGCACTCCACTGAAGGAGGCCGTCCGTGCCTATGACCTGATCAAACGCCCTGAACTTTCTTATGATCTGGTAACCCGGATGATTGATTCTAGCCCTGAGCTTCCAGAGGAAGTGAAAGAACAGGTGGGAATTCAAATCAAGTATGAGGGTTATATTCAGAAGGCACATGAACAGGTAGCGCGTATGCTTAAAATGGAAGATAAGAAAATACCGGAAGACATTGATTATGATGATATCAATGGGCTTGCTACAGAAGCGATAGAAAAACTGAAAAAAGTCCGCCCGCTTTCTGTAGGACAAGCTTCCCGCATCTCCGGGGTGAATCCTGCCGATGTCTCCATTCTGCTGGTTTATATTGAACAGGGGAACATAGCCCGAGTTGCAAATTAATCAGGGATAAGGAACAAGGCTGAAAACATTTAATAAAGAACAGCCCCTCCCGTTCAGAGGGGGAAGGGCTGTCTTACATAAGGAGCAATCCACCAATGAATCCAGAACAGTTTGTGAAAGTGTTAGAAGAGAAAGGGATAGAATTGAGTGAATGGCAGCAGAAACAGTTTTCCATTTATTTTCGTGTATTGATTGAATGGAATGAGAAGATCAATCTGACAGGCTTGACTGAAAGGGAAGATGTATATCTGAAGCATTTTTATGATTCCATCACCGCTGCCTTCCATTATGATTTTAACCGGGAACTTTCCATCTGTGATGTAGGGGCTGGTGCAGGATTTCCAAGCATCCCGCTGAAAATCTGTTTCCCGGAATTAAAAGTTACTATTGTAGACTCTTTAAAAAAACGAATCGGTTTTCTCAATCAGCTGGCTTCAGACCTAGATCTCAAAGATGTTGCTTTCTATCATGACCGTGCGGAAAACTTCGGAAAAAATGGAGCATTCAGAGAATCCTTTGATGTCGTGACTGCCAGGGCGGTTGCCCGAATGTCTGTACTCAGTGAATTATGCTTGCCGCTAGTTCGAAAAAATGGAGTCTTTATTGCCATGAAGGGCGCCCGTGCAGACGAGGAATTAAATGCTGCCCGATCCGCCATTGAGATCCTTGGCGGCGAACTGAATGAGACGTATACATTTTCCTTGCCAGAGGAGGAAAGTGAACGGTCTATCGTCCTTATTGATAAGCAAAGAAAAACACCAAAAAAATATCCAAGAAAAGCTGGTACACCAAACAAGGATCCTATTGAATAGTTTGGCGTGAGCGGCTCCTTTGCTATATAATAATTACAAGCTAATATATTCTTTTTCTCCATACCTATGGTAAAATAGAATCAGAAACTGAGACGGCATACGCTATCGCACGCAGCAGTTCGCAACTGCAGCGTTTTTTCTTATGATAAAGCTTTCAACATATAATTGTTCCACGTGGAACAGTTTAATATAGATCCAGAAAAGAAATGACTAGTAGTTTTGACAAAAGGTGGTGTCTGTGTGGTCAGTCCTTTTAATCGAATCTTTGGTTTGGGAGACAAATCAGATTCTGAACCGCAGGAAAGCTACAATCCAGACGAAGTGATTCAACTTCCGATAAGTAAAATAGAACCTAATAGATTTCAGCCCCGCTCTATTTTTAGTGAAGAAAAGATAAAGGAACTTGCTCAGACCATAAATACACATGGGATGATTCAGCCCATTGTTGTCCGTAAAATGGAGGGCGAGGAAGACAGGTATGAATTAATTGCCGGGGAGCGCCGCTGGCGTGCGGTTCAGACTTTGGAATGGGAGAATATCTCTGCCATTATCCGTGATATGACCGACGCAGAGACTGCCTCTGTTGCTTTAATTGAGAACTTGCAGCGGGAAGAACTAACCGTTATTGAAGAAGCAATGGCTTATGCCAAACTGCTGGAACTTCATTCGCTGACACAGGAAGCCTTAGCACAAAGGCTCGGTAAAAATCAGTCTACTGTTGCCAATAAGCTCAGGTTGTTAAAATTGCCTGAAGAGGTCCAACAGGCTTTGATGAATAAGGCAATTACGGAAAGGCATGCCCGTGCGTTGATTAAACTGGGGGATCAGGAGCAGCAGCTGCTTCTCCAGGAAATCGTCGATCAGGATTTGAACGTAAAGCAGACGGAAGATAGAATTACAAAAATGAATCAGCCAAGAGAAGAGAAAAAGCAAAAAAAATCCAAGCTCAAAGGTTTTAATAAAGATATACGAATAGCGATGAATACGATTCGCCAATCTTTAAGCATGGTCTCTGATACGGGTGTAGATGTGGAATCTGATGAGAAAGAATTAGATGATTATTATCAGATCACCATTAAGATACCCAAGAAGAAATAATTTTAATTATAAATAATTCCGCAAATACCCATTCTTGCTATAAGAATGGGTATTTCCTGTTGATCGCTCATAATCACTGGGGTTATAGAAATCATTTCATAAATAGGGATGCTGATAATTCAGCAGCTATTGCAGGAGTCCTGTCTGTGGAGAAGAGAGGTCACAGCGTGTATGCCTCCAGCTGGCCGCGTAAATCCGTTGGGCTGGCTAAATGTAAGGGTGGAAGGGTCCTTTATTTCCTTTATAAGAAAAACTGTGAAATGGTGTGGGATTCGGAGAAAAGCCTAGTAGTTTCTATTGGAATAATGATAGAATAGAGAAATAAGAAAATAATAGCATTTCTAGGCGGTTTGCAAGTTTTTACTAAAATAGGTAGGTGTCAACATGGGAAAAATATTGTCCATCGCGAATCAAAAAGGCGGCGTTGGAAAAACAACTTCATCGGTTAACTTAAGTGCTTGCCTAGCCCAATTGGGGAAAAAGGTGCTCCTGGTTGATACGGACCCTCAGGGTAATGCTACCAGCGGAGTTGGTGTCAACAAGGCCGATATGGACCAATGTATTTATAATGTCCTGGTAGAGGACTTGCCGGCGGAAGAAGTTTGTGTGTCATCCAGCGTTAATAACTTGGATATTATACCAGCTACGATACAGCTTGCTGGGGCGGAAATAGAGCTGGTCCCGACGATCTCCAGGGAAATCCGGTTGAAGAAAGCTTTGGAAAGTCTGAAAGATGATTATGATTTTATCATTATAGATTGCCCTCCTTCCCTTGGATTGCTCACGATTAATGCTTTGACTGCTTCTGACACGGTAATGATACCGGTACAGTGCGAATACTATGCCTTGGAGGGGTTGAGCCAGTTGCTTAATTCCATTCGTCTAGTACAGAAGCATTTGAACAAAGATCTAATGATCGAGGGTGTACTACTTACCATGCTTGATGCGCGGACTAATCTAGGGATCCAAGTGATCGAAGAAGTGAAGAAGTATTTTCAGGATAAAGTCTATCAATCAATTATTCCTCGTAACATACGGCTGGGAGAGGCTCCAAGTCATGGGCAGCCGATCATTACATATGATCCTAAGTCGAGGGGTGCAGAAGTATATCTTGAATTGGCGAAGGAAGTGATGGCTAATGGCGAAAGGGTTAGGTAAGGGGTTAGATGCTGTCTTTCACGGGATCGATTATAAGGAGGAGGATTCCATTCAAGAAGTCTCCATTAAACAATGCCGTCCCAACCCGTATCAGCCTAGAAAAACCTTTCAGGCTGATGCGATAGAGGAATTGAAGGAGTCCATTCTGGAATATGGCATTATCCAGCCCCTTATTGTCCGTAAAAGTATCCGGGGTTTCGAGATTGTGGTGGGGGAAAGGCGTTTCCGTGCTGCTAAAGAGGCGGGGCTTCAGACAGTACCAGTAGTAGTGAAGGATTTATCAGACGCCAATATGATGGAGTTGGCCCTTTTGGAAAACCTGCAAAGGGAGGATCTAACTCCAATTGAAGAAGCTCATGCATATGCTAATCTGATGAATGAATTAAAAATCACCCAAGAAGAGTTATCTAAACGGTTAGGGAAAAGCAGATCCCATATTGCCAACATTGTACGCTTGCTTTCACTGCCCGAACAGGTGATAAACCATATCAATAATGGGGAGCTCTCCATGGGACAGGGGCGTGCACTGCTGGGGCTGAAAGATAAAAACCAGATGACCCCACTTGTTAATAAGATACTACAGGAAAAGCTTAATGTCAGACAAGTAGAGAAACTGATCAATCAGTTGAATGAACATCCTTCCCCCAAGAAAGAAAAAGCGAAAAAAGATATATTTATTCAGGAACGGGAGTCTCTCCTTAGAGAACGTCTCGGCACTTCCGTCAACATACGCAAAGGTAAGCGAAAGGGAAAAATCGAAATCGAATTTCACTCTGACGATGATTTGGAAAGGATTATTGAGGTATTGGAAAAGTAGTTCGAGGGGAATGAGACTGACGTTGATAATGACGTCAGTTTTTCTTTTCATGTAGAGGAAAAAACTATAATTGAAAGGCTGCCCGGTCGTAGATGGATTGAAACGAAACGCCAAAATGTTCCACGTGGAACAAAGGGTATGAATTTATACATATTTATTTGAAAGAAGATCATTCATGGATATGGGGTTGAAAAAATGGCTTTATATGGAACCATTATAAATGGACTATTAATACTTATAGGAAGTACACTTGGATTGTTTTTTACGAAGATACCTGAACGATACAAAGAGACAGTTATGCATGGAATTGGTTTGGCTGTTCTGTTAATAGGACTCCAGATGGCCCTCTCTACAGAAGTCATTATTGTGGTGCTCTTAAGTCTGCTTACGGGGGCGGTGATTGGGGAACTGCTTCATTTGGAAGAAGGGCTCAACCGCTTGGGAGATTGGATTGGCAGTAAATTCACCGTCAGTAAAGAAAAGGAAGGGTTCAGTGTTTCTCAAGGCTTCGTCACCGCTTCGTTGATCTTTGTTATTGGAGCCATGGCAATTATCGGAGCATTGGATAGTGGTATACGCGGAGATCATGAAGTGTTGATTACTAAGGGAATTCTTGATGGGTTTGTTGCCCTTGTATTGACAACTACGCTTGGTTTTGGTGTCGCTTTATCTGTCGTTCCTGTGGTTCTGTATCAAGGAACCATCGCCTTATTGGCGACGCAAATAGAAAGATGGCTTCCAGAAGCCTTCCTCAATGGCTTAATTGTCGAACTGACGGCGGTGGGTGGATTACTGATCATGGCTATCGGCTTCAACATATTAAAAATCACCAAAATACGCATTGGTAATCTCCTTCCTTCCGTCATCACTATCGTGGTCATCTATTATCTTTATCAGCTTTTTTAATGGAAGACAGAAATGAGCAGAGGCGATCAATATGCAACAGGCAACGAAAACCATATATGAAACGATCATGCTGCTCCTAGTGATGGTTACGCTTGCCGGTATTTGGACAGACAATGCTTATAATTCTATCATTCACTGGCTTGTATGGGGAATATTCGTGGTTGATTTCCTCATCCGCTTCCTTACAGCTGATGAGAAGTGGGAGTTTGTTAAACAGCATCCCTTCCTTTTATTGGCTATTATTCCATTTGATCAATTTTTTCAAGTGGCCAGGATTGTGAGGATCATCTATCTATTTAGGATCAAGACCATAACCAAGTACTATATTACACCGGTCATTGAGAAATTGACCTATTCTTCTTTGCTGCGCCTAGCAGGGGCTGTGCTTTGTCTGGTTCTGATTGAATCATTGTTTCTATGGCAGCTTGAGAGCAGCATGGACTCTTATCTGGGCTCTTTCTACATAACCGGGACCCGATTGATATTATTTGGCCGTGAGGTGGATTCCATAGAGCATCCATTATCCATTTTTCTGCTGACAGGCACTTCTGTTATTGGGGTGCTGCTGCAAGGAATAGCATTACAATGGGGCTTCTCCAAGGCTGAAACTATATATAGGAAGAGAAAAGGGAGAACAAAAGGAATGGTAGTAGAAAAGAAAAGTCAATAACTTGCATAAAGAGACCCCTCCGCCCGATAAGATGGAGGGGTTTCTTAATAGAAAAGGGGGGGTTACATATAATTCAGTGTACCCCTTTTTTTATTTTTTAAAACCACAGATGGCGAGGAATTCTCCCAAGTTAATTGTCTGTCGAGCGCGCTGAGCAGTTCAGCTGTTTTTTCGGCCATATCCGCAACAAGTGATAACCTTGTATTCTGCAAAACGGAAGCTTCCATAAAGCCGCCGACATTCACTACTCCTGTTATATGCATATCACCAATCGGAGGAAGAGGTTTGTTTAAAGCTGCACCGGGTTTGACGGGTCCTCTCGCAGCAATCAGGTGCCCTATAGATCCACTTTTTCCCAGACAGGCATCAATGGCAATGATGAAGGATTGCCGATGTGCTTCTTCAATCAGTTTGATATAGTCGTTAAGATTGGTTGCATGTACCGGGTATTTCAGGGTGCCGTAAATGGTAAGGTGTTTCGGCCTCATATCAGTTAAATAGGTGCCTGTCAGGGGACCTAAAGCATCACCGGTGGAGCGGTCAGTGCCAATGCACACAACCACAAATTCCTTCGGGAGGTCGGGCAGCCAGGAGAAAATTCTTTGGAGCATACTATCTTGAAGGCCGGGATTGGTATGAAGCATACGAAAAGTCTCCTGTTGCATTCCAAAACGCTTCTTTAGATTCATAGCTTATCCTCCATAAACATATTGGTATAGTATACGGATTTTTTGCGGTGTCTATACATTAAAACTTTAAGATAATGGAGGAAAAAACATGTGGAGAGCTGGTCTGAAGTGGATGTTTTTGATTATTGGAACTACAATAGGTGCCGGGTATGCTTCTGGACGAGAATTATGGCAGTTTTTTGGCCATGAAAGCGGACTGGCTATTCTCTTGTTTGTCATCTTTTTCTCTGTTTCCTGTGCAGTGATTCTAAAAATAAGCAGTCAGAAGAGTTCCACCCATTACCTCCCAGTGCTGCGGGATATCGTGGGCAGACGACTGACCGGTATCTATGATTTGATGATATTTCTCTACCTATTTACCACTACGGTCGTCATGATTGCCGGAAGCGGTGCAACTGGACAGGCGTTTAATTTCAGTTATTGGTGGGGTATAGGTGTAATGGTGATTGCACTTCTTCTCCTCTTTCTTAAGGATATAAATGGATTGCTTGTGATTAACCAGTTAATTCTGCCGCTCCTTCTTGGCGGACTCCTCTTCATTCTTTTTAGTTTCACATTCGATCAGGGTTTGGAGTTATTCTCCCATTGGGACGAACAGCGGAACTGGGCGGCTGCATTCCCATTTACGGCATTGAATATCCTTCCGTTAATTGCAGTCCTGGGGGCGATTGGCGATAAAGTGAAAGGGAGTCAAGAGATATGGATAGCATGCTGTGGGAGCGGGTTGGTGCTAGGGGTCATTTCATATATTTATAATAACAGTCTGATTCAGATTGCTGATGAACTGTTATTATATGAGATTCCTTTATTCGCCATATTGAAAGGCTATCCTTTCCCCATGCTTGTTTTCATGGGGGTTCTCCTATGGTTCGCTATATTCACCACAGCAGCTTCAGGGATAATGGGAATTGTCACGAGAGTCAGGGAATATTTCAACCAACCATTAAGCTTGCTTGTAGCTGTGACCTTAGCTACAATGATTCCATTAACTACCTTAGGCTTCTCCACTCTCATCGCCTATGTCTATCCGATCTATGGCATCTTGAACTTATATGTTCTGACACGTTTGTTGTTATATCCTCTGTGGAGCAGAATGGAGAAGAAATAAACATAGCATAGCAGTATAGGAGGAAACGAATTGGATTCGGTGAATGAGGAAATATCGACTTTTTGGGATTATCTGACGGGTCCTGAGCTATGGACAACCATTGCCCAAGGTGCGCTGCAAATCTTTTTCATTATTTTGTTTGCCGCCATTATCGTCAAGGTATCCAAGAATCTGGTGGACAGAGTCTTTTCGAACAAACGGAAGGGCCCTTTAAGAATCAGTGAACGCAGAGAAAAGACTTTGACAAGGCTGATAAAAAGTGTCGTCACATATTTTGTATATTTCGTAGCAATCGTCATGATACTCAGTGTATTTGAGATTCAAGTAGGACCGCTCCTGGCCGGTGCTGGTGTTGTAGGCCTTGCGATCGGTTTCGGTGCGCAGAATCTGGTGCGTGATATCATCTCGGGTTTCTTCATCATTTTTGAAGACCAGTTTTCTGTGGGAGATTATGTTGCTGTTGCAGGTATAGAGGGAACAGTGGAAGAAATCGGCCTGCGTATAACCAAGGTGCTCAGCTGGACCGGTGAAATGCATATTCTCCCCAACGGAAATGTCACTCAGGTTACCAACTATTCTGTCCATAACGGGCTGGCCATTGTGGACATCCATGTGCCATATGAAAGTGAAGTGGAGGAAGCGGAAAGCCTGATCAATGAGGCGGCTGCTGATTTCCCTGACAAATATGACTTTATCGTAGGAATTCCTGAAATCATCGGGGTACAGAACCTAGAAGCATCCTATTTCACGATCAGGGTCATTGCAGATACGCTTCCCGGCTTTCAATGGGCCGCGGAACGTAATATTCGACGTGATATGCAGGATAAGCTCTATAAATCCGGCATTGAAATTCCATCCCCGCGTATAGTGATGTATTCTCGTGAACAGCAGGAAGAAATCCGCCAAAACCGAGGACAAGGCCAATAAATTTCCGTTATAATAGAGGAAAAAAGGAGAAGGCCATATGCAGGAAAAAGAATTCGGACTGAATGATATTGTAGAAATGAAGAAGCCGCACCCATGCGGGGAAAACCGCTGGAAAATCATCCGGATGGGGATGGACATCCGGATCAAATGCCAGGGGTGCGGTCACAGTGTAATGATTCCCCGCAGGGACTTCACCAAGAAAATGAAAAAGGTTCTCGAGTCAGCGGAAAACAGCTAAAAATGAGAATTTGCGAAAAGAAATTGCAATATGGGGACAGAAATAGATAAAATGATAGAGTGCAGAGCAAAAATAGGCATACTTCGGTTGTCTATTTTTATTTTTTGGCAACTTGTCAATTAATCGGAACCTATCTATAATGAGATTACGCGTTCATATGAACGGAATCCTTAAGGAGTTGAAAGTTTTATGTCTTTGACAGCAGGAATTGTCGGCCTTCCAAACGTAGGGAAATCTACGCTTTTCAATGCCATTACACAAGCGGGAGCTGAAGCGGCCAATTATCCGTTTGCTACGATCGATCCCAATGTTGGCATTGTGGAGGTTCCAGACAATCGCTTAGATAAATTAACAGAAATGGTAAAACCAAAGAAAACCGTACCGACAGCTTTTGAATTCACAGATATTGCGGGAATCGTCAAAGGAGCCAGTAAGGGGGAAGGCCTGGGGAACCAGTTTCTCTCCCACATCCGTCAGGTAGATGCCATCTGCCAGGTAGTCCGCTGCTTTGCCGATGATAATATCACGCATGTCTCTGGAAAAATCGACCCGATTGATGATATTGAAATCATTAATCTGGAACTGATACTGGCAGATCTCGAGACTGTCAATAAACGGTTGCAGCGGGTAGAAAAGCTTGCCAGGCAAAAAGATAAGGCAGCGGTTGCAGAACAAGAAGTACTTGCTAAATTAAAGGATGGGCTGGAGGAAGAAATGCCTGCCAGAGCGTTGGAATTCTCCGACGAGCAATGGAAGATCGTCAAGGGACTTCACTTGCTCACGAGCAAACCCACCCTGTATGTAGCTAATGTCAGCGAAGAAGAAGTGGCAGATCCCGAAGCAAATGAAAATGTACAAAAAGTGAGGGAATATGCTGCAAAAGAAAATGCCGAAGTGATTGTAGTATGTGCCAAGATTGAAGAGGAGATATCTGAGCTGGACCAGGAGGAAAAAGAAATGTTCCTGGAAGAGCTTGGTATTGCTGAGTCAGGGCTGGACAAGCTGATTAAGGCATCCTATCATCTGCTCGGCCTTGCTACCTACTTTACTGCCGGTGAACAGGAAGTCCGTGCATGGACCTTTCGTAAAGGCATTAAAGCACCTCAGGCAGCCGGAATCATCCATACCGATTTCGAGCGTGGATTCATCCGGGCGGAGACCGTTTCCTATGAGGATCTGGTTGAAGCAGGAAGTATGGGACAGGCCCGTGAAAATGGCAAGGTCCGTTTGGAAGGCAAAGACTATATCGTCAAAGATGGGGACGTCATTCACTTCCGATTTAATGTGTAAGGTCTGAAACTGGAGTGTGTATAACAAAAGCAGGATCTCTCGAAGGCTTGTATTTTAATAGAAGGTTTGGTATAATACATCATTGTGAGTAATTACTATCGATTACTCCTTGCTCTTGTTGCGAAACAGGTTCAATAAACAGGAGCCGCTAAGACCAAAAGGAGGTGTAACGGATGAGAAAATACGAAATCATGTATATCATCCGCCCGGATATTGAGGAAGAAGCGCAGACAAGCTTGATCGAGCGTTTCAACAAAGTCTTGACTGACAACGGGGCGGAGATTGATAAAGTGGATGAAAAAGGCAAGAAGCGTCTTGCTTATGAAATCCAAGACTACCGTGATGGATATTATGTTGTCATCAACTTCAGAAGCGGAGAAGAAGCTATTAATGAATTCGACCGCCTTGCGAAGTTCTCTGATGATATTATTCGTCATATCGCTATTCGAGATGAACAATAATAAGGAGTGGTTCTGATGTTAAATCGTGTCGTGCTAGTTGGCAGGTTAACGAAGGATCCTGACTTGCGTTATACACCCAATGGCGTAGCTGTCGCCAATTTCACCATTGCTGTCAACCGGCCTTTCTCCAACCAACAGGGGAACCGCGAGGCGGATTTCATCAATTGTGTCGTTTGGCGCAGACCAGCCGAAAACCTGGCGAACTATATGAAAAAAGGCAGCATGATTGGTGTCGATGGACGTGTGCAGACACGGACATTTGAAGGCCAGGATGGAAAGACGGTCTTTGTAACGGAAATTGTGGCAGACAGTGTCCAATTCCTAGAATCAAAAGGTTCCTCCCAGGATAGAGGGCAGGATACAGGATTCGGGCAGAACCGTAATCAGAACCAATTTCAAAACCAAAACCAAAATCAATTTCAACCAAATCAGAATCAGAACCACGAGGATCCATTTAAAAATAATGGAGAGCCTATCGATATATCAGATGATGATTTACCTTTTTAAAGGAGGAGGCCGGGAAGATCTTTCCGCCATCCACTTAATCACATGTAAAGGAGGTTTTTCACATGGCAGCTCGTCGCGGACGCGCAAAGCGTCGTAAAGTGTGTTACTTCACAGCGAACGGAATTACACACATCGACTATAAAGATGTTGATTTGCTGAGACGTTTCATTTCTGAACGCGGAAAAATTCTTCCACGTCGTGTAACTGGAACTTCTGCAAAATATCAGCGTAAACTGACTATTGCTATCAAACGTGCTCGTCAAATGGCATTATTGCCTTACGTAGCAGGTGAATAATGACAAAGCCCCCAATCCGGCCGGATTGGGGGCTTTTCCTATTCAGGAGTAGGAATGAAGGAGACAGTCTGTGTTGATCGTTTCTTTGGTATTTCCTATGGTCGTTTCCGTACGTTTCTCCTGGGGTATACAGTGATTATTCGAACTAACAAGCCTGCTGTAAAGATGGTGGCTGCCAATAAATATAGATCGGCAAGCTGCAGGAAGAAGGATAGGCCTGTATACAACAGAAGAGGGATTGTCGTTGTATAGGCACTCATTTTCCAAAGGATTGAAAATTTAAGCTTCCTCTCCAGCATTTTTGCTGCAAGTGTACCGAGGTATGCCACAGCGGAAAGCAGTATGAAGAAGATGACGATGAGCGGCAGGTAATAAAAAATGAAGAAATAGATTAACTTGAATACCACGTTCATATCATCGCCTAGCCCTCCAGTGGCAGTCAGTTGATCTGCCAGAGAGGGAAGGGATGCAAGGAAAAGAAGGATAAACATATAGACAACCGTTATGTCCATGCCGATCCGGTTAAGTCTGAATATCGCCTTTTTGTTTGGGAGTTTTAAACTGTTCACTAATGCATGCAGGAAAATCATTTTTTTCATCCTTATCTAAGTTAGTACCCTTCTTATTATAAGGGAAGTCCGGAATTATGGTACAAGGGAACATGAAAAAACAATGACAATTTTTGAAGCTGTGGCGGCAGAGGTTCGGATTTCCATTCTTATTGGACTGTCGGAACCAGCAATTTCCGTCCACCATTCTAGTAGAAATCATGTTATTATATACTAATGGAGAAATTGTTAAGGTTAATATGGTAATTGTTTAAAAGAGGTGCAAATGATGAATCAATCGAAAAAAATTACAGACGGAGCAATGCTGACGGGCATATTCGTCCTGTTGCTGATTATAACAGCCTTTGTACCAATGCTAAATATTTCCAGTATGCTTCTGCTTCCTGTACCATTCATTATCTATTCTTCTCGGTACAGCTGGAAGCCGGCGGTAATCATGCTGCTGGCTGCCATTATCCTGTCACTGCTTTTGGCCACGGTATTTTCTCTGCCGGTCACGATATTGATGGGCCTAGGGGGACTAGTGATCGGGACAGCCATCCACCATAATGTCTCTGCTTATGAGACGCTTGCAAGGGGGACATTGGCCTTTGTGGCAGGATTGTTGTTTGTCTTCGTGTTTACCCAATTTGTTTTTCAGGTGAATTGGCTGGCGGAGCTAGAGGCAATGTATATGGAATCCATGGAAATGAGCACAGATATTATCGGCCAGTTCAGCACAGAAGAACAGACGCAGGAGTTACAGGCCATGCTGGAGGCCCAAATCAGCTACTTTACAGACCTTTTTCCTGTCCTGCTCGTAGTATCGGCGGTTTTTCTGGCATTGATCAGCCAGTGGATCGGTTATAAATTTATGAATCGACTAGAGAAAAAGGAACTGCACTTCCCGCCATTCCGCAATTTGCAGTTCCCAAGTTCACTTATTTGGGTTTACCTGGCTGCCATCATCCTTTCTTTGATAGAATGGGAGCCCGGCAGCATTTACTCTCTGGCTGCCCAGAACCTCTTGGTGCTGACAGGCCTTATCATGGCTGTCCAGGGGATTTCCTTTGTGTTTTTTTATTCCTATCAGAAGGAGCTCTCCAAGGCGCTTCCTATACTGGTGGTAGTCCTTGTCATTCTTTTTCCGACAATGCTACTGTATTTCATGCGTATTTTAGGTATAATTGACATAGGATTCAAGCTGAGAGAGCGAATGACGAATGACTCATAATACGGAACCTGACAAGTGTTATGCAAGTAGGAGCTGAGTGCTATGCCGGATTTACAGAAGAAACCAACGTTAAGCAGCCATTTATGGATCATTTATTTGCTTGCCATCATCCTATTGGGAGTAATATGGTATTTTCAGTGGATGCTGGGAATTATTATGACCCTGTTGTTGGCTGCGTCCATTTATTATAGTATCCGTACGGAAAGGATGCTGTTAAACGAGACGGAGGAGTATATCTCCACCCTCTCCCACCGGATTAAGAAGGTCGGGGAGGAAGCGTTATTGGAGATGCCGATTGGCATTATCCTGTACAACGATAATTTTACGATTGAATGGGCCAATCCTTATATGAATAAGTTTGCCGAAGAGGAAGATACACTTGTCGGTGAGTCCCTCAATGTCCTTAGTGAAGAACTTATCCCGAATATAAGGGAGAATAAAGAAGAAGTCTGGTTTGAGCTGGAAGGATATGAATTCCAGACGACCGTCAAAAAGGAAGAAAGATTGCTGTACTTGTTTGACCGCACGCAGCAGTCCCGACTCCAAACCATGTACCATAATGAACAGACAGTCCTCGCGATCATATTCCTCGATAACTACGAGGAAATTACGCAGAATATGGATGATACGCTGAAGAGTCAGCTCAATTCCCAGGTCACTTCCGTATTGAATAAATGGGCCGGTCAGTACGGCCTTTATTTGAAGCGGACATCTCAGGAGCGGTTCCTGGCTGTGGGAACGAAGGAAATTCTGCAGCAGATGGAGAAGGCCAAATTCGATATTCTGGATGAAGTCCGGGAATTGAGTGGAGAACAGAATAACCCGGTGACGTTGAGTATTGGTGTCGGATTTGGAAATGTGCCGCTTCCTACATTGGGAGAATTAGCACAATCCAGCCTCGACCTGGCCTTAGGCCGAGGCGGAGATCAGGTAGCCATCAAAGACGAATCAGGGAAAGTCCGTTTCTACGGCGGTAAAACCAACCCGATGGAAAAACGGACAAGGGTTAGGGCCCGCGTTATTTCCCATGCATTGAAGGAATTGGTGAAAGCAAGTGATAATGTTATCATTATGGGGCATAAGTCTCCGGATATGGATTCACTTGGTGCGGCCATTGGTATTTTGAATATCGCCAAAGCGAATGGTGTAGAAGGCCACATCGTCTTCGACCGGGATGACGTGGATACGGGTGTCTACCGTCTGGTAAATGCCATCAAAGAAGATAATGACCTTTGGCAACACTTCATTGACCCGGAGGATGCAGAGGAAATTACCGGAAGCCGCAGTCTGGTGGTAGTAGTTGATACCCATAGGCCGTCCATGGTCGCAGAGGCCAGCCTGTTGGATAAGACGGAATATAAGGTAGTCATCGACCATCACCGCCGTGGTGAGGAATTCATCCAGAATGCAACGCTTGTCTATATGGAGCCTTATGCTTCATCGACCGCCGAGCTGGTGACGGAGCTATTGGAATACCAGCCGAAATCGCTGAAGCTGAAGATGCTGGAAGCCACCGCACTACTGGCCGGCATTATTGTGGATACCAAGAGCTTTTCCCTGCGTACAGGATCCAGAACCTTTGATGCTGCCTCCTATCTCCGTTCAAAAGGGGCAGATACTATTCTGGTTCAGCAGTTCATGAAAGAAGATCTCGATATCTATGTTCGCCGAGCGAAGCTGATCGAACGCGCAGAGGTGTACAGGGATGTTATTGCCATTGCCAAGGCAGAGCCGGATGATAAGTATGGTCCGGTCTTGATTGCCCAAGCAGCTGACACCCTCCTTACGATGAGCGGAATCTCCGCCTCCTTTGTTATTTCTGAAAGGGATGACGGAAGAATTGGCATCAGCGCCAGATCGCTTGGGGAAATAAATGTTCAAATCATTATGGAAAGAATGAATGGCGGCGGGCATTTGACAAATGCAGCCACCCAAATTGAAGATACAAACCTGGAGGATGCTGAAGGGTTATTAAAAGATATAATTGATGAATATTTCGAGGGGAGCGATACGGAATGAGAGTAATTTTCCTGAAAGATGTAAAAGGGAAAGGCAAAAAAGGCGAGGTTAAAAACGTTTCAGACGGGTATGCACGCAACTATCTGCTGAAGAATAATGTTGCACAGGAAGCTACCCCGGGCAACTTGAAGGCCCTCGAAGCACAGAAGCGCAAAATGGAACAGGAAGAACAGGAAGAAAAAGAAGAAGCAATGGACTTGAAAGATAAGCTGGCTGAATTGACAGTGGAGCTGAAGGCTAAATCAGGCGACGGCGGGCGCCTTTTTGGATCGATTACCAGCAAGCAGATTGCGGAAGCGTTGAAGAAAGATTACGGCTATAAAATAGATAAACGGAAGATCGAGTTAGATCAGCCGATTCGTGCATTGGGCTATACCACTGTACCTGTGAAGCTGCACCCGGAAGTTTCCGGTTCCATCAAGGTTCATGTTACGGAGAAGTAATGAACCTTCCCGTATTCATATATTGGCCAGTTTCTGTTAACAACAAGATTTTCTTTGAAAGGAGGGCCCGGGACGATGAATGAGTGGAATGATCGGGTTCCGCCCCATAATATAGAGGCGGAACAGTCGGTGATTGGTGCCATCTTTTTAGAGCCACAGGCTTTTTCTACCGCATCAGAAATATTGGTTGCCGAAGACTTTTATCGCGCGGGCCACCAGCGGATTTTTGCAGCGATGATGAAATTGGCCGATAGAGGCGAACCTATTGATGTGGTAACAGTAACTACCTACCTTCAAAACGCAAAACAGCTCGATGAAGCAGGAGGGGTGACATATCTGTCGGAAGTGGCCGGCAGTGTACCGACGGCAGCCAATATCGAGTATTACAGCAGGATTGTAGAAGAAAAGGCGATCCTCCGGCGGCTTATCCGTACAGCTACCGACATTGTGACCTCGGGCTATGAAAAAGAGGACGAAGTGGAAGATGTCCTGAATGATGCCGAAAAAAACATTCTGGAAGTGTCCGGGCGGAAAAATTCCGGATCCTTTAAAGCCATTAAGGATGTATTGATTGATGTATATGATAATATCGAACAGCTTCATCAATCCAATGCCGATCTGACCGGAGTCCCTACCGGATTCCGTGATTTGGATCGGATAACTTCAGGCTTTCAGCCCAATGATCTGATCATCGTCGCTGCCCGCCCGTCTGTTGGTAAAACGGCCTTTGCGCTGAATGTAGCACAGAACGTGGCCGTCAACAGCGGCGAAAATGTAGCCATCTTCAGTCTAGAGATGGGTGCAGACCAGCTCGTCCAGCGGATGCTTTGTGCGGAAGGGAACATTGATGCTACCCGGCTTCGGAATGGCCAATTGCAGGCGGATGACTGGAGTAAGCTGACGATGGCGATGGGGTCGTTATCCAATGCAGGTATCTTCATTGATGATTCTCCGGGAATCCGTGTCAGTGAGATCCGCTCCAAATGCAGGCGTCTAAAGCAGGAACATGGCCTTGGGATGATTTTGATCGATTATTTGCAGCTTATCCAGGGAAGCGGCAGTTCTAGAGGGGAAAACAGGCAACAGGAAGTTTCCGAGATTTCCCGTTCCCTTAAAGGGCTGGCACGTGAATTGAATGTTCCTTTAATTGCGTTGTCCCAGCTTTCCCGTGGAGTTGAATCCCGCCAGGATAAGCGCCCAATGATGTCGGACCTGCGGGAATCAGGAAGTATCGAGCAGGATGCCGATATTGTCGGTTTCCTATATAGGGATGACTATTATGATCAAGAGACAGAGAAGCAGAACATAATTGAAATCATTATTTCCAAACAGCGTAATGGCCCTGTCGGTACGGTCGAGCTTGCCTTTGTGAAAGAATATAATAAGTTCGTGGATCTGGACCATCGGTATTCGGAGAGTGATGTACCTCCTGCACCGGTACAGGTCTAGGAAAGCAGCCTCACAGTGGGGCTGCTATTTTTATTGTTTTAGGAAACGGCTTTCCAGGTTTGCATACAGCTCCCCACCCTTTCCTTTGCTAAATTAAGCCACTTTTTGAGCGGATCGGGTAAAGGTTCCCCTTAAACGCGAAGGTCGCCCTCCCTGCCTCCTCTGAAACTGCCAGTACCAGGGCATCCGTTTGTTCGGCAGCTCGATGTCTTGTGCCCATTTTTCCTCGTACTTCCCTGTTTTCCGAAAGCGGCAGGACATTTGCAGCTGAAACGATTCTATCTTTATAAATTAATACCGCCCCATCATGCAGGGGGGTTCCTGTATAAAAGGTGGAAGAAGAGGATAGGAGAGGTCGGCATGAAGAGGGATCCCTGCATACAAAAAAGGGGCTAAGTAGCTGTTTAAATAATGGCCGTTGTTGCCTGAAAATCATGTAATAATTGATGAATATCTTCCAATTCATGCAGGGTACTGTATTCTGAGGCCTCAGCCGTCTGTATGACCTGGTGTATTTCATGGGAGAGTTTTAGCAGGCCGTTTTTCAGATCGTGGCCCATTTTGCTGGATATATCAGGCTCCCTGGAAACCATTTTTCCACCCCATTCGAAATCATATATGACCAACTGGTATTATTATTTTCGAAGTGAGGCATTTTATACATGAGCCAAAAAATATTTTAGCGAACGATACAATAAAATAAAAACCTAATGTTCGTGAATTGAATTGACTTGCTTAGGTGTTACTGATAGAATTACTTTTGGAATAATAAAAATCAAATGTTACATAATTTAATGGAGGTGCACTATGTCCTCAGTAGTAGTAGTTGGAACGCAGTGGGGCGATGAAGGAAAAGGCAAGATCACGGATTTTCTGTCTCAGAATGCCGAGGTTGTCGCCCGTTATCAAGGCGGAAATAATGCTGGCCATACCATCAAATTTGACGATATCACATATAAATTGCATTTAATCCCCTCCGGTATCTTTTTTGATGACAAAATTTGTGTACTGGGCAATGGAATGGTAATCGACCCCAAAGCATTTATGGAGGAAATTGCCTATCTGCATGAACGCAATGTATCCACAGATAATCTCCGCATCAGCAACCGTGCCCATGTCATCCTTCCATATCATCTTCAGCTGGATATCCTGCAGGAGGAAGCTAAGGGTGCCAATAAGATTGGAACAACGAAGAAGGGAATCGGCCCGGCTTACATGGATAAAGCGGCCCGAAGCGGCATCCGTATTGCTGACCTGATGGATAAGGAAGCTTTCCGTGAAAAATTGGAACAGAACCTCCAGGAAAAAAACCGCCTGTTTGAAAAAGTATATGAAGTAGAGCCAATGAAGGTGGAAGATATACTGGAGGAATATTATGAATATGGCCAGCAGATGGCTGAGTACGTATGTGATACTTCCGTTGTACTTAATGATGCCCTTGATGAAGGACGGCGTGTTCTTTTTGAAGGAGCACAGGGTGTCATGCTGGATATTGACCAGGGAACATATCCGTTTGTGACATCTTCCAACCCGATTGCTGGAGGAGTGACAATCGGTTCCGGGGTCGGACCGACAAAGATCAACCATGTCGTAGGTGTCTCCAAAGCCTATACTACAAGGGTGGGGGACGGACCTTTCCCTACAGAACTTCACGATGAGACAGGAGACCGCATTCGCGAGGTCGGCCGCGAATACGGCACCACCACAGGAAGGGCCCGCCGCGTCGGCTGGTTTGACAGTGTTGTAGTCAGGCATGCTCGCCGTGTCAGCGGAATAACGGACCTATCCCTGAATTCCCTGGATGTCCTTACAGGGATTGAGACATTGAAAATTTGTACGGCGTATCGTTATAAAGGGGAAATCATGAAGGAATTCCCTGCAAGTCTGGCTGTACTGGCAGAATGTGAGCCGATATATGAGGAAATGCCTGGTTGGACGGATGATATAACCGGTGTCAAGGATTTAAGCGAACTGCCGGAAAATGCCCGACATTACCTTGAAAGGATTTCCCAACTGACAGAGATACCATTATCCATCTTCTCTGTTGGCCCGGACCGTTCACAGACGAATGTAGTACGAAGTGTATATAGCAGCTAATGTTGGAAAAGAGGCAGCCCCTGAAGAGGCTGTCTCTTTTCTAATTCCACAGAAGGGAGACATTTCCCCCAAAATACGATAAAATAGAGGGAAGAGTGTATGAATAACGCCGGATTTAATTCCGGATTCTCTGACCAATGAATTCTCGTAAACTATATAATTACTATATTAACTTTAGGATAAAGGATGTGCCATAATGAGTCATAAAATATTAGTGGTTGATGATGAACAGCCGATTGCAGATATATTGAAGTTCAATCTGGAAAAGGAAGGATACGAGGTAGTAGTGGCGAATGACGGGGATACGGCTGTAGAGCTTGCTGAATCGGAAGCTCCCGACCTCATTCTTCTGGATATTATGCTTCCAGGAAGGGATGGAAATGAAGTTTGCCGGGAAGTCCGCAAGACTCAATCCATGCCTATTATTATGCTGACGGCAAAGGACGCGGAAATTGACAAGGTGCTCGGTCTGGAACTGGGAGCGGATGATTATGTCACCAAGCCTTTCAGCAATCGGGAGCTGATTGCCAGGGTGAAGGCAAACCTCCGCAGACAGCAGGTGCCGGAAGAGACAGCCAAACAGACGAAGGATATCGTTATCGGCTCCCTCACGATTCATCCGGATGCCTATGTTGTATCCCGGAATGGCGAGCAGATAGAGCTTACCCATCGTGAATTTGAGCTTCTTCATTACCTGGCACGCCACATGGGACAGGTCATGACGCGTGAACATTTATTGGAGACTGTCTGGGGATATGATTATTTCGGAGATGTCCGCACAGTGGATGTTACTGTAAGGAGACTCCGTGAAAAAATTGAAGAGAACCCAAGTAATCCTACTTGGATCGTGACCCGCAGAGGAGTGGGTTATTATTTACGAAACCCTGAGCAGGAGTAGCAGCTTATGAATAAGGTTGGTTTATTCCGTTCCATTCAATCGAAGTTTACGATCATCTATATCCTTCTGCTCCTTGTAGCAGTTCAGGTAATCGGGGCTTTTTTCACCAATGAACTGGAGAGGGAGCTGATGGAGAACTTCGAAAGTTCTATTGACGATAGAGTGGAACTCTTGAACTATAATCTGGAGAAGGCATTTGAGCGGGAGAGGAACGAAGAAGGCGGGTCCACCCTGCAGGAGGAGATCCAGAATATCGTCAGTGATGTGGAAACAGGCGATATTACAACATTGGAAGTCATCAATAATCAAAGCAGAGTGCTTGGTACCACCAATGTATTAGAGCGGGATATGATAGGCAAGAAGACAACAAGGGATACGGTGCAGGACGCACTATTCTTTGACGAGCGGCAAGATACCATAAAATTCAACCCAGAAACAAAAAACCGTGTCCGCGTTCAGGCTGTCCCGATCTTTGACTCCCAGGAAAACGTGATGGGTGTCATCTATGTGGAGGCTTCTCTGGAAGGCGTCTACGATCAAATGCAGGAAATCAATGATATTTTCCTGCAGGGTTCGTTGTTGGCAATCGCTGTTTCGGCAGTAGTAGGGATCCTGGTGGCAAGGACCATCACAAAGCCGATTTCCGAAATGAGAAGGCAGGCTCAGACAATGGCCAAGGGGGATTTCAGCCAAAAGGTAAAAGTCTACAGCAAGGATGAAATCGGCCTGCTTGCAGATACATTCAATGATCTAAATTCCCGGCTAAAACATTCTTATGCCACGATTGAAGAGGAACAATTCAAGCTGCGGTCTGTATTATCCAACATGTCTGATGGAGTGATTGCCACTGACAACACAGGTGCTGTCACATTGATGAATGAAGCTGCTGGCAGAATGATCGGTCGGGATCCGGATGAAGTGAATGGTGAACTGCTGATTGATGTCCTGCAGCTCGAAGACAGGGTCATCAATATGACAGAGCTGCCTGACAGTGGTTCCATGATTATTGATTTCAGTGATGAAGATGAATTTTTCCTTATCCGCGCAAAATTTTCTACTATCCTTGATGAAGAAGAGAACATCACCGGCTTCATCTCGGTTATTAGCGATGTTACCGAACAAGAAAAGGCGGAACAGGACCGTCGGGAGTTCGTCTCCAATGTTTCCCATGAACTGCGGACACCGTTAACCACGATGAAAAGTTATATTGAAGCGTTAAATGATGGAGCATGGGAAGATAAGGAGATAGCGCCGCGTTTTCTCGGTGTAGCCCAGACAGAGACAGACCGGATGATCCGGATGGTGAATGATCTTCTGCAGCTTTCCAAGATGGATGCAGAGGAGTATCCGCTCGAAAAGGAAAGAGTGGATTTCATCCAATATTTCCATGAAGTCATTGACCGGTTTGAATTGAATCTCCCGGAGCATATCAACCTGAAAAGACAGCTTCCGGAAGGTCAGTTTCCTGTATGGATGGACAAGGATAAAATGACCCAGGTGCTTGACAACGTCATTTCCAATGCTATCAAATATTCGCCTGAAGGCGGCACAATTACGATGAAAGCAGAAAATAAGAGGCATTACCTGCTCGTGAGTGTAAGCGACCAGGGGATGGGTATCAGTTACGATAAACTCGATAAAATTTTCGAGCGTTTTTACAGAGCAGATAAAGCAAGGACGAGAAAACTTGGCGGGACAGGCCTAGGGCTTGCCATCTCCAAGGAATTGGTGGAAGCCCACCACGGAAAGATATGGGCTACAAGCAAAGAGGGTAAAGGGACTACCGTTCTCTTTACACTTCCGCTGATGAATCAGAAGCGGAGGGGTGCATAATGAAACTCGAAGCAGTGAAGTCTTTAGTGCTGATTGTCCTTATCGGTTTCAGTCTGTTGCTCAGTTTTGGGCTATGGCGCTATCAGCCAAGTTTGGACAATCTGAACAACACTTCCTATATTGATGAAATGGACATCGGTGGTGTGGAGGAGACGAAAAGCAGCCTTATCGAGCCGAAGTCTATCGTCTTCCATACTAATGGCCATTATTACGTCTATGAAGACCCTAGGGACCAAGAAGATTTGTATGACAGGATGAAGACGTGGGAACTGGATGATTTCTATGTAGCTGATTCCAATGGCAAGGAATCCCAGGTTTTTGAAATCGAAGTAGTTTTTCCAGAGGAACTGCCGATGGAAGTATTGAAGAGCATTTTCCAATTCGATAAGCCCGACATCCAGATGCCAAGCTGGTCATTCGAACGGATTTATTTAGCCTTTAACCAGGATACAGCTTCCGTCCATTTGGAAATTCCGTCGATTGATGGCCGTCAGAAGGCACATGCAGTCATGAACGATCCAAATGTATATGAAAATCTATGGGGAAAGATCGCCTCGCTAAACGGTTTGGAAGAACATGTCCTGTTTGATGAAGGTAGGGAACCGATTTATCTCCCGGATCAACCAGTAAGTACTCGGGAACATTCACTCGCTATCAGCCGGCTGGATGTCAATGCTTTGGTCAACGCCTTGTTCCAAACACCGTCCGTGGTACGGCAGACTTATGATGGCGGTGAATCATACTATAATGATGGCCAGCGGCAGATGCGTGTCTTCCAATATGGAAGAAATATGGAGTTTTATAATCCGAATTCCTCCAACCAGGAAAGTCTCCCTGCGATGGAATTGCTGAACAGAAGCATTTCCAATATTAATGGTCATTTTGGCTGGACGGACGATTATCGTCTGGCACGGCTGAATACCGGTAGCAACTCCGTAAGATACCGAATGTACTATGCCGGCTATCCCGTATTCAACAGTTCAGGCCTGTCAGTCATCGAACAGGAATGGAGAGATGTCGGACTTCATCAATACAGCCGTCCGTTGTTTACGCTGGATGATTCGTTCGCCGGGGACCTGGTCGAACTTCCTTCCGGGACCGAAGTCATCTCCCATCTCAGAGGTACAGACTACAATTTGGGTAATATCGGAGACATCCAGCTGGGTTATCGGCTGACATATGAAATGCATGAGAATAATGCAACCGCCTATCTTGCCCCTGCTTGGTATATGGAATATAACGGAATCTGGCGGGAGCTTTCCTTTGAAGATGTCCCGCCTTTAAATGAAGGGGGCCAATAAGGATGCAGTGGAGTAATATCAAGACTGTTTTTATCTTCTGTTTCCTTGTTTTGGATGTGTTCCTGCTATTGCAGTTCATAGAGAAACAGCAACAGGCGGATATCAGTGTCTTGGAGGAGCAGGATTCCTCCATAGAGAGCCAACTGGAAGCAGAGAACATCACCATAGGGGACATAGAGGTTGAGACTACGGAAGAACCTTATATTTCTGTCAATCCCAAAGAGTTTACGGAAGAGGAAATCTCCCTACTAAAGGCAAAAGAAGGGCTGCAGACGGAGCTGATCTCCGATACGCTTATTGCGGGGCGCTTTGAAGAGCCCATTCCCATTCCGAAAGATGCAGATGAGGAAGACATAGCAGAGATGGTACGTCCTCATGTTTTATATCCGGAGGAATACATTTTTTGGGAATGGGATGAGGAATTGAATGCACTGATTTTCTTCCAAAAGAAAAATGAACGTCCTGTCTTTTATAATCAGTCTGCATTGCTCATCGTCTATTTAAATGAAAAAAATGAAATGACTTTCTATACCCAAACAATGCTAGGCGAAGCGGAAACCCAGGAGAATAGCCGGACGATGATCCAGCCGATGCGGGTAGTCGAGATTTTGTATAACCGGGGTGCGCTCTACCCGGAAGATGAGGTTTCAGATATGAGCATTGGTTATCTGACCCGGGTTCCCCTCGAGGATGGTGTCCAGGTGTTCGCTCCCACGTATAATATCACGGTTACAAGTGACACAGGCAAACGCAGGTATCTCGTAAATGCACTCGAAGGGATCCAGTCAACGGTAAATGAGGAATTCTATGAGGAATTCATTCGCTCAGCCCTGGCAAATATCAGTACATTGAATGAAGAAAATGAAATGAAAGAACCATTATTCAACCTGCTTAGTGAAAAACTGGAAGAGGAAAATCGGAGTGAGACAGAATGACATTACGATTTAGTGTATTGGCTTCCGGGAGCACCGGAAATGCCTTTTATATCGAATCAGACAAAGAAAAGTTACTGGTGGATGCAGGACTCAGTGGAAAGCAGATGGACCGTTTATTTGCAGAAATACAGATCGACCCTTCTGAACTGTCCGGAATTCTGGTCACACATGAACACAGTGACCATATTAAAGGACTCGGAATTACTGCAAGGAAATATAACCTTCCTATATATGCAAATGAGAATACTTGGAAGGCAATGGAAAAGTCCATTGGCAAGCTTTCCATCGACCAAAAATTCCATTTCGGCATGGAACAGGTGAAAACATTCGGAGATATGGATGTTGAGTCATTCGGTGTTTCTCACGACGCTGCAGAGCCAATGTTTTATACGTTTCGGCATGAAGGAAAGAAAGTAGCTTTGGTGACGGATTTGGGATATGTCTCCGAACGTATAAAGAAAACCGTAGAAGATGCCGATGCGTATATATTTGAAGCCAACCACGATGTAGAAATGCTTCGGATGGGAAGGTACCCTTGGAATGTAAAACGCCGTATTCTTGGAGATTCTGGGCATGTTTCGAATGAAGACTGCGGTTTGGCTCTCACGGATATCATCAGCAATAGGACGAAACGGATCTATCTTGCGCATTTGAGTCAAGACAATAACATGAAAGATTTAGCGCGGATGTCTGTCGACAGTGTATTGAAAGAACGGGGAATAGATCTGGACCTTAAGGATACAGATCCGGCTGTACCTACCCCGCTTTATGAAGTAGTCTGATACCTCTTTCTCTATTATACCTTGTGGATTTTTCCAAGTTTATTTTGGACGATTGGAAGGAAATACTATACCAACTATACTTTTATAAGGGGATAGAGAAATGGGATATTATACACAGCATTATCCGCCCAATCGGAACAGGCGTAAGAGAAGGGGCTGGCTCCTTCCGGTGGTGATTGGAATACTCGTAATTGGATTCTTCGCCCTAGTGGCTGTCCCTAACTTGATGGAAATGAACCGTACAGCAACAGACACGGGGCAGGAAGAAAATACCGACCAGGCAACCATTGGCACAGAAGATGGAGATGGAACGGTCCATACTTCTGTAACGGTCGATATAAACACACAGATTACCGATGTAGTGGAAGAAGCAACTCCAGCTGTTGTCGGGGTCATCAATTTGCAGACAAATGCAGAATTCTGGCAGCAGCAACAGGAAGAGAGCCAAGCCGGGACCGGTTCCGGTGTAATCTACAAAGTCGAGGATGGAACAGCATATGTGGTTACAAATCAGCATGTGGTACAGGGTGCTGATACGGTAGAGGTTGTGCTACACGATGATACACGTATAGAGGCGGAAATTGTCGGCGGCGATGTTTTCTCTGATTTGGCCGTATTACGGATGGAGGCATCCGGGGTGGAGGAGCCCATCGAAATAGGCTCTTCTGAGAATGTAAAGCGGGGAGAGCCGGTGATTGCAATTGGGAATCCTTTAGGGATGATGTTTTCCGGATCGGTTACCCAGGGAGTGATCAGCGGAACACAGCGCACAGTTCCCCAGGACTTTAATATGGACGGGCGTGCCGACTGGCAGGCTGAAGTCATCCAAACGGATGCGGCAATAAACCCTGGCAACAGCGGCGGTGCTCTTCTCAATCTTGCCGGGCAGCTGATCGGGATTAACTCGATGAAAATTAATGAAGCTGCTGTGGAAGGTATTGGTTTTGCCATCCCTGTGGATACAGCGATGCCAATTGTTGAAGAACTGGAAGAGACTGGTGAAGTGGTAAGGCCATACATTGGAGTGGAAATCTACTCCTTGGATGAAATACCACAGGCAGAATGGAGAGAAACACTGAATCTGCCGGAAGATGTACAGAACGGTGTATATGTATGGAGTGTGGAAAGTGGGTCACCTGCTGACCAAGCCGGACTGGAACGCCTGGATGTAATAACAGAACTGGATGGAGAACCTGTCCATAACATGATCGACCTGCGTAAAATTCTTTACCAGGAGAAAGAAATCGGTGAGGAAGTCACCGTAACGTATTACCGTGATGGCGAAAAAAGGGAGACGACGATTGAACTAGGATCCCAGTAATATCCACAAGCAATCAAATCAAAAAAGACTATCCCTCCACATGGGGATAGTCTTTTTTCTGTAAATACAAAAAGTAATCCACAGGTTTTCCATAGTTATACACATAATGTTAATAAGTTCAGGAGAAAAAATCAATATATAGTGTAGAACATAATATCTATACTAAATAACTGCGAACACTTGTGCATATGTGAATAATTTTGTGGATAACTATGGATTTTCCCGCGAAATTTAACGATTATCCACGGCTTCTTCACATATTTTGATCATTCATCCACAGTTTTTCCCCTGAATTGGTGCCATAAAACCAACAGCAGGACAAGCAAGAGGATATCCAGTCTGGACTCAAATAAAAATGAGATAAAGCCCTGGTTTAAGAGGATCGGGATTTTTGTGAGATAAAGGGCACCGAGCATAATGAGGATGAGTGGGGCAATTGCCTGCCGGATAAACATTCTGCCAATTAGCAGCATGCCGCATGCCAATTCGGATATAGCTATCAGATATAACACCGCTTCCGGATAAGGCAATCCAAGGCTTAGGAAAATAGTTTTAAAATCGCTGACAACCAGTTTGGTAATCCCGGAAGCGATGAAGACGTATCCGACAGCCATGCTGATCCAATTTACTCTGCTTAAACTTTCCTGCACATTAACGACCTCCTGTATCATTCGGTACTCCATGTATATGCGGCGATAGGACAACCTTGCCAAACTTTTGGTCTGATACTTTACTGTTCAGTTGAAGGAGGAAGAAGCTATCGTAGTTTCTTTCGTTTTTCAGCTATATAAATTTATTTAAGAAATCAATTTACGTTACATTTACCTTTGACATATAGGCCCTTTAAATTTATTATAGTGCTTAATATTACAGTCAGATTATGGTCGAATTTACATTGTTACTAGGTGCCGGTTTCAGTTAGTTTTGGCCCCTTCAAAAAGTGGGGTTGTTTCCTTTGATCAAGAAATTTGATTTACGTTCCTTTATTAATAACCAAATAAATGCTTATGGCATAGATACAATAGCAACCGTTAACTGGCTATCTGTTAAACTGCCGCCCTCTATACTGGAAACCATCCTCTTACTTCAATTTATAAGAGAAGCCTAGGCCAGCGGGCAAAACAAGCCTTTTAATGAGAAATCAAGGAAATGATGGGAGGAAGAAGTCTTGGTTACAATTAAGGATATAGCTGAGATGGCAAAGGTATCAAGAACTACCGTCTCGCGTGTACTAAATAGTTCCGGCTATGTCAGTGAGGATGCAAGAAAGCGTGTGGAAAAGGCCATCGAGGAAACGGGATACATACCGAGTCAGCATGCCAAATCACTAAGGACGAAGAAGACGAAGATAGTTGGTGTTATTTTACCGACGATACAGACAGAGACGTCAAGCCGTATCGTAACGGGTATTGGTGAAGAATTATCCAAGCATGGATACGAGATTATACTGGCGAATACCAACTTAAAAAAGGAAAAAGAAATAGAATTTCTAGAGTTGTTGAAAGTGCGCAGGGTCGATGGCATTATTTTAATTGCCACAAACACGGAGCCTGATCTTGTAGAAAAAATTAAAGACATCAATATTCCCCTTGTGATGATCGGGCAGGCTGTTGATGGAGTTATGTCTATTACATATGATGATTATAATGCTGCACGGGAATTGACGCATACATTCATTACAAAGGGATATCGAGAAATTGCCTTTATTGGTGTGGATGAAACGGACCGGGCAGTAGGCTATTTACGGAAAAAGGGCTTTTTAGATGAAATGGAAGCTCATGGACTGAAGGTTAATGAGGGATGGGTACAAGAGGCAATTTTTGATATCGATTCAGGGCACGATGCAATGGAAAGAATCCTGTCTTCACCTAGTGTAAGCGATCAGAAATCAGTTCCGAAGGCAGTTATTGCTGTAACGGACAGGCTGGCTATAGGAGCGATGAGTTATTTGAAAAAAGAGGGCATTCGTGTCCCCGAAGATATGGGCATTGCAGGGTTTGGCGCATCAGAAATCGCCCAGTATCTCGATCCACCACTGACAACGGTGGACAATCAGAATGAGAAAGCTGGTGAGAAAGCAGCAAGGCAACTGATTAACCGAATAACCGGACGGGAGTATTCAGAAAAAATTGTGCTGAATTATAGACTAATTTGGAGAAAAAGTTTATAATGTAGGTGAAATCGATTTCATAGCATATCTATATATCTATATATCTATATGTCTATATAAACCAACAAGATGCATTAATTCCATTGATATCTCTGTGGAATCGATTCCATGATGTATAGGTTGTGAAAGGGGAGTCTTTATGACAGACAGTTCACAAGTAAGGAGAAAAACCACCAGCCACAAAGGAGAGAGAGGTTGCTGATGACTGGAAAAGGTGAGCAGTTAACAATTGAGGTAGAATTGATCGATTAAGTTTAAGGACCGTATATATTGTTACCTGATGTGGATCGATTCCATACCATCAAGCTTAGAGATGCAAACAAAAAATGGAGTAGTATCGGGTTAATACCTAACTTTGTGGAGGTAAGAGTACTACTACACGGTTAACAGAAAGAACATTAAATTAAGAAGCTCCAGTTATTTTATTTTATATGGAATCGATTCCCTATAGAAAGGGAGACGGACAGATGCTCCTTTGAAAAAAGGAGAAATACAAAAAGGAGTGAAAGAGTTGGCTGATAATAAGAATAGAAGAAGCGATAAGCAAATTGCGGAAGAGTTAATTGAGGCAGTTGGGGGGAAGGAAAACGTTGCATCTGTCACCCACTGTGCAACACGGTTAAGATTTATTGTCAACGATGAGGAGAAAATTGAAAAGGAACACGTGGAGAATATTGACAAAGTAAAAGGAGCTTTCTTTAATTCAGGCCAATACCAGGTTATTTTTGGAACTGGTACCGTAAATAAGATGTATAACGAAGTAGAAAACCTGGGGGTCAATGGTGCAAATAAAGCAGAGCAGAGCAACAAGGCCGCAGAGAAAAATGGAAACAGATTCCAGCGGGCTATCCGTACATTCGGTGATGTCTTTGTGCCGATTATTCCGGTCCTAGTTGCAACTGGTTTATTCATGGGTCTCAGGGGCCTCATAATGCAAGAAAATATCTTGGCTCTATTTGGCATGACACCCGATGATGTCTCACAGAACTTTTTGTTGTTCACCCAAGTATTAACGGATACAGCATTTGCATTCCTTCCGGCGTTGGTGGCATGGTCTGCGTTCAGGGTATTTGGCGGAAGCCCGATCATTGGTCTGGTATTAGGATTAATGCTTGTGAACCCTGCTTTGCCAAATGCTTATGAAGTAGCCGGCCAGACAGCCGAGCCAATAATGTTCATGGGGTTTATTCCGGTTGTAGGTTATCAAGGATCTGTACTTCCGGCATTTATCGCAGGTTTAGTTGGTGCGAAGGTTGAACGCTCGATTCGCAAAAAGACACCCGAAGTTTTGGATTTGCTCATCACACCCTTTTTAACGCTATTAATTATGAGTATTCTGTCTCTATTCATTATTGGTCCCGTTTTCCATTCAGTTGAGAATGTATTGCTTGATGCAGTTGTTTCTGTGCTTGGAATGCCTTTGGGCCTTGCTGGAATTATCCTTGGCGGGCTTAACCAGGTAATTGTTATAACTGGGGTTCATCATGTCTTCAACTTCCTTGAAATTCAACTGCTCGAAGCCTTCGGAAGCAACCCATATAATGCAATTGTATCTTGCGCGGTTGCAGCACAAGGCGGTGCAACATTGGCTGTAGCATTAAAAACACAATCCGGAAAATTGAAAGCATTGGCTCTTCCTTCATCTCTTTCAGCGTTCCTGGGGATAACGGAACCGGCCATTTTTGGGGTGAACTTGCGCTATTTCAAGCCGTTCCTTGCGGGAATGATTGGCGGGGCAGTCGGTGGTTTCTTAGCGTCTATCATGGAATTAGCAGGAACGGGTATGGCCGTGACGGTTATTCCAGGTACTCTTCTGTACCTAAATGGTCAGATCCTCCAGTTCATTTTCGTAAATATTGTGGCCATTGCCGTCGCCTTTGTTTTAACCTGGTTCTTCGGATTTAGCGATAAGATGTTGAAAGAAGTACAGCAGCCAGAGACACAAGTAAAATAGGAGAATTTTTATGAGCTCATCAATAGATATTCTGGAAAAAGTAAATCAACAAGTAAAAAAGCTTAAACCCTTGGTAGGAAGCGATCCCTACCGTTTACACTATCATTTGATGCCCCCAGTGGGATTGTTGAATGATCCGAATGGTCTTGTCTATTATAAAGGCAATTATCATGTTTTTTATCAATGGAACCCGTTTGAAACTACTCATGGATCCAAATTTTGGGGGCATTATGTATCAACAGATCTTGTTCATTGGAAGGAAGCCCCTCCTGCCCTAGTGCCAGGGGATTGGTACGATAAAAATGGTTGTTACTCTGGAAGTGCAGTTGTTGTAGGAGATACCTTGTATTTGTTTTACACCGGCAATGTAAAGGATCAGAAAGGCAATCGTGAATCCTATCAATGCCTAGCCGTGTCAGATGACGGTATCCATTTTAAAAAGAAGGGGCCTGTCATTCATGTGCCAGATGGTTATACCGCCCACTTTCGCGATCCCAAGGTGTTTCGGAAAAACGGGAAATGGTATATGGTGCTCGGAGCACAAACAAAAAACAAAGCAGGAGCAGCGGTTCTGTATACCTCCGATAACCTTGAAGAATGGAGTTTCCTGGGTACATTTGCAGGCAGTGGCCATCGTAATGCCGGCGAATTCGGCTATATGTGGGAATGCCCGGATTTATTAGAACTGAACGGAACCGATATTCTGCTTGTTTGTCCTCAGGGCATGGACTCACAAGGATTTCAGTATCAAAATACGTATCAATCCGGTTACTTCGTAGGAAAAGTCAACTATGCAGAGGGGAACTTTGATCATGGTCAATTTGTAGAGTTGGACCGCGGTTTTGACTTTTATGCACCGCAAACGACGATTGATCCAAAGGGAAGAACGATTCTCTTTGGTTGGATGGGCAATGCCGTAGAAGGTGATATCCAAGAGCCCACTGTGAAGTACGAATGGATTCATGCACTCACTCTACCGCGTGAACTGGAATGGAAAGAGGGCAAACTGATGCAACATCCGGTAGAGGAGTTGAAGCGGCTTCGTGGTAAAGAAACCCGGTATAAAGATGTAAACTTGAAAGGGGAACAGCAATTAAGTCTTCGGGGGCAAGTATTTGAAATGAAAGTGTCCTTTAACAGTATGGAAGGAGAAACCTTGACCCTTCAGGTCGGGGAATCGAAACTGACATATGATCAGCATGAGGGCGTTTTTACGTTTCAACGAAAGAATTACTATACGTCTCAACAAGAATCGCGGCATTGTTATCTGCAGGATCTGAAGGAAATTCATCTTTTTAAAGATACGTCTTCCATTGAAATTTTCCTGAACGATGGAGAGGAAGTATTCACTTCTCGCGTGTTTGATGATGTCCAAACAGATGAGATTGTAGTACTAACATCAGGAAGCGTGGAAATGAATCTACAAAAATGGGACTTACATCGCGTTACCCCTTATTAAACATTGAAAGGAGAAGGAAACATGCTGAAAAATTTGTTTAAGAAAAAAGAAGATATGCACAATGATGTAACACTTGTAGCGCCAGTCAGTGGTGAATTGGTCAGCCTGGAAGAAATATCCGATCCTGTATTTGCAGAAAAGATGATGGGTGATGGAATTGCAATTGAACCTGCAATTGGTGAACTTGTTTCTCCGGTCGACGGCAAAATTATTCAACTGTTTCCGACCAAGCATGCGATTGGCATCGAAGCAGAGAATGGTGCAGAAATCTTGCTTCATATTGGACTTGAGACGGTGAACTTAAACGGAGAGGGATTTACTGCTCATGTAGAAGAAGGCAAGAAAGTTAAACAAGGAGATCACTTGTTGAGTTTTGATTTAGACGTGATTCGTGAAAAAGCCCAGGGAACAATTATCCCCATCATTATCACCAACACGGATGACATGAGCTCCATTGAACCTATCGATGTTAAACAAGCAACAGCAGGAAGAGACGAGATTTTAGTTGTAAAAAAATAGGGGAAGGAGTGTGCAGCATGCTGTTGGGCGGGATAGAAGCAGGCGGTACGAAATTCGTCTGTGCAGTGAGTAATGGCAATAGCAAACAAATTATTGATAAAGTCAGTTTTCCAACGGGAAATCCGGAGGAAACCCTGTTGGAAGCAAAGGGTTTTTTTGAAAAACACGCTATCGAAGCACTCGGAGTTGCCTCATTTGGCCCTGTTGATTTAAATATTAAAAGCAAAACATATGGCAGTTTTTTAAATACCCCAAAGGAGAAATGGAAGCACTATCCACTGCTGGAACAATTGAGAGCACTTTTCAATATACCAGTATACATGGACACTGATGTGAATGCTGCCTGCCTTGCTGAGTATAAATTTGGTGCAGGACAAGGATCAGATACCTGCCTCTATATTACAGTTGGCACAGGTTTCGGCGCAGGATTGGTCCAGAACGGAGAAATCTACCAAGGAAAGAATCACTCGGAAATGGGCCATGTCATTATTAAAAAGCATCCGGATGATCCATATGACGGTTGCTGTCCTTATCACGGCTCTTGCATCGAAGGCATGGCATCAGGGTTGGCGATTGAAAAGCGATACGGAAAGAAAGGCATGGAGTTAACGGAAAATGATCAGGTTTGGGACATCGAGGCATATTATCTTGCACAGGCAATTATGAACTACTACGTCGTGCTTATTCCTGAAAAAATCATTGTAGGCGGCGGGGTCATGAAGCAGGAAAAATTATATCCTCTCATTCGCAGCTACTTTGCTGAACAGATGAATGGCTACCTGGATGTTGGCCCTGTTGATGAGTTGATTGTTGCGCCAGAGCTCAACGATGAGCAAGGAGTAATTGGGGCCATGGAATTGATACGTACCAAATAATAGATGGATGAAGAACTACAATTCTCTTAGCTAGGACAGGAAATAGTCTGTTCTCGACAGGAGGCACAGCCATTATGAAAAGAATCATTATGAACACCACACTTTATCTTGAGAAGGAAACCATTACTGGCTCCGTGCTTATAAATGAGGGGGAAATTGAGACCATCTATCGCAAGGGCTTGCCAGAAGTTGATGAGGAAATGGAAATCATTGATGGAACTGGACTTTATACCATACCTGGTTTTGTTGATGGTCACATTCACGGGGCAAACGGGGCGGACACGATGGACGCAACGGAAGAAGCGCTTGATTCGATTGGCTCACTTCTTCCAAAAGAAGGAACAACCAGCTATCTCGCAACTACGATTACTCAATCGTCGGAAAGCATCGAAAAAGCTTTAATGAATGTAGCTCAATACAATAATAAACCTGGCATAGCTGAAGTAATTGGCGTTCATCTCGAAGGGCCGTATGTAGAAAAATCTAAAGCGGGTGCCCAACCTGTACAATATATAAAAGAACCAGATGTAGAACAATTCAACCGATGGCAAGACATTTCTGGCGGTCTCATCCGAACAGTCACAATGGCGCCAGAACATGACCCTGATGGTACTTTTATAGGAACCCTGGCATCACAGGGGATCAACGTCTCAGCGGGGCATACGGAAGCTGGATTTTTAGACATTAAAAAAGCAGTTGATCACGGTGTGCGGCAACTGACACACTTATGCAATGCCATGAACGGGATCCATCACCGGGATATTGGTGCTGTTGGCGCTGCTTTCCAGCTCGATTCGCTTCGAGCCGAACTTATTGCTGACGGGATTCATGTGGCTCCTGAAATGCTCCAGCTGATTTACAGCACCATGGGTAGTGACCGGATTATTCTTATAACAGATTCCATGCGGGCAAAGGGACTTCCGGCAGGTGACTATGAATTGGGCGGTCAGACTGCCAATGTCACATCGGACCGAGCTGTTTTGGAAGACGGTACTCTTGCTGGAAGTATGCTGAAAATGAAGGACGGGGCTAGAAATATGCTTACTCTAGCGGGAGTCAGTTTAGAGGACGTAGTGAAAATGGCGTCCGTAAATCCAGCCAAGCAACTGGATGTGTTTGATAGAAAAGGCAGTATTGCTGAAGGTAAAGATGCAGACCTGGTATTGGTGGACAAGAATTTTAACATTCACTATACGTTTTGCCGTGGAGAACTAGCTTATAAGGGAGAGGAAGCGTGATGGAATTAATTCAAGCTAAAGACTATCAGGATATGAGCCAGAGAGCCTGCTCGCTCGTGCTGGAGAGATTGAGAGGCATGGAGGACCCTGTACTTGGTCTTGCAACGGGTTCCACACCAGAGGGAATGTACAATTGCTTAATTGAAGCCTATCGAAAGGGTGAGGCTTCTTTCAACAATCTAACCACCTTCAACTTGGATGAGTATGTAGGCCTTAAAAAAGAGCACCCCAAGAGTTACCATTCATATATGAAGGAAAAGCTATTCAAGCATATCAATATTGGTGAAGACCAAATACATCTGCCAAATGGCACTGCAGTTGACCTGGACAGCGAATGCCTGGAATACGAGAAATTAATCAAAAATGCCGGCAAAATCGATTTGCAAATTCTCGGGATCGGCCTTAATGGCCATATTGGCTTCAATGAACCTGGTACATCTTTTGAAAGCCGGACCCATATGGTAGAGCTTGATGAATCCACTCGAAAAGCAAATGCAAGGTTCTTTTCTTCCATTGAAGAAGTTCCGAAGAAAGCAGTAACTATGGGAATCGGTACCATTCTTGATAGTAAGGAAATTATTTTGCTTGTTTCGGGGAAGAATAAAGCAGCTGCCCTTGCCCGCTTGCTCAAAGGTGAAGTATCAGAGAGTTTTCCGGCATCCGCTTTAGGTGAGCATCCAAACACAATAATTATTGCTGATGAATCTTCACTGAATAGCTGAATTGGTCAGTTTGCGGGTAGGAATTGCTCTAGTCCGGTGTCTGGATTAGTTTCCACATATGTATCACCGATAGGGAGGATATAATTGGTTCCTACCTAGAAGGTTCCATTCAAGCACTTGAGAGTTGTGTAAGATCACTCTAATCTTAAATAAATTTATTTCACTCCGAACACTAAGCTCCTTATGCTTTCGCTCTGATGATAAAGTGGTTACCGTTAAAATGCCATCTTGGCAGGCAAAAGGTTGACTGACTTAGAAGGTGAAATGGCTAGACACTTCGACACAATAGAAGCAGGAAAATAATTTGTCGATATTTCCCGGGAAATGATGAGCAGAGACTGGGACATAAAGCAACCGTTTGGGTTAGGAAACACCGTTTATCTAAACTTATCAAAATGTCCAGTTTTCCCCTTTGGTAAACATTTCTCTTCCAACTTCTCTGGTTACGGAGGAAAATCGGAATAAAAGCCGACCAAGTAACAGAATCTATAAGGAAAAGGAGGTTGTTGTCGGTGAAGTACCTTTTCCTAATGCTCGGTTTGGTTCTGCCTGTGCTCTCTCCTGTTTCACCAATTATTACACAGCCTGGATACGAAATGAATCAAGAAATTCCTCCATATGCAAAATGGGGCCGTCTGGCTGTCCAAGAAACGAAAAAGGAATACCCTAATGCCCAAATCATCGATTATCTCCATATAGGGAGAGAATCAATGGGCGATTCCTCAAAGGAAAAGTTTAAGCTCTGGTTGAGGGAAGGTGAGCAGGAATATGGTGTATTTGTAACCATCACCTTTGCCAATGAGACAGAGGAAATCCTGGATATCAAGTTCGAAAAGACGGATAGATAGGGAAATTAAAGCGAATGTGCAGCACTCCATTCACGTGCAAGCATTCCATATATCACATGGTCCACATAATGGTCGTATAGCCATTCCGCCTGGCGGATCTGCCCTTCTTTTACAAATCCGAGCCGTTCAGGAATTGCCCGGCTCTTCTTATTTTCATATGCCGCCCGGATGTCTACTTTATTTAATTCCAATACGTAAAAAGCGTGATGGATCAGTGCCCGGCATACCTTGGTCATAATTCCTCTGCCCTGCTGATCGGGAGCAAGCCAATAGCCGATATACCCAATCCGGTTTAGCCAGTCAAAACTGTTGAAAGCCACAGTGCCAACAAGTTTGCCTTGATAAAAAATGCCGCAGGTGAGCCCCTTTCTCTCTGCATATGCTTTCCGTGCATGTTCAATAAAGGCGCGCGAGTCATCGATATTTTTTGTGTTGTCCACCCAAGGAAGCCACTCCCGCAAATACTCCCTGGATTGATCCGTCAACCGGAAAAGTTCTTCCGCATCGGAAATCTGTAAATCTCTTAATGTAATTTCCTCATCAATCTCCAGCAAAAACATACCCATCCCCCTATTCGACTCCGTTCAGTTAATAACCATCATATCATAAAGAACAGCAGGATTAATGGTATGAATAAATCAAAAAAGCATTTCCGGGGAAGCAAGCCCCCGGATACCTACCCCTGTGTACGAGGTTTGGCAGGATTGCAGTCTGGAGGTGAAGTGTCCGTTGACTCAGCAAGCTTTCTGAGGTAATAGCATTCCTCCCTGGCCATATGGTCGGCCATCAATACGGAAAAAGTGCTAAGCACCGTTTTCGAGAGTTCCATCTCTTCTATCTCTCCCAGAAACGTGCGGAAAAGTTGAAGCTCTATCTCTACATCATTGTTGAATCTGCGGAGTGCTGGAAAAGAATGGACATTGGTACGCAGGAAGCCGGTCAGTTCTACCGCTTTTAAATAAAAAGCATCAAAATGGTCGGCAAAGGCCTTGCTCTTTTGTTTCAGTCTGTCCTCCACTTTATCCAATTCATCATTGATAGCCCCGGCGTGTCCGGAGGCATCAAGCATCCAGATCAAATGATGGTGGAGTTCATGGAAGACAGGAGGAGCTTCCCCCTGTTTCAAGTAGCTGATCACCAGCTGGTATTCCTCCAGTTCATTCACCATATGATTTATAAACGACGGAGAGAGATGGATTCCTATCTCCCCGATCAGATGTCTGCGGATCAATGAAAGTTTGAAATCCTTTAATTCCTCTGCCGCATGATCTGCTTCCTTGGTAAAAGCGATGACATTGCTCTCCTGCAGTGACTTCACCCTGTTCAAGAGCAAATCAAAAGTATAGACGAAATCCTCTGCTATTTGAATATCCTTTTTCTCCGAGGGGTATAGAGAATCGCGGATGAAACGGGAATGATCCCCCAATACCTGCAGCCAAAACTGATGCTCGAACGACGCACTTTCCAATAGTTTATCCAAGGCTCCCTCTCCTTCCTAAAAGCAATCAGTTCACTATATTCAGGTGAGGCGGTAAATAGAATCGGTAAACCTCTAAATGAATTTCTAAGTTTCCCAATTTTCATTGTACCCACTGGTTAATAATGGTAGTATGCACTTAATGTCAGCTATGGAAGTTGAAAAATTTTTTTGGGGGACCAGTCATGGAAAAAACTGCAACATTACTTTTTGAAGAAATTTCTCAAGATAATGAGGTCCTTAGAGAGTTTAAACAGCATTCCCTAAGAGTTATGCATTTATCTGTGCTGCTCGCTGAAAGGCTGGATTGTTATGATGAGGATCTTGAGACAGCCGCCCTCTTGCATGACATTGGGAAGATGGCCCTGTCTAAGGATATTCTGCTGAAACCTGGGAAATTGAACAGTATTGAAAGAACGGTGGTAGAGAGCCACTGCCATATTGGCAATCTGATTGTACGCAAGGAGCTGGGAAAACTCCGGGCGGCTGAGTTTGTCCGTGATCATCATGAGAACTGGGATGGCAGCGGCTATCCAAGGCGGCTGCTCGGGGAGGACATCTCCATGCAGGGGAGAATTATCCGCATCTGCGATTCCTTTGATGTGATGACATATGATATAAGAAAATACCAAACACTGAAAATGTCGTATGAGGAAGCTTTCGAAGAGTTGCGGCGGTTTAGCTGGAAACAGTTTGATGGAAATCTGGTAGAAGAGTTCATCACCATGTTGGAGGGACTGGAACTTCCAGAAGGGTGGTATGGCAAGTTGGGTTTCCATGGTAAAGAAGATAGTTTGTGATACCTGCATCGGAGATCCACCTTATCAGGAGATTTTCATACCTATAGAAGCGGGCTATGTAGTATAATGGAATAAATAGTCAGCATTCTGAAACAGCATGACCAAAGGAAGGTACTACATGTCTGAAGAAAATATTACGAGATTACATATAAATGATAAAGAAATCATCTTGTTGGGCACTGCCCATGTGTCAAAGAACAGCGCCGCACAAGTGAAGGAAGTCATCCAGAAGGAACAACCGGACTCTGTCTGTGTCGAGCTCGATGAACAGCGCTACAAGTCGGTGACAGAAGGAAACAAGTGGAAGGATATGGATATATTCAAGGTCATCAAGGAAGGAAAAGCGACACTGTTATTGATGAATCTTGCCATATCTTCGTTCCAGAACAGAATGGCCAAGCAATTTGGCATCCAAGCCGGACAGGAAATGATACAAGGGATCGAGTCTGCCAGAGAAGCGAATGCGGGACTGGTCCTGGCCGATAGGAATATCCAGACGACCTTTTCACGGATATGGGGAAATGTCGGACTGAAAGGGAAAGCCATGCTGTTGACACAAGTGATTGCCAGTATCTTCAGTAAGGAGTCCATTTCAGAAGAAGAACTCGAACAGATGAAGTCAAAAGATACATTGAATGCCATGCTGCGGGACTTTTCCGAGCGGTTCCCGAGGCTCAAAACCCCATTGATCGATGAGCGCGACCAGTTCCTGGCTCAGAAGATCAAGGAAGCTCCAGGGAATAAAGTGGTTGCCATCCTAGGTGCTGCCCATGTACCAGGGATTATGGAGGAAATACATAAGGAGCAGGACTTGGAGCGGCTGTCCCAAGTACCGAAAAAGTCGAAGGTGCCAAAGGTGATCGCCTGGTCGATACCCATTCTGATCTTGGCGATTATTGCATATACTTTCTATACCAATCCTGCTGCAGGCATTCAGCAGTCCATCAGCTGGATTCTGTGGAATGGATCCTTCTCAGCCCTGGGAGCGGCTCTGGCATTTGGGCATCCGCTGACCATTCTGGCTGCTTTTGTCGCAGCACCGATCACTTCCCTGAATCCATTGATTGCAGCCGGCTGGTTCGCAGGCTTTGTACAGGCATACATTAAACGCCCGAATGTCGGCGATTTCGAAAAACTTACCGATAATGTACATCATTTAAAAGGCTTCTGGAACAATAAGGTGACACGGGTCCTTCTCGTGGTGGTACTGGCTAATATAGGCAGTTCTCTAGGTACATTTATCGGCGGGGCCGATGTCATCCGGCTGTTTTTGGAGAATATCTAGTTGACCGGACAGAACATTAAAAAACCTCTCCATCCGGGAGAGGTTTTTTGATTGAATTTCACGTGTTATTTCAGACGCAAGCAGGGTAAGCTGCGTCCAGTTACGCTTTTATATTTAATAACCTACTTCCACCGCGGCATTGACGATATACATCAGGTCATTATCATCGCCCTTGTCTTCTAGGACGATACCGCTGGAGGTGGCCATTCCGCCTTCTGTCACTTCAACATCCACTTGGCCATATGGGATGGCCTCTTTTATTTTGCTTTCATCCAGCTTTTCCCTGTCAACAGGGACCGCCAGTTTCACTTGGACCTTCATATTCTCGAGGCTTTCCCCCGGCAGGCTTTTTTCAATACCAGGCATGGAGTTATACCAAATCGCATTTTCCGTTGCTCGTCTTGCTGCTTTAGTAATATCCTGCCCATGCACATCTATTCCGGTTCCCGTTTGGACGAATAAAATCTGTTCCATGTTAAACACTCCTTTATATGAGTATCTGATGAACTCTTCCAATCATCATCCCTATATACATCTTTTCCCAGCTCTTGAAATTTCGAAACACCATAGGACAATAGCACTGTCGAGATTCACTTGTTAGGCATATGGATGCGTTTTTGGCTTGTCCAATAGAATTATTCATAATTACATGTATAATTGAATTATTCTAAAAACGATGAAGGATGTGAAGTGTAATGAGCGTAAAAAAAAGCCTTATCTTTCTTCTGGTTGCTATGTTTATGATTTCCATTCCATGGCTCTCGCAGGAGAAAGAGCTATTTATCAACGCATCCGGAGAATCAGCAGACTCAGTAGACGAGACAGGAACATTGGAAGAAAAACTGGATGCCATTCTGGAAGACGAACGTCTGAATGGTTCGGTGACAGGGGTCAGTGTCCGGGATGCCGATACCGGAGAACTGCTTTTTTCCAAAAACGGGGACATCCGGCTCCACCCAGCCTCCAATATGAAACTTCTTTCGGGAGCGGCGGCGATGGAAGTGCTTGGAGAGGATTATCAATTCATGACAGAGGTCTGGACAGATGGCCAATTGAACGGAGAAGTTCTTCATGGTGATGTCTATCTAAAAGGCAAAGGCGACCCTACCTTAAGAAAAGAAGATCTGGAGGTGCTGGCCAAGGAGCTGAAGAACCACGGAATCGAGAAGATAAGGGGAGACTTGGTAGGAGACGATACTTGGTATGATAACGTCCGCCTTTCGCTGGACTTGAATTGGTCGGACGAGCCCTATTACACAGGGGCCCAGGTCTCAGCCCTCACCCTTTCCCCGGATAAGGATTATGATGCCGGCACGGTAATAGTAGAAGTAATGCCTTCTGATGAGATCGGAGAAAAAGCTAAAGTCAAAATAACACCGGAGACAGATTACATTAAGGTGATAAATAATACAGAAATGGTGGGTGAGGGTGCAGATAAGTCGATTTCCATCGAGCGGGAACACGGAACCAATAACATGATCATTGAAGGGAAAATGCCTCTGAACGGCTCCAATTCCAAGGTATGGAGGTCCGTTTGGGAGCCGACCGGATATGCCGTGGACGTATTTAAGAAAGCCTTGGAGGAACAGGGAATAACGTTTGTAGGGCAGACGGACATCCGTTACGCAAAAACGCCAAAAGATGCTAGCAGGCTTGCACATAAGGAATCCATCCCGCTGGAAGAGATCTACCTGCGTTTTATGAAATTGAGCAATAATGGCCATGGAGAAGTATTGACGAAAGAGATGGGAAAAGTCGTCCATGGAGAGGGAAGCTGGGATAAGGGAATCGAAGTCATCGAAAAGGTCGTAAGCGGGCTTGGTGTGGACGAGGATACCATTCTGTTACGCGATGGGTCAGGTATGTCCCATAAAAATTACATACCGGCCAATGAGCTGACCCAGCTGCTTTACGCCATGCAAAGCAAAGAGTGGTTTGAAGCATTCCGGTTTACCCTGCCTGTTGCCGGGGCATCCGAGCGGTTTGAGGGCGGAACGCTGAGGTACCGTATGCGGGATGAAGCGGGAGAAGGGAATGTTGAGGCCAAAACAGGTTCATTGACCTCCGTTTCGGCTTTATCCGGTTATGTAACCACCAAGGACGATCAGAAGCTGGTTTTTTCGGTAATGATCAATAATTATCTCGGCAAAGAAGCTTCAGAGATAGAAGATGCAATCGCCAATATCCTTGCCAGGCATACATTCACAGAATAACGGATGGGTGCCTGACCTAAATCAAAAGGCTGTTCCTTTAATATAGGACAGCCTTTTGGTTTAACTATTTTGCCGATCATCAAGCTTATTTAGAAGGCTATCCAGTTCTTGAGAAATCTCAACCAATTTATCATATTGTTCATTTTGGGAAGCTTCATACATGATGGTCCGCAGATACTCTATCTTCTCTTCTAAATATTCCCGCTGTGCCAACTTCCTCACTCCTTCACTACCTTTAGGAAATTCCCAATCCTTCATCCCATTAAACCAGGAAATTCAACTTAGGCAGGGGTAGCTGCTGGTTGGAATGCAATAATTGATAAGGTAAACTATGTACAAAACAGATAAAGGGAGTTAATCCTCATGAAAATATCGATTGTAGCGGTCGGAAAACTGAAAGAGAAATATTTGAAGCAGGGAATCCAGGAGTATGTGAAACGACTGGGAGCCTATGCAAACATTGATATCATAGAGGTCGCCGATGAAAAGGCACCAGAGACAATGAGCGACGCAGAAATGCTTGAGGTGAAGGGAAAGGAAGGAGAGCGGATCCTCAAAGCCGTCAGCCCAGATGCCTATGTGATCACCCTCGAGATCGAAGGAAAAATGCTGACTTCGGAACAGCTTGCTGCCAAAATGGATGAGCTCGCAACCTATGGGAAGAGCAAAATTACCTTTATCATCGGTGGCTCTCTAGGCATCAGCAAGGAAGTACAAAACAGAAGTGACCTCGCCCTGTCATTTTCTAAAATGACCTTCCCCCACCAGTTGATGCGCCTGGTGCTGCTGGAGCAGGTATATCGTGGGTTTCGGATAAATCGGGGGGAACCGTATCATAAGTAAATGATATTTATAAAATTGCCAAAAAAACAACCTATTCATATAGGTTCTAAACGGGACTTTCCATAGGCGCACTAGTAATTAAACTCGAACCTCATCATATCTACTTCGTTGGCCGGTAAATCTAAAGGATATGAGTGCTTTTGTAACCTATCTTATCAGGCAAACCAGCAATTGGAATAATAATCGAGGGTGGGTGAGGATACGGGTACACAGGGTGGCTCCTCGTTCCTTGTATCGGAGCGGGTATCTACGCGGCTGCTACCCTCGGTGTTCCAGTCATCCCCTTTCTTTCTTGGCATTGATAAGCCCCCGCTGGTTTCCTTGTAAAACGGAGTAAAGGAAAGCGACTTGTTAGATTTTCTAAGACCTCTGAGTATTTATGATTACTCCAATACTTCCCCCGCTAGTAATGCTTTACAAAAGCATCTCCATATTTACACCAAGTCATTGCGTATTACCTTTTATTTATAAATTACCCATTTTTAAAAATTATTTTAATATTTTTTACGTTTTGTTGCGTATAGAGGAATTCCTAACTTATATTACCGATTACATGCGATTATAATGGAAATCACTAGAGAAGATTGAGGAGGTGCTTACCTACGCCATAAATATTCAAAATATTTACCATTTATTGAAAGTGCTTATTATTTAATCACAAAATGAAAAGAGGAGATGTGTAATGGTAAAAGTAAATCCGAATCAAATTATTGGTGACAGTAAATTTAACCGCTTTCATTTAGGTATATTTATATGGAGTTTTATCATCATTTTATTCGATGGATATGATTTAGCTGTTTATGGGACAGCTTTACCAATCATAATGGAAGAATGGGGTTTAAGTGCAGTTCAAGCAGGAACAATAGCAAGCTATGGCCTTTTCGGAATGGTGTTTGGAGCAATTATCTTCGGTATACTAGCTGATCGAATCGGGAGAAAGAGAGTTATTATTATCAATGTACTTCTATTTAGCTTATTCACCCTACTATGTGGTTTTGCAAACTCAGCAATGACTTTCTCTATTTATCGTTTTATCGCAGGTTTAGGTTTAGGTGGTATCATGCCGAACATTGCCGCTCTAGTATCGGATTATGCTCCTAGAACAATGAAAATTAAATTAGTATCTTCCACATTAGTTAGCTTTGCCATTGGTGGAGCACTTGCACCAACTGTTGGAGTTCTATTAATTGAGGCATTTGGATGGCAATCTGTTTTCATTGTTGCCGGCCTGCCGCTTTTAACCATCCCTTTCTTAATGAAGCAACTGCCAGAGTCAACTGGCTATCTTATCCGTACTGGTAAAAAGGAACAGCTATTTGCAACTCTTGCAAAAGTAAGTCCTGGTTCAACATTCAAGATGACTGATGAAATTGAGGAAGTAAAATTAACACAAACGAAGGTTCCTGTTGCGGGGTTGTTTAAAGAGAATCGTGCCATAAGTACTATCGGATTTTGGATAGCATTCTTCTGTGCCCTATTAATGGTATATGGATTAAACACTTGGTTACCTAAGCTAATGATCGAATCTGGTTATGGGTTAAATTCGAGTTTAGGTTTCCTTATTGGGCTTCAAGGCGGAGCTATTATCGGGATTCTTGCTCTTAGTAATCTATGTGAAAAATATGGTTCTAAAAAGGTTATTATTGCATCTTATATTGCCGGAGCCATTGCATTAGCGTTACTAGGATTTGGCGGAAGCACTTTCTATATTTTTGTATTAGTAGCAATTGCAGGGGCTGCTACAACAGGTTCTCAAGTTTTGATACAAGCTTATGTAACATCGTTCTACCCTTCAGAAATGAAATCAACAGGTTTAGGGGTAGCTTCAGGAATTGGACGATTCGGCGGTATGACTGGGCCAATTTTAGGGGGATTCTTGTTGACAATGGCTTTACCTAACTTCATGAATTTCCTAGTATTTTCAATTGTTGGTATTATCGCTGCAATCGGATTATCAACAATTGCTGATAAATATTCAGCTTCCAATATAGAGGCAAGAGCAACTAGTAAGAATGTTAGTCTATTAAGTAAGGCTGAATAGAGGCTTATTCTACAATCGGGAGCTTCCGTTGAAGAGTGGGACAGCCAAAGAAGTGACCAAACTTTTCATGAAAACTAATAATAATTTACAAGGGGAGAATCCATTTTGAGCAACTTTTTTCAAAATGGATTCTTTTTATTTCTAAAATAGGATTTTGGCAGGGTCCAAAGGAAAATAAGAGGTTCCGTTTTTCGGGTTATCTCTAGAGGGAATAGAATTTTTCTAAGAGTGTTCCCTGATCAAGAACATAAATCATTATACTTAGTTCTTTTATCATTACTGTTAATCCAAATTTTCTTTAGGCTTTTCTTCATGCTTTCTATTTTTAACCTCAGTAAATATGTTATCTGAAGCACTTGCTTTAGCTTTTGCTGTTCCATTTGGAGGATTAGATTGAATCGATTCAATCAGCGATTTCAGCATCTGAATATCCTCTTTCGTAGCGTATTGTTTTTCAGACTTTAACATATACCCTAACTGGCCGTTCGATTCTATTGTAGCCCATTTTAAATCAGTAAAATGCTGAATATTTTGTTGTCTCATTCGGACTTCAAGCATATCAACTGTTAACCGCAGCTTCTTTAAATTGCTTTCATTAATTTGGCCGTTTTCAACTACTATAAGTCCCTTCCCATAAATTAAAGTTTCAAGTGCATTCGATTTCAAAACGATATATTCAATAAAAAGAAGTGTAGCTACCATCAAAAATGTAATCAACATTGTAATCCAAATGTTCCGATCGCCAACCGGTTGAATAATTAAGGACCCAACAGCTATCATCATGACAGTCTGCGCAACCGTAAGCTGTGAGATTGATTTTCTGCCAGCTAATCGTAAGATCAGGATTCCTCCTATCACCACGACAATGGCTTTCCATATGAAGTGCAAGTCCATAAACATCTCTCCTTTCCAAAGTTGCTATTTACGTCTATTTTTCTAAAGTTCTTTATTTTTTTTCAGCGTTTTCAATAGTTTCTCCTTGAAGAGTATTATATAACCTGCTCTTAGGTTCATATATTTTTTGAGAAGGCCATAGCCCATGATGGCCTGAGAATAGATAGCTGACTAAACACGCAATAAAAAAGTACTCTAAGCCTTTTCCATCAAACATCTCCATTGCCAACAGAAAAGCTGCTATTGGGGTATTGGCGCCTCCACAAAAAACGGCGATTAATCCTAGGGCAGCGAGAAATGACATAGGTAAATCGATGAATGTGTGTAAGGTATTGCCTAATGTTGCTCCAATGAAAAATAAAGGTATGGCTTCACCGCCAACAAAGCCGGTGCCAAGTGTTACAGTTGTAAATATCAGCTTGGCCAGGAAAGCAAAGGTTGGAACGTCTTCTACAAAAGATTGTTCTAACATCTGCAATCCTCGGCCATTGTAATCTTGTGAATCAACAATCAAAGTTAATATCACAATGACAATACCTCCAAAAAAGGCTCTTTTCATATGGTTTTTTTTGAAAAGTTTCTCCGAGAATTTTTCTATCCCATGTCTCAACTGACAGTATAAAACACTTGTTAGGCTGAAAATGGCTGATAGAAGAATAACTGTTATAAATGTAATAATAGTTATGTTCGGCACGGTTTGTATTATAAATTCTTCGTGTTTATGTCCCCAAGCTACTGTAGTTACATAGTGGCCAACAAAACTCGCCGTAAGACAAGGAACAAGTGCTTCAAATTTCAGCTTTCCTAAAGCAGCCATCTCCATCCCAAAAATAGCCCCCGTTATAGGTGCTCCAAAGGCGGCGCCAAAACCAGCACTTATACCGCTCATCATAAAGATTTTCTTGTCCAAGCTGCTCACCTTAAAAAAGTTGTTGACCGTTGAAGCTACACTTCCCCCCATTTGGACAGCTGCACCTTCCCTTCCAGTAGAACCACCAAACAGGACTGTGATAAAAGTCGCGAAATAGACGATGGGTCCCATTCTCCGCGGTACTTCTTTCTTTCCATGAACTGAATCGATTACCAGGTTATTTAGTTTAGCAGTGTCATTCAAAGTATTATTCAAAAATACCTTTCCATAGTTCATATATATGTATCCTATAATAATTCCTCCAAAGGGAAGAAGGAAGATAAGCCAGTCTCTTTTTGCTCGTATATCATCTCCTAGATAATCGTTTATCTCCAAAAGGAAATAGGTTGTCGAGCCGACCATTATACCAATTATGCTTCCAACAAGAATCCAAAGAGCTAGAATTGAAAAAAGGTTTTTGTACTTTAACATCATTTACTGGATCTCCTCCTTCCTTACTTATAGGAAATTCAATTCTATTGTTGCCTATCGTCTTAGAATTATTAAGGTAAATATTGAATAACGATTAGGAAAAAGCAAAAGGGGTCAGCCCAGTAATTCAGTATTATTCCCCTTCATTCCCATAGAAGGGAATTCATTAAATCCTTGGTCAATTTCATTGATTTTATGAGTCGCTGTTAAGGGGAGTAACCATTCAATGCGCTCTTTTCGTAACGGATGGGAATAAGTACTACCGTCACAAACCGGGATGAATCCCCATATCCCTACTAAACTTAGAGCGGTGAGTTCAAATTTGTTTTCTTTCTAATTTAATCGGGTATTCTTTACCCAAACAGTCAGCAAGGAGGCATCCAAGAGATTTTTTATAAGAAATCATCACCGGTGAATGATTCAAGTTGCTCTTCCGATATCAGAGAGGAACAGGATAATTTTTTACATTTACAGCTAACAATATAGGTATTCATTATAAAAAAGCAGGTTAAATTCAATAAAACTATAGAGGGGTGGTCTTTTGGATAGTGACGATCGACGAAATATCAGCAAACCATCTTTTCGTTATGCATTGTCTATGTTATTAGTAGTGATTGCTATTATCTCGGTTGGCCTCGTGGCGTTTGAGGCACCGATCCAGATATTAATGTTTATCAGCATTCTTGCAATCATCCCATTTATGATGGGATTGGGTTTCACCTATAAACAAGTAGAAAAATCAATGACAAGATCGATGAGCAGAGCGCTTCAACCTGGGTTGATATTATTGACGGTCGGTATTTTGATTGGTGCATGGATGGCATCCGGAACCGTGCCTACGCTGGTTTACTATGGAATTAACGCTATTTCTCCCCAATTCTTTTTACTTACCGCCTTAATCTTTTGTTCGTTAGTATCATTGGCTATCGGAAGTGCCTGGGGAACTATCGGTACAGCAGGGATTGCACTGATGGGAGTAGGTGCGACGATAGGGGTGCCCGCAGGTATGACAGCAGGCGCGATTGTCAGCGGGGCTTACTTCGGAGATAAGATGTCTCCACTTTCCGATACGACGAATTTAACACCGACTGTTACAGGTGGTGAGCTATTTACCCACATTAAACACTTGCTTTGGACGACGGTCCCTGCTTATATCATTTCCGCCGCCATCTTCACGTTCCTTGGCTTGCGATATCAAGCATCTTCTGTGAATGCAGAGAGTGTCAACCAACTGACAGGGTATTTGGCCAAACATTTTAATTTGGGACTTGTCCCATTGATTCCCATGATCGTTCTCGTTACACTATTGGTCTTAAAGAAACCGGCACTTCCGGCAATTTTTATTGGGACAGCAGTCGGCGGCCTGGTTGCGGTCTTTTACCAAGGCTTCACTTTTAGCGGCATAATCGGGCTCTTCTACAATGGCTATACACTAGAATCCGGTATTGAAATGGTAGATAATCTGCTGATGCGTGGTGGATTGACAAGCATGCTGCCATTGATCGTATTATTCTTATTCGCTTTGGGGCTCGGTGGAATGCTGTCAGAAGCAGGTGTACTGGAAACCTTGATTGCCTCTTTTGCCGAAAAAATCCAAAGTACAGGAATGACCGTTTTTGCAACCATTCTTGTCAGTTATAGTACATTGGCAATTGGGGGTTCCATCTACTTTTCGACTGTGATGACCGGAACATTAATGCGGCCGATTTATGACCGGTTGAATCTGGAGCCTGAAAACCTGTCAAGGGTGATTGAGGATACGGCTACCCAAGGTGGTCCGCTTGTCCCTTGGACTGGGGCAGGAATCTTTGCAGCGGGAGCGCTCGGGGTTCCAGTAAGCACTTACCTTCCTTTCTGTTTCTTGGCGTTTATTACTCCATTGGTCTCCCTGTTCTATGGTGTAACAGGGCTGACGATGACAGAGAGCAAGGGAGAAAAGAATCAGCAGCGTAAAAAGATCTCAACCAATAATATAGGAAAAAACCTAACAACAAAGCCGGGTAATAAAGCTGTTACAGACTATGTGAATGCATGGTCTAGAAAAGACCTCTACTCCTAGTGGGTAGGGGCTTTTTGTTTCTAAAAAGTTCGCAGGAAAACAAACAAGCTTTAGTAACCGTATATGTTTCCGAGGGAACGCAGAACATAACCCTTCCAAATATTGAATAGCAAGAAATACATTAAACAAATGGTAGGAATTAACAAAGCGCTTTCGTTATAATATGAAATATAGTATCAGATGAGTAGGAGAGTAGGCAGATGAAAAAAGATATATATGTAGTTGGTGCGATAATTGTTGAAGATGGTAAGGTTTTGTGTGCTCAACGAGGACCTGATAAGTCCCTACCATATAAATGGGAGTTCCCAGGGGGAAAAATCGAAAAAGGAGAGTTACCAGAAGACGCGTTAAAACGGGAAATAGAAGAGGAAATGAATTGTAAGGTTCTTGTAAAAGAAAAAGTGGAACACACGGTTTATGAATATCATTTTGGGATTGTTCATTTAACTACTTTTATTTGTGACCTAATAGAAGGTTATCCTGTATTGACGGAACATATAGCTATAAAGTGGCTGCGAAATAATGAACTTGCATCTTTAGATTGGGCTCCGGCTGATATACCAGCAATTGAAAAGTTATCCAAGGAATATACGTTTTAAACTACTCTTTCTTAAACGCCTAGTTTTTGAAAGATTAACGTTACAAAGCAGCCTGTAAGTGAAAGAAATTTTATATTGTTTGGTGGTATGTATGGAGAATTTTGTAGAAGAATTAAAGACCTCTTTACATAAGGGGTTTATTGATAAAGAAAGTAATAAATATGGAAGATATTCCCCAAAGTTTCTTGTTAATGATCAAAAAAGAAATGAGACCGTTTTAACATCAATAAGAGAAGAATTAGACCATTGCACAACGTTTTTATTTTCCGTTGCTTTTATTACGGAAAGTGGGTTGGCAACGCTTAAATCACATTTACTGGATTTGAAGAAGAAAGGGGTATCGGGGCGGATTCTAACCTCTACATTTCTAAATTTTAATCAACCTAAAGTTTTTAAAGAACTTATAAAGATTACAAATGTAGACGTTAGACTAGCAGAAGTAGAAGGGTTCCATTCGAAAGGATATATATTTGAAAGAGATGATTCTTATTCGTTAATCGTAGGAAGCTCTAACCTTACAGCACAAGCTTTAAAAGTAAATCATGAATGGAATGTAAAGCTCACATCTCACGAAAATGGAGAGATTGTTCAACATTTTAGAGACCAATTTGAAGACATATGGGAAGAAAGCAGACCACTTTCTGATAGTTGGATAAGAGAATACGAAGAAAAGTATACTCCTATGACTTTTTCTAAGGCAGAGAAAGTTATTGAGCTTCCATCTAATTATAGTCATAATCCAATGGAAGACGCCTTGAAAATAAAACCTAATAAGATGCAAAGTACGGCATTGAAACAAATAGAAGATGTAAGGTCAAAAGGGTTTGACAAAGGGCTGGTGATTTCCTCAACGGGTACGGGGAAGACTTATCTTTCAGCATTTGATGTGCGAAGGTTTGCTCCCAAAAGGATGTTATTTATTGTGCATCGTGAGCAAATACTAAATCAAGCAAAAGCTGATTTTCAACGTGTTTTGGGTGGTCTAGAGAGAGACTTTGGTACATTAACCGGGTCCAGTAAACAGACGGATGCTAGATATTTATTCGCAACTATACAGACGATTTCCAAACAAGAAACATTACATAGTTTTGATCCGGAAGAATTTGATTATATTTTAATTGACGAAGTTCATAAAGCTGGTGCAACATCCTATCTTAATGTGATTAATTATTTTAACCCAAGGTTTTTAATGGGGATGACAGCAACGCCTGAACGTACGGATGACTTCAATATCTATGAGTTATTTGACTATAATATAGCTTATGAGATTCGTCTGCAGGAAGCACTTGAAGAGGATATGCTCTGTCCATTTCATTATTTTGGTGTTACCGATATAGAGTACAGCGGAGAGTTGGTAGATGATGCTGCTATCTTATCTAACTTAGTTACGGAGGAAAGGGTAAACCACATAATTGATAAAATTGATTACTACGGGTTCTCTGGCGACCAAGTAAGAGGATTAATGTTCTGTAGCCGTAAAGAAGAGGCTATAAGATTATCCTATGCATTAAATGAGAGAGGGCTCCGCACAGCGGCTTTGACTGGCGATCATACGCAGGAAGAGAGGGCCCGCCAAGTATTGAAATTAGAGAACGGCACCTTAGATTATATATTAACAGTTGATATCTTTAATGAAGGAATCGATATACCGAGTATTAATCAAGTTGTTATGTTAAGGCAAACTGAATCTAGTATTATTTTTATTCAGCAGCTGGGACGGGGCTTGCGTAAACATTCTACGAAAGATTTTGTTACCATCATTGATTTTATCGGGAATTACAAAAATAATTATTTAATCCCTATCGCTCTGTCGGGAGACAAATCCCAGAATAAGGACAATATACGGAGGCGTACTGTAGAAACAAGTTATATTAAAGGTATATCTACCGTTAACTTCGAGGAAATTGCCAAAAAGCAAATATTTAAATCCATCAACAGTAGTAATTTAACCTCTATGAAAATACTAAAGGAAGCGTATATAGAGCTCAAAAATAGGATTGGAAGAGTACCGGATTTATTCGATTTTATAAACAACCATTCGATAGATCCGTTAGTTATTGCAGATAAATTTAAAAACCATTACCAGTTTTTAATCAAAATGAAGGAAGAGATCCCACATCTAACTGTTTATGAAAACAGCGTTTTAACGATGCTTACGAATGAAGTGTTGAATGGAAAACGCAAGCATGAATTAATCTTATTGAAATTATTACTTCAGTATGGTGAATTGAAGCATGGTCACTTTATAAATCATTTAAAAGAAGCAGGTTGCTCAGTCGATGAAGATACACTAGAGTCTATGCGGCGGATATTCGACTTGTCATTCTTCACTCAGACAGATAAGGAGAAATATGGTGGGCAGCCAATCATAACCTTGAATGATCATCAGTATAGATTTAATGACTTGCTAAAGCATCGATTAAAATCCAATCCTTATTTCAAGCACCTAGTAAAAGATGTGATTACAAGTGGGCTAGAAAAGAGTCGCAACTATCATTGTAATGAACCACTTACATTATACGAGAAATATTCAAGGAAAGATGCTTGTAGACTTCTCAATTGGAAAAATGATGAAAGTTCAACCATGTACGGATATAAACCAAAACATAGCACTTGTCCAATATTTGTAACTTATCACAAAAATGAAGAGGTAGAATCTAGTGTAGACTATGGAGATGAATTTATAAGCCCAGCAACTTTAAAATGGTATACCAGAAGTAATAGGTCATTGAAATCTGAAGAAGTTCAAAAAATAATAAATGCGGATGAGAGAGCGATGGATATCCATATTTTTATTAAAAAAGATGATGATGAGGGAAGTAACTTTTATTATTTAGGGCAGGCTACACCTGACAAAGAGACTGTAGAACAAGATAGAATGCTTGATAAAAAAGGCAAAGAAATACCGGTTGTCCATATGAATATGATAATGGAGCAACCAGTTGACCATAAACTTTATCAATATCTCGTTACTAGCTGATTGTATTAATGATTAGTCTTGGGAGGTTCTTACCTGCCTAGGCGTTTTAAAAAACAGTATCGCTTGATTTTGTTGTTGTGAAGCCAAGAGCTTTACACTGGCTTCACAACTATATACCTGACCTATTTAATCAACAAAAACTCTGATATCACGCTGAACTTAATCATATATTCCTTTATTCTCGGCAATTCTATCCAACTTACTCGGTGAAAAATCATTATAAATAACAGTTTTCTCCAAACGGGATTTAAAGTATAGATTTAGTTCTGGATCTGTGCAATATATAAAGCAGCCTTTTTGTCCGCGGGTCATCAGGGTGCGATAAGTGTTACGAATGATTTCATCTGCAACAGCCTTTGCCTTTTCGGGATTTTCCTTTGCCATCTTTTTGATTCCTTTTAAGGATTGATCACTTCTAGCACGTTTACTATAATCTGTACATACCTTACCACTTCTATAAATTAGATCGGGGCCGATGATAACTCCTACATAATCGAATTCCAATCCTTGTGCCGTATGTATGCAACCGGCTTCGTTAACGGAGTCCTGATCAATCGCCCAAATACTATCTTGTAGGTTCCAACTAATTTCGAAGTTATGTTCAGGGATAATAATATCTTTATAATCAGTATTTGTACGTTCTTTTTTCGGCCATTCCCAACAATAACCCGCCAGCATACGTGACTTATTATTAGTTCGGTTCAACCTTTCAATTTCATGTAGCATAGCATGTGGGTCATCGTATACTCGGAAATCGTAATCCACTCCATAATCATGTGTATTAGCTGTTTCTCGTATTTGCAGGACATCCTCCAACCAGGCAATGTAAGCATCTGAGCCATCACATCGAAATTGGGAGGTTAATTTACCTGTAATCAATTCTGCATCAAATGCATCTGCATATTTTTTTATTAGATCTATACTACCGATATCCTTTAATGTAACTCTTTGTTTTTCATCGATAAAGAAAATGGTGAATTTGGCGGCCTTAATCAGTTCCTTAATTTGATTCTCTCCTTTTATTTCCATAAAAACCAGACTTTTCATTTAGGCGATGCGCTTCATCAACAACGATAACATTGAACTCATTTAATTCAGAATTAGTAAAGCTCCCAGACCCTTTAAATAGGTTATCTATTTCTGTTTTCTTGATTGTGCCTTTTAGTTGTGCAGAATAGACTTCTCGAGGGGCAGAATTTTTGGAAACATATAGTGTCATTAACCCCTGATTGATTAAATTTACCAATAAGTTGATCGCCATTACAGACTTTCCAGTTCCAGGGCCTCCTTCAATGACCATTACTTGTTTCTTTGTTTGTTTAACCCCCTCCATCGCTAAATGATAGGCATCTTCATAGAATACCTTCTGTTCATCAATCATAATAAATTCTTTATTTCCTTGTAACATATTACTTAAAGAGTCTTGTAATGATTTAGAAGGTCGGATTCTCCCATGCTCAATTTGGTATATTAATTGGTTTTGGTCTCCCTTCCGCACATATTTTTTTATGAAATCACGTAACTTTTGAATTTCCCCTTTGGTAAAAACCGGAGCTTTTGCTAGATGTTCTTCATAATGTTCGTCGGTAAGAGGATCATTTAACGTCTTCCTATAGTTATGTAGATAAGCACATGGGTTAAGTTCAATATTCTCCTCTTGGACATTTTCGTTAAAGTCCTTGATTAAAGCGGCGTAGGACCAGGCTTGATAGGAAGGATGGGTTACTGAACGTATACCACTACCAAGGTAGGTGCTAACAACTGCATCTTTACTTTCTACTTTTTCAATATCTTCCCATTGTTTTAATTCAACAATAACTACATGATCTTGATTACCGTTATTACCAGCCACCAGGAAGTCCACCCTTTTGGAGGTGTTAGGAATTTTAAATTCAATGGCAACAGAAGCGTCATTCGGAATATCCCCGTCTTGCATCACGTTACCCATTCTTTGTAATGAGTTCTCCCAGGATTTAATTTCTCTTTTAGAGGTCCTCCCAATTTTTTGCTGATAAGTTTCATATAATCTTTCAATTAACAACTCGTTTGTGACATCCCATATAAAGTCAGTTTTTGTTGCTTCATAAATAATCATGTGACCGTCTCCTTATTACACGGATTTTATACGTAGAGAAGTGATTATTAAAATTAGATATATAATTTAATATTATCATTAAACAGCTAAACCAGAAAATGCCTGCACCTCCCTTTATAAAGGGAAATGCAGGCATTCATTTTCCACCTATTTCTTATTCACCGACGCATCATAAATAGTGTCTACCGCGTGCTGGAGCTTCTGGTTGAACTCTTCATCCGACTGGTCAGCATTCAGATCGGAGGAAAGGGCACGGGAGAAGCTGGCGATCAGGCCGTGGTTCTCTTTCAATTTCTCATTGGCTTCCTCGCGGGAATAACCGCCGGATAGAGCTACGACGCGAACTACGCGTGGATGGTCGATCAGCTCTTTATACAAGTCAGCCTTTGTCGGGATGGTCAATTTCAGCATGACATTTTCTTCTTCGGATAGGTCATCCAGATGCGTGAGGATTTGCTCCTTCAGCAGTTCTTCCGATTTTTCCTTGTTGTCACTGTGGATATCGACTTCCGGTTCGATGATGGGAACCAGTCCGGCTGAGATAATGCGCTTTCCAATATCAAATTGCTGATCTACTACGTCTTTGATGCCTTCCTTGTTCGGCTCGTGGATGACCGAACGCATTTTGGTGCCGAAGATGTTCCGTTCGTTGGCGCGGCGGAGCGTGTCATCCAAATCATTGATTGGCTTCATCAGCTGGACACCGTTTTCCTGGTCAGCGAGCCCCTTATCGACCTTCAGAAAAGGTACGATGCCTTTGTCGGCGAGGTAATCTGCCGTGTATTTTCCTTCGATTTCGCGGTCCATCGTCTGTTCGAACAGGATGGCGCCGAGAATTCGGTCGGAACTGAAGGCTGGTGACGTAATGATCCTTGTCCTCATTTCGTGTACCAGGTCAAACATTTCCTTTTCTCCGGAGTAGGCATCTTCCGGGATTCCATAGGCAGCTAGTGCCTTTGGCGTACTCCCGCCACTTTGGTCTAGGGCAGCGATAAAACCTTTTCCGTTTTTGATTTTGTCAAAATGGTTATTGTTCATGTTTTCAGCTCCTTTTCATTCATCTTGTAAGAACCACTTCTATCCTTTTCCCGGTTTACCGGCTTCTTTAATCAAGTGGCTGTTTCTTCCTCTCCTTATTTTAGTTTACATCCGTTAATTGTACAAATTTTCCGGTTTATTAGATATCATTCGGTACTGCTGGAGGATATCACTACCGTCATCATGCCCTGCATGATGCACTTGCCCCGTCGAGGAAGCATCCGGCAGGTGAAACAGCTGGGTTATTCTCATTTAAACGATGTATATACACATTTGGCCAAAATGAGGAAGTGAGGAAAAAAAGGAGGGGCAATTCTGGCCATGTATTGCTTCTGCGCTCATACATGCACCAGGTTTGTCCCTTCAATCTTGTCAAACAAGCCACTCACTTACAGAACATTATAATCCGTTATTCGCCACCTTCACACGCCATACCTCATTCCTTGATGATTCTGTAATATATAGGTGGCCGTCATGGAACGTCAGGTTGGTGACAAAGGTTCCAACGTCTTCCGGAAGCCTTATTGTTCCGTACTGGAACCCATCTTTATCCAATACAACAATTTCCCCGGCCTGGAAATGGGCGACATAAAGGTTGCCTTCTTTATCGACGGCCAAGCCATCAGGTCCAATGCCGCCTTCAAGCTGGGCGAAGACAAAAGGAACCTCGCGCTGGTCCTTTGCAGTTTTCGAAGGGACCGAAATAATCCGGTTGGTTGCAAACTCGGATATATACACACGCTGGCCATCAGCAGAGAGTGCGATCCCATTTGGATAGGCGATATTGTCTAAATGTAGTTCAAGCTCTCCATTCCCTCCATCCGGTGGAAGATAGAATACCCGGCCGGTCGGATTGGTGGCATGGGAGTCCCCAGGCTCTGTAAAGTAGACGCCCCCTTCTTCATCGAATACAAGGTCATTTAGTGGCTGCAGATCGCTCTTGTTAAATTCGCTGACAATCGTGGTATTCTCTCCTGTTTCTGGATGGAATGCTTTGAGTTCGCCCGATCTATTGGTGGTGAATAGACGGCCGTCTTGATGGAATTTAGCCCCTACTGGCTCCACTTCCGTTTCCAGTTCTGTTGTGACAGAAGCTCCTTCTACTGTCAGGATCTCCTTTGTCGGCGGACTGACCATCCATATCTGCCCATTCTCGTCAAAGTTGATCCCTTCCATGAATCTGCCGTCCCTGTCATTCCCCTCAGCTACCTTCTCCCACTTTGCCTGAGCTGGTATGATTTCCTTCATGTCATGCCTTTCTCCCTTTGGAACCTTCTGGGTCTCAAGGATAGATGATGCTGACACAACTGTTACTAGTCCGAATACCATGATAAACACTGCCACTGCCAATTTTTTCATGAATAACATCCCCCTTTTTAGTCTACTAGTCTAATTCTCCCCAAGAGGTAGCTGGCCCTCCGATAGAAACTATTGAATTACCCCTTAGTTTTCGTGAATTTGTACCGGAAATTAGTGGGTGTTTGAAGAACAAAGAGCAATCAGCGGACTATTCGGCCGGTTTTTGATATGGTGAATAAGAAGCGTGCATTTAACATACCTATATAAGTTAAAATAAAAGATATTCAGGGTAATTAAGGGAAAGAAACTCTTTTTACTGGGAGGAGGGATTACGATATTCAGAAGAAGAATTCGCCATTTACAACGGTACAGGGAGATTGTCATTGCTTTTTCCCGCAATGGTTTTGGATTTCTTGTAAAAGAACTGGGCCTTCATAAGCTTGTCTCCATCCCGAAGCGGCTGATTACGAACACCCGGGAGGAAGTACATACACTGACAATCGGTGAAAGGATCCGGAAGTTTTTGGAGGACATGGGGCCGTCTTTTATAAAACTTGGGCAGATTGCCAGCACCAGACGTGACTTGATACCGGAAGATATCATCCGGGAACTGGAAAAGCTCCAGGAGGACGTCCCTCCCTTTTCATATGAGGAAGTTGAGGAGATTATTGGAAGGGAACTAAATGCCTCCATTCACGATCTTTTTCTTGAATTCGATGAGATTCCTCTTGCGGCTGCATCAATTGGACAAGTACACCGCGCCGTCCTCTATTCGGGGCAGGAGGTGGCTGTCAAAGTGCAGCGGCCGGATATTCAGCAAAACGTCCAGACAGACCTGGAGATACTTCATCATTTGGCAAAACTGGCCGAGCATCGGATGAAATGGGCGGCGAGGTATCATGTGACGGATATCGTGCAGGAATTCTCGGATTCTCTTCTCGCCGAGCTGGATTATACACGGGAGGGCCGGAATGCCCATAAGATCGCCCATCAGTTCAGGAAGGATACCAAGGTGCGTATTCCTGCGGTGTATTGGGAATACACCACGGAAAAGGTGCTGACGATGGAATACTTGGAGGGTACAAAGCTGGATGAAGTGGAGAACCTGATGAGTGGAGGATTTACTCCCAAATTGTTAGCGGAACGGCTGGTCCATTCTGTTCTCCATCAGATATTGATGGAAGGATTCTTCCATGCCGATCCCCATCCCGGGAATGTAAAGGCACGGGGAGATAATACGGTGGTTCTTATCGATTTTGGAATGGTCGGCCGTCTTACCCCGGAAATGAAGGATAATTTCTCTGCGTTGATTGTGGCCATGATGCGGCAGGAGAATGATGCGATCATAAAGGCGATATACAGGATGGGCCTGGTGCCTGATGACATTGATATTCGCAAGCTCAGACTGGATGTAGATAGGCTCAAGGAGAAGTACTATGATGTTCCATTCAGTCAGGTGAGTATCGGAGAGGCAGTGAATGATTTGTTCTCCGTCGCATCCAAGCATCGGATAGAAATTCCGGCAGATTTGTCGCTGGTGGGGAAAACGCTCCTCACACTGGAGGGAACCGTAGAAAGGCTGGATCCGGATATAAGCATCGTCAAAATTGCCGAGCCATTCGGCCGGAAACTGTTAAAGGAGCGGCTGCATCCAAAGAGAGTGGCAGGAGATGTGTATCATCAGCTGGATGATTATAAGGACATTGTGGCCGACTTTCCTGAGCATATCGAAGAGTTGTATGCCATCATCAGAAAAAGAAAGGTCCCTGTGGAGATTTCTTTTTCCAAAGTGGAAGGCTTTTTAAAGCGGTTGATCCAAATCAGCAACCGGTTGTCCTTCAGTATTGTGCTGTTGTCTTTCAGTATTATCATGGCCGGATTGATTATCGGTTCTTCCATAGGTGGACAGTCGACGTACATTTGGAACCTGCCGGTGATCGAGATTGGATTTGTGGTCGCTATCCTTATGTTTATTTGGCTGATCTATTCGATTTTCAAATCGGGAAGGTTCTGACGAAGACAAAGGGGTATATGTCAGGAGAAATCATGTGAGTGGAGGTAACCGCTGCGGAAATATGCTTCGCTTTTTCAGCGGGCGGCTGATTTATCTCCATTCTTGCTTATCTGCAACGAATAAATACTTTAAAACGGCCGAATTAATAGAAAACGGCGTTGAAAACCATTCTAAATATGTTAAAATTAACACAAAGTTTATGTGTGACTGACGATGCAGCGGATAACCGCAGGGGAGCACATAACATAGAGCAGCCGATCGTCTGGGCAAATCAGGGTAAGGAAATGGCTCCTTGCCTTTTTAAGTGTTGATACTCTATAGAATAGGATGTGGCTAAAATGAACCGTGTATTTAATTTCTCAGCTGGTCCCTCCATGCTCCCATTGCCGGTGTTGGAGAAGGCGCAAAAGGAACTGTTGGACTATCAGGATTCCGGCATGTCTGTCATGGAGCTGAGTCACCGTTCTGGTCTGTTTACTGACATCATCACGGAGGCGAATCAATTACTCTGGGAAGTGCTGCACATACCGGATAACTATCAGGTGCTCTTCTTACAGGGCGGAGCATCCCAGCAGTTTGCGATGGTACCGATGAATCTGATGGTAAACAGCGGCAAGGCAGATTTTGTCCATACTGGTTCCTGGTCCAAAAAGGCTATCAAGGAAGCGGAGAAATTTGGAGAAGTACGGGTGATTGCTTCTTCAGAGGACAAAAACTTCACGTACATACCCAAAATCGATTCCAGCATGATCGATCCTGAAGCGGATTATGTACATATCACTACCAATAATACCATTGAAGGAACGGCATTTTCGCAGATTCCGGATACAGGGGATGTGCCGCTGGTAGCGGATATGTCGTCCAATATCCTCTCAGAAGAAATCGACGTATCCAAATTCGGGCTGATTTATGCCGGAGCGCAGAAGAATATCGGGCCTGCAGGTTTGACGGTGGTCATCATACGCGAGGACCTTATAGGAAAAGCCCCGGAAACCTGTCCGGCGATGCTGAACTATAAAACCTTCAGTGACTCGGATTCCTTGTATAATACACCGCCTACTTTCAGCATTTATATGGCCAAGCTTGTGTTTGAATGGCTTAAAGGCCTGGGAGGGCTCAAGGAAATGGAGCGCATCAATCGTGAGAAGGCACAGCTTATTTATGACTATCTTGACGCGTCCACCTTGTTTGCATCCCCGGTTGAAAAGGAAGGCCGCTCCATCATGAATATCCCGTTCATCATCCCGGGAGATGATTTGGATGCAGCATTCATTGATGAAGCCAAGCAGGCAGGATTGGAAACATTGAAGGGACACCGTTCTGTGGGAGGCATGCGGGCAAGCATCTATAACGCGATGCCGATGCAGGGTGTAATGGAGCTTGTTAATTTCATGGAAGAATTTGAAACAAAAAATAAATAAACAAGTGGCGGATGATTCTAAAGTGTCATCCGCCTTTTCATATTAAGATTTTCTCCATGGTCGTTGAACCCTTGCTCTCCAATGAAAAAGTAATAACATTTTCAGCGGAATTTCTTATAATAACATGAGCGTTCCTATGCAGATGTTCCAGTGAGGGGTAGGAAATGTTTGGAAAGGGGGAGGGGCATGGTGTGAAATCGAAAACACAACAGTTTTGACAGGGTGGTTGGGTACTCATTCATGATTAATCTCCTCCTGCAAAGGCAGATCATATGATAAGTATCGGGCAATTCCTGAGGTAGGCCACTGTATGATAAAAAACGTTGATTGTGATTGGCCTTCCTGTATGTTCTGCTCATTTCCAATTTGTTTCATTGACCAATGGGAAAAGAATACATTATTCTATAAGTATGTATAAAAATAATCGTTCAGACGTAATCGGCAACCGGATTTGGTACAAGCTCCGATTACGTTGTTTAATATATAAAGCGAGGTAAAAGCATATGTCTTTAACTGATAATACATGTATGGACCAAAACAATCGAGATCTGTTCAGCGGAGAGGCAAAGGATGTGGAAAAGAAGATCCATCAGGCACAGACGGTGAAGGCAGGTTTAAGGGAATTGATAGAATTATGCGGAGACGACCCGGACAGGGAAGGGTTGGAAGAAACACCGGATAGAGTCCTCAAGGCGTTCCTTGAGTATACGGAGGGATACAAGGAAGATCCCAAGGCCCATTTGGAAAAGGTGTTCGATGTCGACCACCAGGAGCTGGTGATGGTCCAAGATATCGAGCTTTATTCCATGTGTGAGCACCATTTTGCGCCTTTTTTAGGTGTCGCCCATGTCGGGTATATCCCAAATGGAAAAATAACCGGGCTTTCTAAAATTGCCCGGGTAGTGGAAGGCTATGCAAAGAGGTTCCAGGTACAGGAGAGGCTGACCAATCAAATAGCTGACGCCATGGAAGAGGTGCTTGATCCACAGGGAGTCATGGTAGTGATCGAAGCAAAACATATGTGTATGTGTGGAAGAGGGGTAAGGAAGTCCAGCGCCTCCACGACGACAAAATCAGTCAGAGGGCTGTTCAAATCGGAAGCCGATCACCGTATGGAATTCCTCTCCCTGCTTGACCGGCCAACCAGATAAACGGAGTGCGTTGATTACTATATCGAAAGCGGGTGGATGTTATGAAGCACGCAGTGATTACCGCCGGGTATAAGGGCCTTGGTAAAAAGGTGACAGAGCAGTTCCTTGAAGCGGGATGCTCTGTCACTGTCAATTATCGAAGCGATAGAACAAGAGTTGCCGAATTGAAGAAGGAATGGTCTGTGTATGAGAATCAGCTCCAGTTTGTCCAAGGCGACATTACACGGAAAGAAGATATCCAGAATTCGGTAGACCAGGCAATGAATCGTTTTGGCAGGATTGACTACCTCATAAACAATGCCGGCCCATACATAGCAGAAAAGAAGAAACTGGTGGACTACGATGACAAGGAATGGTACGAATTGGTCGATGGCAATCTGAGCTCTGTCTTTCAGTTTGCTAGATTGGTCGTGCCGGTGATGAGGGAGCAGAGATTCGGCCGGATCATTACCTATGGCTTCCAGGATGCAGAACAGGCGCCGGGATGGCTTTACCGCTCCGCCTATGGGGCTGCGAAAGTCGGGCTTGTTTCTTTAACCAAATCTATCGCTATTGAAGAGGCGGAATATGGGATAACTGCCAATATGATTTGTCCGGGTGATATCGCAGGGGATATGAAAGAAATGGATATCTCTGCGGTGCGGGACAGGGATGATGGAATGACACCAATCGGCCGTCCGGGTACAGGCCAGGATATAGCAAGGCTGATAGAATTTCTGTGTGAAGATGATTCCGATATGATTACTGGAAGTGTGATATCAGCTTCCGGTGGAATAGATGTCGTCAATCGAAGAAGGAAATGAATGGGAGAACAAGACTTAGAGATTGGGGCGAAGGGTTAATCAAAAGGAAAAGCCGAACTTTGTTTAGTGGAGATAATCGCTGCGGAAATATACTGATATGAACGAAACTGTCAAGCCTATATAACCTCAGGATAATTTGGGCAACTTTAAATTAAGAGTCACTTTTCAACTCTTTTTTGTCTACTGTTATTGAGTAGTAAACTG
>NZ_JBHRRZ010000015.1:0-319668 GCF_042643265.1 Virgibacillus sediminis | reverse complement strand
GACGATGAGGTTGATAGGTTCGAGGTGGAAGCGTGGTGACACGTGGAGCTGACGAATACTAATCGATCGAGGACTTAACTACATTCTTTACCATGTCACGGTATTTACTCTTATTTAGTTTTCAGGGCGCAAGTCAAACCCTATAATGCAAGTTGTCTGGCGGCGATGGCGGAGAGGCCACACCTGTTCCCATGCCGAACACAGAAGTTAAGCTCTCCAGCGCCGATGGTAGTTGGGACTTTGTCCCTGCAAGAGTAGGACGCTGCCAGGCAAAGCAAAACCCGAGAAGTGATTTTTCGCTTCCCGGGTTTTTTGGTGTAAAATTTTGTTGGGGTTTCCAAAAAATTAAGCATAAAAAAACACGCAGACTCCTCTATCCTTTACACTTGAATTGTCTAGAAACAAGAAGGATAGGAGTTGCGTGCATATGTATTCTACCATGAAATTACCTGGTTTTGAAGATACCAAGATCTTGAAGATGGAAGAAACAGACGAAGCTTATCATATTCATGTCCAGTTGCCAAAGAAGGCTCATAAATGCCCTGATTGCGGGCGGATGCCTACCATATCCAAAGGATCCAGCACCTGAAACTGTTCGAGCGAAGAACCTATATATCCTATCGAAAACGTCGTTAAGTATGCGCATGCGGCAAGAGGTTCCTGAACAGAATTCCTTTGAACACCGGTATCAGCGCCATACCGTGGAATGGAACCAGGTACTTGGCCTGCGATTCATCCAGGGAAAGGATTTCAAAGACACCGCAGCCTAGTATCATACCCCTGCGACCACTGCGATGCGGCGTTTTGACCAGGTTTCTTCCGGGAAGCTAAAAGAGGTAGACAGGTTGCCCAAAGTAACTCCATCGATGAATACAAAGGGGATACAGAGAAAGGAAAATACCGTATGATCGAAAGAAATGCAAGCGCATGAAGCATGCCTTTTACAAACACTATGAAAAACTGAGCGAAAAACAGCACTGGTACCTGGAGAGATACTTGGGGATGTCGGAAGAACTGCGAACGGCCTATGGCTTGAAAGAGTCTTCCGTACCTGGTTTGAAGAGGCGAAGAAGGAAGGACAGGAGAACATCGGGAAGGTAAAGGTGGGTTTAAACCATTTTTACCGCCAAGTGGGGAAGTCGGGGATGGAAGAGTTTATCAAAGCGATCCAGACCCTTCAGAACTGGCAGCCTGAGGTCCTGAACAGCTTCGCCTTTGGTTACAATGATGGCTTTATGGAGGGGTTGAACAACCAAACGAAAGTGATCAAAAGGAATGCATTTGGCTTCCGTAGGTATGACCGTTTGAAACGCCGTATGTTATTACATCAATTCATTAGGATAAAAGGGCAGGAGTTTGAACTCCCATCCCAACATTTGACTTAGAACCGTTAATATGCTAATTACGTACAGTTATGATTTTCTCGGGTTTCTTTTGCTCTTCCATAAACAGTAATAATGGATGGACACGTCCAATAATTGAAGAGAGAGGTGAATTATGGCTCAGAGGCAGTTTATGCCATCCTAGCCTCCTCGACAATCAAGCGGGAATCGTCTTCTTCCTGTCCAATCCTACGATGGAAAAGCCAGTAAGTCCTTCTTTGCCTAGAGACACACTCGGAAGAGAATATGCCTCTTTCACTCAGCTACACTGATATACTAAAAAACCAGGATTACTAACCTACATGAGATTAGTAATCCTGGTTTATTTTTTGTTTGAGTTTAATTCTTTAGTCTCGGGCTTAACGAGTCGGTTATTGAAGTTATCGCTCCATCACCGGTTACATTGCATGCTGTTCCCAGACTGTCTTGTGCAAGGTATAGTGCAATCATCAGTGATACCATGGTCGGGCTGAATCCCAGCATGCTTTCCAACAAACCAATACTAGCCATTACGGCACCCCCTGGAACTCCAGGTGCAGCAATCATAGTTGCTCCAAGTGTTGCTATGAATGGAAATACAGCGGCGAAGGTTGCCATGTCGCCTTGAAGGAACATGACAGCCATGGCACAACTGACAATGGTAATCGTACTACCGGATAGGTGAATATTTGCCAACAAAGGTACGGTGAAATCTGCAATGTTGCCCTTTAGTTTAAGCGTTTTAGAATGCTGCAAGGTTACCGGGATAGTTGCAGCCGAAGATTGGGTTCCTAACGCTGTGAAATAAGCCGGAGACATCTTTTTAAGCATGCCTAAAGGGTTTTGCCTGCTTAGTGAGCCCGCTATGGAATATTGAATAACAAGGTATAGCAGATGTAAAACAATAATCATGATAAATACTTTTATAAAGACACTAAGTATCGTGGTAACCTGACCTGCATGTGTCATATTCGCGAAAATCCCAAAAATATGAAAAGGCAACAGCGGTATGATTATTCTTTCAATTATTAAATGAATAATATCACGGAAATCCTCAGCTAGCTGCAGCAGCGATTTGCTGTTTATGGCAGCAATACCTATCCCAAGAACAAAGGCAAGGACTAGTGCTGTTGTAACTTCCATCAGGGGAGGTATTTCTACTTGCAAATATCCAGAGCTAAGTCCCTTGGTTGGATCATTAAATGCTTTAATGGATTGGCCTTGAAGTAGACTTGGATAAAGGCTGCTAGCAGACAGAAAAGCAATTACACCTGCCAGCAGGGTAGAACCGTAGGCCAAGAGGGCTGTCAAACCGAGTAATTTTCCGGCCCCTCGTCCTATCGATCCTATTCCTGGTGCTATGAAACCGAGGATAATTAACGGTATGATAAAGCCGAGAAAGCTGCCAAACACATCATTGAAGGTCGCAAATATTCGTATAAACCATTCATTGGCAAATGATCCAATAGTTACACCAAGAATAATTGCGACCAATATTCTTATAAGTAAACCGAATCCTTTCATTAGAAAACTCCTTTTATATATGTATGATCCCTTATTTTACAATATCCTTTCCAATTAGTCTAATTAATTATTGCCAGCAAATAGGAAAGGTTCATATAACTAAAATAATTCTTTAATTCTATATTTTATCGGAGTAGTTCGACAACTGATGAAGATGATGAAAGGATTGCAATAATACATATATCACGTTATCCTATATATAGTTTGTTTAGCCAACAAATTAAATAAAAAGCCTTACAACTCCACCCTGTATCAATTATTGCAACCCCTTTATGGGTCGATGATTTGTATGGAGTTAGGAGGCACAGCATGGATGATCAACAAATGAGAGATATTATGGAGATAGATAACTTTTATTTGATTTATTAAGAGAGCGCTTCCTGTACAGGAGCAACTAGAGAATTTACTAAAGTAAGGAGAGATTAATGTGAAAAAGATTATTGGTGCCATTGTTGTATTGATACCAATTGTGTTCCTTGCAGCCTGTGGCACATCAGGGGGTATATTAGGAGCAGGAGAGAACGAGCTGAAACTTGCTCATAACCAGTCATTGGATCACCCGGTACACAAGTCCCTCGCTGAATTCGGCAGGTTAGTGGAAGAAAAATCAGATGGTGAGATAAGTGTTAATATCTATGCAAATGGACAGCTGGGAAGTGAGAGGGAAGCAATCGAGTTGACTCAGACAGGCGCTGTTGACCTGGCCAAAGTAAGTGCTAGTGCCCTCGAGTCATTTGAATCAGACTATTCCATTTTCAGTGTTCCTTATGTATTTGAAGACTATCAGCAGTTTGAGGAAGCAATGAGCAACAAAGAGGTTACAGACCGGTTATATCTACAAACAGAAGAAATAGGATTCCGGGCATTGACCTACTATAACGCAGGGGAAAGAAATCTTTATACGAAAAACCGGGAAGTAAAAGATGTCTCAGATATGAATGGCCTCAAAGTAAGAGTACAGCCGAGTCAGACCAGTGTCGGCATGATAGAGGCTTTTGGTGGAGTCCCTACCTCTATGGCATATGGTGAAGTATATACCGCCCTGCAGGCTGGAGTGATTGATGCAGCTGAAAATAATGAAACCGCTTTGGTTAACAATAACCACGGGGAAGTAGCAAAATATTATATGTATACAGAGCATCAAATCGTACCTGATATGCTGATTATGAACAGCGCCCGCTTCGATCGGTTCTCTGATGAAGAGCAAGAGATCATCATGGAAGCTGCCGAAGAATCGACCATCTATCATGAGGATGTCTGGGAACAAACAATTAAAGAAAATACCGAGATTGCTAAAAATGAAATGAATGTCCAATTCGTTGAGGTAGATAAGGACTCGTTTATCGACTCCGTGCAGGAAATGCATAAAGAATTTGCCGAAAGCGAGAAAACCGGGGAAATTTACGATTTACTGAAAGGAGCGATTGAATAATGGATAAGTTGAAACAAATGGTAGACAAAATTCTCCTTTCTATTACATCCGTATTATTAGTAGTTATGGTGGTACTGTCTGTCTGGCAGGTATTGGCTCGTTATGTCCTGAACATCTCCAGCCCAGGGACCGAGGAAGCCATAAGGTTCTTCCTGATCTGGTTTGGATTGCTTGGAGCTGCATATGTATTTGGCATAAAAAAACATATAGCTATTCTCTTCTTTCGGGAGAAATTAGAGAAGAAAAAACAAGTGGCACTTGAAACCATTACAGACATAATCATTCTCTTGACGGCTGCAGTATTGATGATCTACGGAGGAGTGCAAGCAATTCTCCTGACAGCCTCCCAAATTGCTCCGGCTACCGGTATTTCACAGGCTGTAGTATACGCAGCTGTACCGGTAAGCGGCGTATTTATCATTTTTTATACCATATACAATATGGCTGCAGATAAAAAGAGAAGGAAAGAGAGTGTGACAAGCTTATGACCATAACAGCAGGAATAGTGTTATTTGGGGTATTCTTTGCTCTGCTATTTTTTGGGGCTCCCATAGCGCTTGCCATCATCTTAAGTTCAGTCGTGACCTTTTTACTTATATTACCTTTCGACGTAACCATTTTAACCGCAGCACAGCGGATGGCTACTGGGATAGATGATTTTACCATGCTCGCGATTCCATTGTTTGTATTAGCAGGTATCATTATGAACAACGGTGGGATTGCTTTCCGTCTAGTAAACTTTGCAAAAGTACTTGTCGGCAGGCTGCCGGGCTCCTTGGCGCATACCAATGTGGTCGGCAATATGCTATTTGGTTCTATTTCAGGTTCGAGTGTTGCATCAGCTGCAGCAATGGGAAGGATTATGACCCCTATGCAAACCAACCATGGTTATGAAAGAACCTATTCAGCTGCCGTAAACATTGCATCCGCTCCAACCGGATTGATTATCCCACCAAGTTCCATCATTATTATTTATTCCTTGGCTAGTGGCGGCACTTCTATTGCAGCCTTGTTCATGGCGGGATATATTCCAGGACTTCTTTGGGGTATAGCAGTTATGACAGTAGCATACTTTGGTGCTAAAAAAGCGGGATATCCGGTTTCAGAAATCCCTTCTTGGAGAGATAGGCTTTACATTGTTGCTCAGGCACTTCCCAGCCTCTTTTTGATTATCGTCGTCATCGGCGGTATTGTAGCAGGGGTCTTTACCGCAACAGAAGGTGCAGCCGTCGCCGTTATCTATGCAGTAGTATTATCGATGATATATAAAAGCTTAAAGATAAAAGATTTTCCGGCCATTTTTAAGGAAACCATTGAAATTACCGGGATGATTCTATTCCTGATAACAGCATCTGCTTTATTCTCCCTGGTCATGTCCTATACTGGGCTTCCTGAAGCATTGAGTAATGCGTTGCTGTCAGTTACAGAGAGCTATATAGGATTGATTTTAATTATGCTTTTGATACTAATTGTAATTGGAACCTTTATGGATATTACGCCGGCTGTATTGATTTTTACCCCAATATTTCTTCCGATTTCACAGGAATTGGGAATTGATCCGATTCACTTTGGGATGACTATTTGCTTTGCTCTATGTATCGGAAACATGACCCCTCCTGTCGGAAGTGCATTGTTTGTAGGTGCCAGTGTGGCTGACGTTAAAATCGAACAGGTTATTAAACCGCTGCTGCCGTATTTTGGTGCAGTCATTCTTGTGCTCCTGCTCGTAGCATTAATACCGCAAATCAGTTTATTCCTTCCAAATTTATTGGGATTGTAAGCTATATTAAAATAAGGAAAGAAGAAGCGCACCTCAGAAGGTGCGCTTTCTTAGCCTGGTCAGCTCATATCATAGGAGCTTGATTGATGGGAATGGGTCGTATTCCCATTCATTTGGGAAACGAGTGGAATCATTTTTTGCATGGCCTCTCCAAAATTCTGGTCATTTCGCGTCATTGTATAGTAAGTTGCTGCCCCTACTCCAACCGAAGCAATTAACGGCAGCCACATTTCATTTCTCCGCATTAACTTACCCACCCTTTCTATTTGGAAGCTTCCAGACATTTATTAGGATGGGTAGAGGAATGGGGATTCATGCAAGGAATCATATGCCAGGAGATGAAACTGAATCCAAAGCGGAGTTCATCCCGGCAAGGCGCCCAGTCACTAACGCAGAGGTAATATTGTAGCCTCCGGTATATCCATGGATATCTAGAATCTCGCCGCAGAAATAGAGACCATGCATTATTTTGGACCGCATTGTATTCGGCACAACTTCTTTAATGGAAACACCGCCCCCAGTTACGAAGGCTTTTTCCAGGGGAAGCGATCCGTGAACCTGGAAAGTGAAGTTTTTCATGTCATGAAGGATGGCACGTATCTTTTCTTTAGATATATTACCTGCCTTTTGATCTTCTTCTATCCCATTAAATGACAGTATATAAGACAAATACCTTTCTGGCACCAATCCTTTTAAAGTGTTTTTGATCGACCTTTTAGGATTTTCGTCCATATTCGCTAATGTTGTTTGTATTAACTGTTCCTCATTTTCCTCAGGCAATGCATCCAGTACAAGTTTCACCTTTTCTTGCCCCTTCATGAATTCTTTGACTACAAATTGGGAACAGCGAAGGACTGCGGGGCCAGAAACCCCGAAATGGGTGAATATCATATCCATTTGATGGGTAATGATTGGTTTATTTTTTTTATTCAGTACAGACAAAGCAGCGTTTCGTAAGGATAATCCTTGTAAACTTTTATTTTTTATGAACGGCTCATTAGAAGTAAGAGCCACTTCAGTAGGATATAGCTCGGTTACCGTATGCCCGGCCTTTTTTGCCCATGCATAACCATCTCCCGTTGAACCAGTGTGGGGAACGGCTTTACCTCCAACCGCCAAGACAATGGCCTTCGTATTGAGTTTCTCTTGATTTTCCAAAATGACGGTATGCTCCGTTTCCCCGTAGTGTACAGCTTTCACAGGCGTCTCAAGGAATACTTCCACTTGGAGTTCCTCGAGTTTGTTTATTAAGGCATTTACTACGGTCATTGCTGAATTTGAAATGGGGAACATTCGTCCATGATCCTCTTCCTTTAATCCTACCCCCATACTCTCAAAAAAATCGATGATATCGTAATTATTGAATACGGAAAAAGCGCTGTACAAGAAGCGTCCATTACCCGGAATATGCTTGATTACTTCTTCTTGGGGAAGTCTGTTCGTCACATTGCAGCGGCCCCCGCCAGAGATGGCCAGTTTTTTTCCTAATTTCTTTCCTTTCTCTATCAATACGGTCCGGGCCCCGTGCTCTGCTGCCGCAATAGCTGCCATTAAGCCGGAGGGCCCACCGCCAATTACTATAACATCCTTACTCATGGTGATCATTCCTTTCGTATGTATCTTACCACTTTCTGCTCAGCGTGCTCAATTGATAATGAAATCCCATGATTGTTACTTAATCGTTAACCGTGCTCCAACATATATGGTAGAATGACCATTATGAATAGAAAAAGAAAATAGATGCAGGTGAAATAATGTCGAATATAGTTAGAGGAGCGATGTTACTTACAGTAGCATCCTTTTTATCGAAGTTTTTGGGAATGATCTATGTCATCCCGTTTAATGCGCTGGTAGGAGAAACAGGGGGCACATTGTATAATTTCGCCTATGTCCCCTACAGTATTCTTCTCAGTATATCGACCATCGGAGTACCATTAGCTGTTTCCAAGTTTGTAGCTAAATATAACTCGTTGGGGGATTATGAAACGGGAAGGCGTATGTTCAAGACAGGGATCGCTTTGATGGCAGCCAGTGGCTTTTTGGCATTTTTGTTCTTATTTTTTGGTGCTGAGGTACTGGCTGAGTACATCATCACGGAGGAAACAGGTTCCATTACTACGGAAGATGTTGCATTCGTGATCCGAATGGTTAGTTTCGCCCTATTGATCATTCCGCCAATGAGTATAATCCGAGGTTTTTTCCAAGGACATCAGTCGATGGGGCCGACTGCTGTTTCGCAGGTCATAGAACAGATTGTGCGGATTGTGTTCCTGTTGACAGCTGCTTTTGTGGTACTTAATTTGATTGGTGGAACAGTTACTACCGCCGTAGGTTTTGCTACTTTTTCTGCTTTTATCGGGGGAGCAGCTTCTATGGTTGTGTTGCTGGTCTATTGGAAAAAAAGAAAGCCTGGGCTTGATAAAAGGCTGGCACAGCAAAGGTTTACGACGGACATTTCGAAAAAAGAGCTGATGATTGAGTTATTGAGCTATGCAGGGCCGTTTGTCATTGTAGGGCTTGCTACTTCACTGTATCAGCTGGTAGACACTTTTACATTTAATCGGGCAATGGTGGCAGCCGGTTTTGGGGATATTTGGGAGATAGCCCTATCTGCTATCAATGTATTCGGCCATAAATTAGTCATCATTCCAGGTACGTTGGCAACTGGACTTTCATTGGCTGCTCTTCCAGCTCTAACCAAGACATTTACAGCTAATAATATGCAGCAGCTTCATCAGCAGATCAGCCAGTCGCTGCAAATTGTGCTGGTGCTTGTTATACCAGCTGCAGCCGGGCTCTCTATGTTGTCCTATGAAGCATATGGGGCGTTATACAGCCTTCATAATATAGAACTGACAGGTTCACTGTTGGGTTGGTATGCTCCTGTCGGCTTGCTGTTTGCTCTCTTTACCGTGTCATCTTCATTGCTACAGGGCATAAATGAACAGAAGTTTGCGGTAGTCAGCCTGACTTCAGGGTTGATGCTGAAGTTGCTGCTTAATATTCAGCTGATCCATATGTTTGGGCCTAAAGGGGCTATTTTCGGCACGGCATTGGCCGCAGGTACAGCAGTTACCTTGAATATGTGGAGAGTATTTACGAAAATTGATTTCCCTGTGAAACGTCTGATGAAGCGAGTTGCGCTTATTGTCATTTTTACTATTATCATGCTTATAGCCATTTGGCTTGTGAGAGCAGGGGCCGGCCAGTTTCTTCCATACAGGGAGGAAAGATGGGCGACCATTGTGATGCTCTGCCTAGGTGTAGGAGCGGGAGGAATTGTTTATATATGGCTTGCTTATGAATCAACCCTGCTTGAACGTATTTTTGGCAAACGTGTACGAGTACTTGATCGTTTATTCCGCAGATAAGGGAGGTGCTGAGGATGAGGCTGGATAAACTCCTGGCCAATAAGGGTTATGGAAGCCGAAAAGAAGTTAAGAACCTGTTGAAGAAAAAGCGTGTATCGGTGAATGGTGAGTATGTGAAGAACAGCAGTCAGCACATACAACCGGAAGTAGATATAGTAATGGTGGATAAGGAGAAAATAAATTACCAGGAATTCATTTATTTGATGCTGCACAAACCGCCCGGATGTATTTCTGCCACAGAAGATAAACGGCATAGGACGGTGTTGGATCTTCTAAAAGATGAACACCGTCTGTTTAAACCTTTCCCTGTGGGGAGGCTGGATAAAGATACGGAAGGCCTTTTGCTCATAACTAATGATGGAGAACTTGCGCATAAGCTGGCCTCTCCTAAAAAAGAAATAGACAAAGTATACTATGCTCGTATCGAAGGCATAGTAACATCTGAAGACATAGAGAGCTTTCAGTCCGGGGTCACATTGGAAGACGGTTATCAAGCGAAACCGGCTGCCTTGAAAATTCTCCACCAAGGGGAAATATCTGAAATAGAAGTAACCGTGACAGAAGGAAAATACCATCAGGTAAAAAGGATGTTTGAGGCGGTAGGGAAGAAGGTTATTTACTTGAAAAGGAAACAGATGGGGGAGCTGAGACTGGATGAACGGTTATCCCCAGGCTCTTACCGGGAATTGACTGAAGAAGAACTTGATTATTGCCTTTCTCTAAAAAGCTGAATGGAGGAATGACAAATGAATGGTCTACCACATTACTTTATTGCAATTCCGCTTCCTGACCGCTGGAAGGATTATTTTAACGGGATACAAAAGGAATGGCGAAGGAAACTTCCTTATAAACAGTGGCCGCATCGTGATGATCTCCATATCACGTTAAAATTCCTGGGAGCTGTGTCCAATGAAAAGCGTAAAATGCTGGAAGATGAACTCAGGGTCCTGGAAAATCAAAAAGCTTTGGTCGTACAAGCAGGAGGCATAGGCTATTTTGGTACACCAAATAGTCCAAGGGTGTTATGGGGAGGAGTAGAGCGCACAAACCAATTGCAGCTCTTATACGATATAGTTGAAGAAAGTGCGGTGAACGTTGGTTTTCAAAGGGAAAACCGCTCATATAGCCCACATATAACCCTTGCCAAGCATTGGCAAGGGGGCCCTGATCCGGCTTCCATTAAAGAGATGTTGGAAAGCTATCAGAGTAGAGATGATCTAAAGGTGACCGAAGTGGTTATGTACCGTATCCATCCAGGCCATTCCCCAAAATACGAAATCACATCCCGCTACCAGCTAGGCGAGGGGTATTAGTAATGGCTCAATTGATTAAATTGGAAGACTATATTTCCCGATATGAATGGGATATATACCGTTATCCTACTCAATATATCCGGTTGAAAAATGACAACTGGAGAAAGATCCATGAAGACTGGAGCCGAAGGGATGATCTGAAGGAAGGTATACCAGAAAAGAGCCAAAGTTCTTCCTTTGCCTCCAGGTGGAAATCTTTATTCGGGATCAAGAGTACTCCGGCAGAGGAGCAACAGGAAGAGCGTACAATCGGACGCTCGCAGCCTGAAACGGAAAAGGACTTACGGAAGTCTTTCCTTGATCAGCTGTACAGCTTTCAGTTAAAATGGGCATCTTCGACAGTTAACCGGATTTCTTTTATGGATAGGAAATACTATATGGACGAGTCCCTCAAATATTTCCTCCAGCGTTTCCCAGACACCTATCTATTAATGTACTATCCAATTTTTCATATTAGGAATGCACCGGTGGATGGGGAGATCATTCTGATCAGCCCGGTCAGCATCGAAGTAATTAAACTTGTCGAAGAGCCGCTCGGACATTTGCTGATTGATGACAATGACAGAACCTGGAAGTTAGAGACGGGCGATGGGAGCCATAAAATATTAAATCCATTCATTGCTCTAAAACGTACAGAAAATATTGTGAAGAGTGTACTCCAGGTGAAACAGATCGACTTTCCGGTTAGAAAAACGGTGCTATCGAGGACTAATAATATTATTGTCTCATCCAGATACAACAATGGAGAAGTTGTTGGCAGGCATGAGTACCCTAAGTGGTTTGAAGCGAGGAGAAATCTGGAATCCCCATTGAAAAACAGCCAATTGAAGGCTGCTGAGGCTTTATTGAAATATTGTCTTACACATTCAGTCAAAAGGCAGGAATGGCAGGAGGATGAAGATGTATTTTCAGAAGGGAATGGGAAATGATAGGTATAAACGGCCTGTACGGAATATAATGCGGGAAGTCCATAGTTGTTTTTTTTCATGGATGATAATAAAATGTATTATTGAATGCTTATTTCGGAAAGATGTGAGAAAACCATGGTGGATTGGCTGAAAAGAGTATTGGGGGAAGGCTGGGAAGTGACACCAGCGGGCGGCCTGACCGGTGATGCTTATTTTGCTATAAAAGGTAATAAAAAATTATTCTTGAAAAGAAATTCTTCTCCCTTTCTTGCTGTATTGTCAGCTGAAGGGATCGTTCCCAAGCTCGTATGGACGAAAAGGATGGAGAATGGGGATGTAATAACAGCCCAGGAATGGCTGGAAGGAAGAGAGCTTTCGTCCGTGGAGATGCAGCATCACCGGGTTGCAGAACTCCTTCATAAAATCCATCATTCATCCGAACTCCTTCATATGCTTATGCGCTTGGGAAAAAAGCCGGTAAGTTCCGATGAGAGTTTTGACATGATAAAAGCACGGCTTGCGAACACAAACCATGCTTACGGAGAACAAGAAATCTCCCGGGCTGTTTGGAACCTAGAAAAGCTGCTGCCAATTACAAGAAATCAAAAGAAGGTCGTTTGCCATGGTGATTTGAACCATAATAATCTGTTGATAACGAAAGAGGGAGACTTATTTCTTATCGATTGGGATAATGCTATTATCGCCGATCCTGCCACTGATTATGCAATGATTCTTAAATGGTACATACCTCGTGACAATTGGGATAGCTGGCTTGAGAATTACGGAGTCACGATGGACAAGGACACGGTAGGGCGAATGTACTGGTATTTGTTACTCGACGCTCTTCAATATTTGAGCTGGCACGAAGAACGGAAAGAACCGGTAAAGGTTCAGGAAAGAATCGAGAACATCGTGGAACTGAATGAGCAAATCAGCTCGTCTATTCTAAATTAGCTTGTTGAATTGCACTGATCCAGTTGCCTATATTTTGTTTGTTATTTGATATATGTGCTGTTGTATCCTGGGCATTCTCACCTTGCTTGCCGTATTGGTAAATCTCAGGAAGAAGCTGGATGAGTTGCTCATCAGTCAATTGGCTGTTTTCCATCATGGATTGGACCAGGCGGACGATTTGCTGATATTCCGTAGTTTGTCCTATGTTGTCGGCCTGTTGTTCGTCTAACAGGTCATATAATAGGGTCAATTGATTTTTTACTGTAAGTGGCATCATGTATCACCTCAGAAGATAGTCTTAGCTATAATCATTTTTATATACCAATACATTTATTAGGGAAAGGTGAAGGTAATGCGTCAGCGACATAAACCATGGGCAGATGACTTTTTACGGGACAACCAGCATATTGTCATTCCGGATGCAAAAGATTATAAAAATAAGTGGAAGTCTCTTTTCGGAAATGACCGTCCCATTCATGTCGAAATTGGAACAGGAAAAGGCCAATTTATTACAGGAATGGCTAAACAGTTTACTGATATCAATTTTATAGGGATTGAAATTGCCAAGAGCATCATAGTCACTGCTGCACAAAAAGTAAAGGAATCAGGAATGGAAAACGTCTTCCTTTTAAATGAAGATGCTCAAGACCTTCGGGAAATCTTTGGAGATAATGAAGTAGAGGCTATTTATCTTAATTTTTCCGACCCATGGCCAAAAAATCGCCATGAGAAAAGAAGGCTTACCTTCCATACCTTTTTAAGCCAGTATCAGCAAGTACTTGATGAAGCTGGAGAATTAGTACTCAAAACGGATAATATGGGCCTATTCGAATATTCGTTGGTAAGTTTCTCGCAATTCGGAATGAGGCTGGAGGAAGTGGATCTGGATTTGCATGCTAAACAAGACCCGGCCAATGTGATGACCGAGTATGAAGAAAAGTTTTCAGCTAAAGGACAGCCGATTTATCGCTGCCGTGCTAAATTCAAGTAAAGAACCTGTTATGGGTTCTTTTTTAGTGAGTAAGAAAGGATATTAGTTTGGTTTGATTATATTAAATACCAATAATCAAGCCCGGCTCTCGTTGTTATCAATACTTTTCCTACTTCCCCATTGCAGATGACCTCCATCCCTATGTCGCCTCGGCAATAGTCTGTGCAGCCGGCTATTTCATGTTTCTTCATAACTCCGGTAAAATGTTTGCTGAATTTGGATAATTCAAATAAAATTAGTGGTGGAGGGATGAAAATGGAGACTTTAAAGGTAGGGAGAGCTTCACTGACATGGTTGAAGGGCGGTGTGAATTTCCTTGATGGCGGGGCGATGTTTGGAGTGGTTCCCAAGCCCTTATGGGAAAAGAAATATCCATGTAATGAAAAGAACCAGATTGAACTGAGGACGGATCCCATTTTATTGCAAGTGGACGGGAAAAACTTTTTAATAGATACGGGCATGGGGAGAGGTAAGCTTACGGATAAACAACGCCGCAATTTTGGGGTGCATGAAGAGTCATTGATTGAAGAATCCCTTAAAGAATTGGAAATGACGGTGGAAGACATTGACGGAGTCCTAATGACACATTTGCATTTTGATCATGCATGTGGTCTGACGCAAAAGAAGAATGGGGAATTTCACCCGGTTTTTCCGAAGGCGGCGGTCTATACTTCAGCTGTTGAGTGGGAAGAGATGAGAAACCCCAATATTCGATCTGTTAATACCTACTGGGAAATGAATTGGAAATCCATTACAGACCAAGTAAGGACTTTTCAAGAGGAGCTGGAAGTGGTCCCCGGCTTGCGGATGATACATACCGGCGGTCATAGTGACGGACATTGTATCCTAGTCTTTGAAGATGGGGCAGAATGCTTCATCCATATGGCTGATATTATGCCGACCAACGCCCATCAGAATAAGCTATGGGCACTCGCCTATGACGATTATCCGGTAACTTCTGTGCATCAGAAGGAGAAATGGATGGACTTCGGTTATTCCAGACAGGCCTGGTATACCTTCTATCATGATGCCTTTTACCGGGCGCTGAAATTTGACAGTACAGGTGCAAAGGTGGATGAAGTGAAGCGGGAGAGGTAACAGCAGGCATAAAAAAATAGCTGCATAAAGCAGCTATTTTTTTATGAGGTTTGTTTAGAGTCGATGACAGCTCCTGTTTCAGTATCTACATAAAATTCATATTGCTTGTTCTCTCCGTCGACAGTTCTGGTTACACCACCACGATAGGCACGGAAGAGCAAACCATTCTTTTCTACTTCTTCCGGTTTCATATAAATCCAGGAACCGCTGATAGGTCCGTTCTTTTTGAAGGTTTCCTTCGCATGTTTGAGCGCTTTTTCCGGTGTGACTTTCTGGTATGCATCTATTGCCTCTTTAGCCAAGTAGCCGGCGGCAGCTCCGAGTCCGGCTGCTAGGATCATATTTCTTTTGCTCATTTAAAGACCACCTCTTGCTATGATTTGGATTTTTCTTATACAGTATATACTTCCCTAACAAGTATAACTTAAATAATTTAAAATAGAAAATATTACATCTAGCCCCAGGTGATGGTGGAAATGATCAATATCGACCGTTATACTGGGTATATTAAGAAAAATAGAGGTGGAATAAATGAATCAGGATACATTAGACCTTTTTAGAAGCCTTACAGAACTGCCAGGTGCGCCAGGGAACGAACACGCTGTCCGGGCGTTTATGCGTGAGGAGCTCGGGAAGTATTCAGACGAGATCATCCAGGATAACCTCGGAGGTGTGTTCGGTGTCAAAGAGGGAAGCGGACCTAGAGTAATGGTAGCGGGCCATATGGATGAGGTTGGTTTAATGGTAACAAAAATCACAAAAAATGGTATGCTCCGTTTTCAGCCATTAGGAGGCTGGTGGAGTCAAGTTCTCTTATCCCAGCGAATGCAGATTATTACTGATAAAGGTCCTGTTATCGGTGTGGTTGGATCAATTCCACCGCATAATTTAACAGAAGCCCAACGAAACAAGCCAATGGAGATGAAAAATATGCTGATTGATATAGGCGCGGATGACCAAGAGGACGCCGAAAAGATCGGCATTAAGCCGGGACAGCCTATTGTTCCTCTAACACCGTTTACTCCTATGGCAAACAGCAAGAAGATTTTAGCCAAGGCGTGGGATAACCGGTATGGCTGCGGACTTGCAGTGGAGCTGCTGAAGGAATTGCAAAACGAAACGGTGCCTAACCAGCTCTTCTCCGGTGCAACGGTCCAGGAGGAAGTCGGCCTGCGAGGTGCCCAAGTAGCGGCACATATGATTCAGCCGGATATATTCTACGCCTTGGATGCATCCCCTGCAAGCGATGCGGACGGCAACAAGGAAGACTTCGGCCAATTGGGAGAAGGGGCGCTGCTTCGTATATTTGATCGGTCCATGGTTACACTGCCTAAGATGAAGGAATTCATCCTTGATACTGCAGAAAGTAATAATATACCTTATCAGTACTTCATTTCCCAAGGAGGTACAGATGCAGGAAAAGTTCACTTAGCTCATGACGGTGTTCCATCTGCAGTGGTGGGTATTTGCTCAAGGTATATTCATACTGCTGCATCAATTATCCATGTGGATGACTATGCAGCAGCCAAGGAACTGCTTGTAAAACTGGTAAAAGAAACAGATCAGAATACAGTAGACCAGATCCGCCATTATGCATAAATAGAGAGACAATGGAAAGGCAAAGGGGATAAAAAATTGAAAGTTATAGTTGGCTCAAAGAACCTGACAAAAGTTGGAGCTGTGGAAAAAACATTCCCACAGGATGAAGTAATTGCTAAGGATAGTCCATCACTTGTAGCTGCACAGCCCATCTCCGATGAAGAAACAAGAATGGGCGCAGTAAACAGAGCTATGGGGTGCTTGGAAAATGCCAGCGTGGATCTGGCGATAGGCCTCGAAGGCGGTGTAATGGAAGTAGATGGACGATTATACTTATGTAACTGGGGTGCACTGGCAACCAGGGAAAAGAAAGTTCATACTGCCAGTGGAGCACGTATTTTGCTTCCAAAAGAAATCAGTAAACAGCTGAAAGATGGACGGGAGCTCGGTGATGTAATGGAACAGTATACCCGTAGAAACGGGATCAGGCATAAGGAAGGAGCCATCGGGGTCTTTACCAACGAACTGGTGTCTAGGCAGGAAATGTTTACCCATGTGGTGAAGCTCCTTCGTGGCCAGTGGGAATATAGTAATTAAAAGAGCAGCGGGTCTCCGCTGCCTCTTTTTTATTCAAAAATATACCCTAGTACTTCCAAAGCTTGATCCACTGTTTCCACTGTAACATTTGCTTTGTTGGAAAGCTCTTTAAGCGGATGGATCAGTGACTCCGGCCGGACTATGATGGTTGGCTTATTCAGAGCAATTGCCGTACTGGCATCCATAGCTGTATTCCACTGCTTATATTTTTCTCCAAACAAAGCAATCACTACGTCTGATTTCTGCATCAGTACCTGGGTCCTTAAGTTATTAATGCTTGAAGCGGCGTCATCCCTGTAGAGGTTACCGGGCTGGTCGCCAAGGATTGCTTCCCCGATGTCGTCGGAACGGTCATGATTAGTCTGAGGCGCCACAAAATTCAAAGGCAGTCCTTTTTGCTTGGCACTCTCTTTCAACTGGTCACGCCAATCATCGTGAATTTGGCCTGCTAGATATACAGTTAACTCCATGAAACATCCTCCTAATTTATGGTGATATGATAAGTTTATATAATAAAAGGAAAATTGCAAAGAAATTGATATGTGGTTAGGAAGACAAGTTCAGTGGCTAATCTTTGCCTTGCGTAGGCATGGAATCATATAATTGTAACAAAGAAAAAGTAAAGAAGTCTAGATAAGGGTGGAATCAATGGTTAAATTGGAGAACATCAATCAATTTGAAGAGTTGAAGAATAATGGGAAAGCCATTATGCTGTTTACAGCGGACTGGTGTCCGGACTGCCGGGTTATAGAGCCAGAGCTTGCAGACATAGAAAGGAAATATCCTGATTATACATTTGTTGAAGTGAACAGAGATGAGTTTATCGACCTATGCCAGGAATATGGCGTTTTTGGTATACCTAGTTTTCTTGGGTTCAAAGAAGGTGAGGAGACCGGAAGATTTGTAAGCAAGGATAGAAAGACCAAGGATGAGATTATGCAGTTTATTAGTGGACTGCCTGATTGACCTTTGCTAAAGGAGTTGTTTTAAGTGAAAATGACCAGTATAAAGTTGAAAAAAATACTGGAAGAGAGACTCGCAGGAGAAGGATATAAGACGTCCTATAACCGGGACAAAGATACTTTCCGGGTCGAGTGGAAGGAATCTGGCAAGGGTATGAGCATTACTCTGCCCAACATTATCACCAAATACAATGAACGTGGGGAAGCTGCCATTGACGAATTGGAAGAACACATCCATGAGGCCCTGAAGATTATGAATCAGGACGTAGAACTTGCTGGAAAAGAAAAAAGTATCTACCCGGTGATTCGCTCCACTTCCTTTCCTACGGAGACGAAGAGCGGGGTCAAGCTCGTGACAAAAGAACACACAGCTGAAACCAGAATCTATTATGCAGTCGACTTGGGGAAATCCTATCAGCTGATTGATCAGGAAATGCTGGCTAGGGAAGGTTGGACAACCAGCAGGCTGGAGGAGATTTCCTCCTTTAATCTCCGTTCTCTATCCGTAGATTATAAAAAAGACACGGTTGCCGGCAATGATTTCTATTTTGTTGCTAAGCAGGATGGATATGATGCAAGCCGAATTCTTAATGAGGCTTTCCTGGAAGAAATGAAAGCCAATGCAAAAGGTGAGATGGCACTGGCTGTTCCCCATCAAGACGTTCTTATCATTGCTGATGTAGAGAATAAAACAGGGTATGATATACTCGCCCAGATGACCATGAAGTTTTTCGCAGAGGGGCGGATACCGATCACTTCACTGGCATTGATTTATGAGGAAAAGAAATTGACGCCGATATTCATACTTGCAAAGAACCGCCCGCAAAAATAAAGAGGAAAGAGTGAGGAATTATGTTCGTATTTTACAACCCGAAAGGTATAGGAGATGTATTAATTGTCCCATTAAAAAACGGAGATCGTTATGAAGTTTCTCATGAGTCGTACGGGCCTATTGTCCGTATTACCGGAAAAGATCAGGAAGTCCTCGGCTATAATATCTTCCGTGCCGGAGAACTGCTCAGCCTTCCGAATGAAGGGAAGATTACACTGACGGAAGAGTTGCTAGGGCAAATCAAGGACCTTTTCAGGGAGAATAAGCTGGATGACCCGCTTGACGTCGACCTCAGCCCTAAATTTGTCGTCGGATATGTAGAAGCCAAGGAAGGCCATGAAAACGCAGATAAGTTGAGTGTGTGCCAGGTGGATGTGGGTGATGAGAAACTGCAAATTGTCTGTGGGGCGCCAAATATAGATAAGGGCCAAAAAGTAGTGGTAGCTAAAGTAGGAGCAACTATGCCAAGCGGAATGCAAATAAAACCCACAGAACTAAGAGGGGTGCCATCGAATGGTATGATATGTTCCCAGAAAGAGCTTGGCCTCCCGAATGCGCCGCAGGAAAAGGGGATATATGTATTGGACGATGCCTACAAAATAGGAGAGGCTTTTGACTTTTAATCCAAAAAAACAACCTGAGTATGTTATTACGAGGGTTGTTTTTTCATGGAGGCAGACACACCCGATATTCAATTTACGAATGAAAACTGATAGAATAATCATACTGTGAAAAAAGATTAATAGAAATGAGTGAATGTATGTGTGGGAGAAATGGTACAGGAAGCTAAAGAATTTATTTGGGGAAGAAAATGTACAGCAAGAACGGCAGGAAGAAAAAGAAGATAAACCTTCTAAGGTCGGCTATAGCAACCTTCGAGCTAAAACAATGTATCAATATCCGGAAAAAAGATCCTTCCGCTTCCCGGTCATTCCTGATGAAAAGATCCAAAAAGAGAATGATGGGCCTCAAAAAAAGCCGGAATCTCCCTATTCTGCCCAAATGAAAGAGAAGGAGATAAATAAGGTTGAGTCTCGTCCAAACAGGGAAAAGATGGCTGAGAACAGTAAGATATATAAGCGGGATCCGGATGTTCCCTTTGAGCCTACAGAGGTTCCATCTCCTGTTTATGGTTATCAAACGCCTCGGAAAGAAAAGGAATTAGAAAGTATTCCAGCTTTTGAAAGAAAGAGGGAGATTTTACAGCACAGTACAGAGGGAACGGAGGAAGAAGTTACAGTACATACAGATCGCAGCCCTCTACATGCTGAAGTACAGGAGATCGATCAGAAAAATGAAATCCATGCTCTTCTCAGGCTACCGGATAAGAATGAAGAGCAGGAGGAAGAAGAACAGTCAATTTCACTAGAAGCAGGCGAGCAGCAAGTAGATGAAACGTTGGATATTGATGACAGAAAGGAACAGAAGGTATACGCGGTTGAAAAAACTGAGTCCCAGTCCGATGCTGCCCCGGCTTCTTCTTCCAAGCCTGTTGAAGAAGAAAAGGAAGCTGCAGAACAACCGAAAAATCCTACTCCTTTCAATGTAATTATGACTCCAAGAGATAAAAAACGGCAGTTTGACAGACAAAGGAAAATGGAACAGGAGAGAAAAAATGCCGAGGAAAAATACAGAAGACAGCAGCAGAGCCAAAAGAAAACTCTGCCCTATCATCTATTGGATGATCCTGTCCGCAAGTCGAATGAGGATGCCAAGTGGGTAGAACAGCAGCAGGAACTCCTGGAGCAGACATTGACACATTTCAATGTAAAGGCAAAAGTGGTCAATGCCACGCAAGGTCCGTCTGTCACAAGATTTGAAGTACAGCCTGAATTAGGTGTGAAGGTCAGTAAAGTAAAAAACCTAAGCGATGATCTGAAATTAAATATGTCCGCAAGGGATATTAGAATTGAAGCACCAATTCCAGGGAAAAATACAATAGGGATTGAAATTCCAAACCTGAAGGCTGAAAAGGTCGGGTTGCAGGAAGTATTCGATACGGAACCCTTTCAGAGAAGCACCTCGCCATTAACCATTGCTTTGGGAGTCAGTATTGAGGGTACACCGTTAATTACGAATATCCAAAAGATGCCGCATGGGTTGATTGCCGGGGCAACCGGGTCGGGTAAAAGTGTCTGTATTAATACCATTCTGGTCAGCATGCTATACAAGGCACATCATGATGATGTCAAATTTATGCTGATTGATCCAAAAATGGTAGAATTAGCACCTTATAATGGGATACCCCACCTGGTCTCGCCGGTGATCACCGATGTGAAAGCAGCCACAGCGGCTCTAAAGTGGGCAGTTAATGAAATGGAAGATCGTTATGAAAAGTTTGTGGAGGAAGGCGTTAGAGATATTGAGCGGTATAATCAAAAGGTTTCCAGCCAAAACAGAATACATGACAAAATGCCGTTCCTGGTAATAGTTATTGATGAGCTGGCTGATTTGATGATGGTTTCTCCTCAGGATGTGGAGGATTCGATCAGCCGAATTGCCCAGAAAGCCAGAGCATGCGGGATTCACCTGCTGCTTGCTACACAGCGGCCATCTGTAGATGTCATTACTGGTCTGATCAAAGCAAACATCCCGACAAGAATTGCTTTCAGTGTATCGTCACAGGTAGATTCCCGAACTATTCTTGATACAAGCGGTGCTGAGAAACTCCTTGGAAAAGGGGATATGCTTTTTATAGAGAATGGAACTGGAAAAAGCATCAGGCTGCAGGGGCCATTCGTATCTGACGATGAAATTGAGCGTGTTACAAATTATGCACGCAGTATTGCGGAACCTGAATACATGTTCGAACAAGAACAGCTGCTGGAGCAAGCGGTGATGGATGAAGAGGAAGACGAATTATTGGAAGAAGCTGTCCAATTTGTCCTTCATCAGAACAGTGCAAGCACTTCCTTACTGCAGAGGCATTTTAAGATCGGCTATAATCGGGCGGCCCGACTGATTGATTCACTCGAAAATCGTGGTATTATCTCCGGCCAGAATGGCAGTAAACCAAGAGAGGTTCTGGTGAGCAGCTCTCAAATTGAAGAGAAAAGCTAAAAGCCTTGTGATACAGCTGGAATTTATATAAGATAAAGGAAGAATACAGTTAAGGAGTACGTCATAATGAAGGAAATAGAACAGAAGCTTTCCGGTAAGATTGAAAGACTTACGAACAAAACTTTCAAGTTTGATGAGCGTATTAAAGAAGGATGGTTCTCTGCCGTTTATTTTTTAAAGACCAAGGAAATAGCAGAAGAAAAACTACCTGATAATTATGTGACCATGCAATTCTTTCAAAAAGAAGAAGCTGTTTTGTGCGGGACAGATGAGGCAATTGCCCTTCTGCATACATTTGCGGACAGGCCGGAAACATTGAAAATCCACTCTCTAAGGGATGGAGATAAAATAAAGCCGTTTGAAACAGTCCTTACCGTTTCTGGTTCCTATCAGCAGTTCGGCTACCTAGAAGGGATCATTGACGGAATACTTGCAAGAAGAACATCTGTAGCAACGAATGTATACAATGTGGTAAAAGCAGCCCGCACCTCCGGCAAGCAGAAGCCTGTCATTTTCATGGGAGACCGGGATGACCATTATACCCAGCAGGCAGGGGATGGATATGCAGCGTTCATAGGCGGATCCACTGCCCAGGCAACACATGCCATGAATGAATGGTGGGGAAAAGAAGGGATGGGCACCATGCCGCATGCCTTGATACAAATGTTCCGAGGGGATATTGTAGCTGCATGTAAAGCGTACCACGATATGTACCCGGAAGATGAGCTTGCCGCTTTGGTGGATTACAATAATGATGTAATTACTGATTCGCTGAAAGTTGCCAGAGAGTTCGGAGATGACCTTAAATCTGTGCGTCTGGACACTTCCCGTACGCTTGTCGATAAATACTTTTTGAGAAACCATCACCTTATGGGAACATTCGACCCTCGTGGTGTGAATCCTGAACTGGTTTTTGCGCTGAGAAAAGCGCTGGATGAAGAAGGATATTCACATGTGCAGATTGTTGCAACCGGTGGGTTCAATGAAACCAGGATTGCAGAATTTGAAAGAGCCGGTGTACCTATTGACATCTACGGTGTAGGAAGAAATCTGCTTAAAATCAACATTGGTTTTACGGGGGATAATGTTCTGCTTAATGGTACTCCGGAGGCTAAGGAAGGCCGCCGGTACCGCCCTAATCCTAAGCTTGAAGAGGTAAAATATTACGGAGATGCCTAAAGAAAATGGGTTGTTCATTTTATTCCTGGGCAATCTTTGGTATAATACGTCAATACCATTGGCAATTTTAAGCTGAAACAGTGAATATGCAAAGGTTCATTTAATCCTTTTCATGTTAATTTTGGAGGTTCTTTTATATGACAACTTACCATTTTATTGGTATAAAGGGGACTGGAATGAGTGCTTTAGCACATATTCTCCATGATTCTGGGGAAAAAGTGCAGGGTTCTGATATAGAGAAAATATTTTATACACAGAAAGCCTTGGAGGAAAAGGGCATTCCAATCTTTCCTTTCTCAGAGAATAACATCAAAGAAAATTATACCGTAATCGCTGGGAATGCCTTTTCGGATGAACATCCGGAAATACAGGAAGCCAAGAAGTTGGGGGTCACTTTTTACAGATACCATGAGTTCCTGGGGGAATGGCTTAAACAGTACACTAGTATTGCGGTTACTGGAGCACATGGCAAAACATCCACGACAGGGCTTTTGGCACATGTTCTCAACGAAACCTATCCAATATCCTACTTAATTGGCGACGGGACTGGTAAAGGGCATGCCGACAGTGATTATTTTGTTTTTGAAGCTTGCGAATATCGCCGCCATTTTTTGAAGTACGAGCCGGACTATGCAATCATGACCAATATCGATTTTGACCATCCGGATTATTTCACCAGTATCGATGATGTGTTCAATGCATTTCAGTCGATGGCAGATCAGGTGAAAAAAGGGATTATCGCTTGTGGAGATGATGAAAATCTGCAGCAGATCCAAGCAAAAGTCCCAGTCGTTTATTATGGGTTTCTTGATACCAATGATTTTCAGGCACAAAATGTCAGGGAGACGGAAACCGGAACAGAGTTTGACGTCTTTGTCAGGAATACGTTCTATGATACTTTCACTATACCGATGTATGGCGACCATAATGTTTTAAATGCTCTGGCTGTCATAGCCATTTGTCATTATGAGGATATTAATACGGAGGCTATCAAACAGCTAAGCTCTTTCAAGGGTGTGAAACGCCGCTTTACGGAGAAACAGGTCGGTGGCCAGCTATTGGTGGATGATTATGCTCATCACCCGAAAGAAATCACTGCCACTATCGATGCAGCACGGAAAAAGTACCCGGAGAAGAAGGTGGTTGCTATCTTCCAGCCACACACATTTACCAGGACAAAAGCCTTTTTACAGGAGTTTGCCGACAGCTTAAACAAGGCTGACCATGTATATTTGTGTGATATTTTCGGGTCGGCAAGAGAACTGTCAAGCAAACTGACGATCAATGACCTGAAGGAATTGACAAATGATGCGGCTGTCTTGGAATTGGATGACACAGGTGTACTGCAACAATATAAAGACAGTGTACTTATTTTTATGGGAGCGGGCGATATCCAGAAGTTCCAAGAGGCCTATGAAGATTATTTGAAGGTCAATAAATAGACAGAGGAAAAGAGTCTGCCAGTAAAACAGGCTCTTTTCTTTACATATGTTGATTTCTACATAAAAACTTATAGAACTGGCAGGAATACAGGCCAAGTTTGTTGAATTATATTATACAGCCTGGACACCGGCAAAGGTTTTAAAGCTGGATAAAAGGGGTATGATCTATAGAGGTATTTTGGAATAATAATTGCATTAACCATGAAGCCAAAACGATACCTGAAATTACAACTGAAGGAGTGTTAACAGATGGAAATCATGCTCTACATCGCTGCATTGATTGCTGCAATCGCCTTTGTGGTTCTCGTGGTATACGTGGTAATAACCCTGAAAGCAGCAAGGAATACTATGAATGAAGTATCTACCACCTTGGATGATTTGGATAAGCAGATTCGGGGAGTGACTACGGAAACGACCGAGTTGTTGAATAAAACGAATAAATTGGCGGACGATGTAAATGAGAAATCCTCCAAATTGGATGGGTTATTTGACGGAGCAAAAGGAATCGGCGAAACCGTAAAGGATTTCAACCTGTCTCTGCAGCAATTATCCAACAGCATCTCACGGACTTCCGTAAAAGATGACGAAAAAGTATCACAGGCTGTTAAATGGGGTTCCGCCATCATGGATATGGTGAATAAAAGAAAAAAATAGAGGGAGGAAATTTTCATGGGAGAAAGTAACAACAATTCAAACAGCACCATCAATACAAAAGATTTCGTTATAGGTACGCTGATTGGCGGCATTATTGGTGCAGGAGCCGCTCTCGTGCTTGCCCCTAAGTCAGGAAGAGAACTGAGGGGAGACATCAATCAAGGAGCAACCCAGGTGAAAGGCCGTGCCTACCAGTGGAAAGATATAGCAGCTGAAAAAGGTACAAGCTGGAAAGACCGGGCATATACAACGGGTAGTGAGCTTAAGCGGAAAGCAATGGATACAACCACCAATGCATCCTCTAAAACTAAAGATCTGACTAAGACAATCCAGGGCAGACTGAATCGGAAATCCACAGATCAGCAAGAAGATGGGGAAGTAGGCGTTTCCGACGCTCCTACAGAAGAATATATCGAGAATAGTGATCAGCTGAAAAATGTAAAAGTGTAAGGCAAATTATGCAGCTCCATTTGAGGGCTGCATAATTTTTTAGCTTCCCGGCCAAGAGAACAGTGACAAAAACTGGGAGTAATTGACTGAAATCTCTGTATCTCGGGAAAATATGAAAAAAAATTCAAGTAAGTGATGACAAATAATTTTATCTTCGTTATAATGGTTTCTAATTATTAAAATTATATAAATATAGAATTAGGGGAGTGGAGTAAGATGAGCCAAAATGAACTCGACCAGCTAAGAGGCCAATTAGATGATGTTAACTTGGAAATTCTCAACCTGATCAATCAGCGTGCAAAGCTTGTTCAAGGAATAGGTGAAATAAAAACAAAGCAGAGCATGAAACGGTTTGACCCGGTCAGGGAAAGAACAATGCTGGATCATATCACAGCACAGAATGATGGGCCTTTTGAAAATTCTACCATTGAACACATTTTCAAAGAGATTTTCAAAGCCAGCCTCGAACTGCAGATTGATGACAACCGTAAGGCTCTTCTTGTTTCAAGGAAGAAGAAACCTGAGGATACAATTATTGATATAAAAGGTACACAGGTGGGGAATGGAACTGCACAATACGTAATGGGGCCTTGTTCTGTAGAAAGTTACGATCAAGTCGAAAAAGTAGCTGAAGCAGTAAGTAAAAAAGGTGTAAAACTGTTCAGAGGCGGCGCCTTTAAACCAAGAACTTCACCATATGACTTCCAGGGGCTAGGTGTTGAAGGCTTGCAGATTCTCAAAAAGGCTGCTGACAAGTATGATTTGGCTGTTGTCAGTGAGATTGTGAACCCTGTACATATTGAAGAGGCGTTAGATTACGTGGACGTTATTCAAATAGGTGCCCGGAACATGCAGAACTTCGAGCTTTTAAAGGCGGCTGGGGATGTAAATAAGCCAGTACTCTTGAAGCGGGGGCTATCAGCAACTATTTCCGAATTTATTAATGCGGCTGAGTATATTATCTCTCGAGGGAATGAAAATATTATATTATGTGAGAGGGGAATCCGGACATACGAGAAAGCGACAAGAAATACGCTGGATATCTCGGCGGTCCCTATTCTTAAAAAAGAAACACACCTGCCTGTCATGGTAGATGTAACTCACTCCACGGGCAGAAGAGATATTCTGCTGCCGGCAGCGAAAGCAGGATTGGCAATCGGAGCGGATGGAATCATGGCTGAAGTCCATCCAGACCCTGCTGTTGCCTTGTCTGATTCCGCCCAGCAGATGGATATCCCAATGTTCAATACATTCATTGATGAGTTGGATAAAATGAAAAATAGGCTGGAATATTAAAAAGGCATTCATGTTTGAGGCTGGTCCCTGCTACTTGGGGGTCAGCCTCAAATTTTTGTATTTTATTTCATGGTAGGATATGATATAGGAAAGAGTTCGTTTGAATCCAGGAGGTAAAGAAATATGACTGTAACTATATATGACGTGGCGAGAGAGGCCAATGTATCCATGGCTACCGTGTCACGGGTTGTCAATGGAAACCCGAACGTAAAGCCGACTACACGAAAAAAAGTGCTGACCACGATAGAGAAACTGGGATATCGTCCAAATGCGGTGGCTCGTGGACTAGCTAGCAAAAAGACCACCACAGTGGGTGCTATCATCCCGGATATTTCCAGTATCTTTTTTGCTGAATTGGCCAGAGGGATTGAAGATATAGCTACGATGTATAAATACAATGTCATCTTAAGCAATTCCGATCAGAATAAGGATAAAGAATTGCAGCTGATCAATACTATGCTTGAGAAACAGGTGGACGGCATACTGTTTATGGGCGGTAATATAACTGAGGAACATATCCAGCAGTTTGAGAGTGCCTCGGTTCCAGTGGTACTGGCGGCAACGTATGACGAGAGCGGAAAGATACCATCCGTGAACATTGATTACGAGGTAGCGGCCTATGAAGCAACCAAATATTTAATGGATAATGGTCATTCCCACCCAGCCTTTATTTCAGGTGGAGAGGAAGAAGAAATTAACAAGTTGAAGTATCAGGGGTATTTACGTGCTCTTGAGGAAGGGAACGTACAACTGAATGAGAATTTGGTAGTTATGCCTGGGGATTATTCCTATGACTTCGGCCGAGAAGCAGTTCAGCAGCTGCTTGCGAAAAGTGATAAGCCTAGTGCAGTATTTGTCGCCTCGGATGAGATGGCCCTTGGAGCCATTCACGGGGCACAAGATAAAGGGTACCGTGTTCCAGAAGACCTGGAAGTAGTAGGGTTTGATAATACAAGGCTCGCCACAATGGTGCGTCCGACACTTTCCACTGTTGTTCAGCCGATGTATGATATCGGGGCAGTTGCTATGCGTTTATTGACAAAGTATATGAACAAAGAAGAAGTTGAAGAGAAAAAAGTGGTTTTGCCGCATAGAATCGAGGAAAGAAACTCAACTAAATAAGAATCTTGCCGATATATAGGATAGCAACCATAATTGTTCAGAAGACAACGGGCGATATAGTTATTTGCCGTATCTTTGGACAATGAACTGTTTCTATTCGATATATTGGGGAGAGAGAATATGAGAAAACGGGATATATTGACTCCATTTGGTATTACATTGGGTTTTATTATGATCATGCTTGCAATTTTATGGAATGGTGGTACGGAAGGTGCTGCTTCCTTTGTTGATGTAGCTTCGATCTTTATAGTCATCGGCGGATTAGTCGCATCCATGCTGATAACTTTCAAAATAGAACAGATTAAGACTGCTAACAGCGTATTGAAAGAGGCGTTCGTCAAAAATAATCAGCAGGTTTCGGATGTAATAGATCTATTCACCCATTTATCTCAGCGGGCTAGACGTGAAGGCCTGCTAGCCCTTGAAAATGAGTTGGAGGTAGTGGAAGATCCATTTATTAAAAAAGGCATTCATCTTGTAGTCGATGGAATGGATCCTGAAGTGATTAGTGATATTATGAAGGCTGAGATAACTGCAATGGAGGACCGGCACTATAGAGGCCGGCTGTTAATTGAAAAAGCCGCTGAATATGCTCCGGCATGGGGGATGATAGGAACTCTCGTCGGTCTGGTCCTGATGCTGAATACATTGGATGATCCTGATACACTCGGACCAGCCATGGCTGTTGCTCTGTTAACTACCTTGTATGGAACAGTACTTGCAAACCTCGTTTTTACTCCAATGGCAAGTAAACTGGAGAATAAGACGGAAGAAGAAATATTTATTAAGGAAATTATCATAGAAGGTGTAATTGGAGTTCAATCCGGACAAAACCCTCGTATTTTAGAAGAAAAGCTAAGTGCCTTCCTTCCAAAAGAAAAGCTGAAGAAACAGCAGGAAGCTGAGGAAGATTCGGCACAGGTGGAGAGCGTTCATGAGGCGTAAATTTAGGAGAGAAAAGAACGGGGCGCCTAAATGGATGGTTACATACTCGGATATGGTCACACTTATTCTGGTATTTTTTATTCTCTTGTTCTCCATGTCTCAAATTGATCAGATGAAGTTTGAAGCGGTGTTCTCCTCCTTTCAAAATAGGATGATTTTTGATTCATTTCCTTCTCCGGTACCAATGGAACATCCCTCTGAAAGCAGTCGCATAACGGAGGGTGAACTACCTGGAGGGTTTGATAGAAGGGACGGTTTGTCTGATAAGAACGAGAGTGTTGAAGAGGACTTGGACGGTCTGTTGGAAAATGTCGAGCGATACCTGACTGAAAATGAATTACACGAGGTGATTACAGCTAACCGGACAGATCAGGGAGTTGCATTGGTTCTGCAGGAACGTCTCCTTTTTCCTTCCGGAGAAGCACAGATACTTGATACGGGAAAGCCATTCCTAGACCGGGTTGGGACACTGCTTAAAAATCTGCCTAACGATGTTATGGTGGAAGGGCATACTGATAATAGGCCGATGGCAGGTTATCGTTTCCCATCTAATTGGGAACTATCCGGAGCTAGAGCTAGCAGTGTAGTCCGTTACCTAATAGATAATCATCAGCTTGAACAAAGCCGCTTTTCCATTTCCGGCTATGGAGAGACAAGGCCGGTAGTACCGAATACAAGCGCAGAGAATATGAAAAAGAACCGTCGAGTAGAAATGATAATCATGAAAAATATTTCAGTAACAGAAGAGAACGGAACTGGCCGTTAATGGCCAATTCCGTTCTCTTTTTGTGCCGGCATTTTGGTATATTTTAGCAAGCTGGCCAGCAGTTTCCCGTTCTTTTCGGTGATGTCCAGCTTTCTTGGAATATCGGGTACGATATTCTTTTTATCTTCCCAATAACCTGGTAATGGGACAGGTGATTCACTTTTCCACCGCTGAAGCCAGGCGGAAGGAATCTTACCCGTCGCTGGTTTACCTGCCTTCATTACATTCCATATCTGGCTCCAAGCTCTTGGTACCACTCTCCATATATCATAACCTCCGCCGCCTAGGGCAATCCACCTGCCATTACAAAATTCATGGGCGATTTGATGGGCAGTCTGTGGGATTCTTTCATAGATTTCCATAGTTGCACATAGATGGGTCAATGGGTCATAGCAGTGTGCATCCGCTCCATTCTGGGTAATGACTACATCAGGCTGAAAATACTCTGCAATGGCTCTTAGGGCTGTTTCATAAACCTGCAGGAATGACTCGTCTTCTGTAAAGGCGTCTATTGGCAGATTAAAACTATACCCATGGCCTTCTTTTATGCCTCGTTCATTAACATTGCCTGTTCCTGGGAACAGGTATCTGCCGGTCTCATGAATGGAGAAGGTACAAACATTGGGATCATCATAGAAAGCCCATTGTACCCCGTCCCCGTGATGGGCATCTGTATCTACATACAAAACTTTCAGTCCGTATTTTTCACGAATATATTTGATGGCCACGGCTCCATCATTATAAATACAAAAACCAGCGGCTTTCCTCTTGAATCCATGATGAAGGCCGCCGCCTAAGTTCAAAGCATGTATCGCCTTTCCTTCCAACACACTGTCTACAGCAGTCAAGCTGGCTCCAACCAGATATGCGGAAGCCTCATGCATACCGGTAAAGATAGGAGTATCTTCTGTTCCCAGTCCAAATTCGTATCCTTCATCATCAGAAAGCTTCCCCATTCCTGCTTTTTTGACGCTATCCACATAAGCAGGATCATGGAATAGGGTAAGCTCGTCATCCGAAGCCATCCTTGGAGGAATAATATCTTTATCAACTAGCTGCCCCAAACTTTCCAACAAGTCTTTGGCCAATAAGACCCTTTTCTGGTTAAAGGGATGATCCGAATGGAAATGGTATTTTAATAGATTATCAGAATATACAAAATGTGCATTGCAAGTCATGTTTGTGACTCCTGTATATTATTAGGCCACAACAGTTCATACCCTTCATCTCTCAATTCTTGGATCACCGGAGCGGGGTTCATGGTTTGAATACGGAAAACGAGTATTTTGTATGATGGGTCATCACGAAAAGGGTAAACCAATACGGAAACGATATTGGTCTTTCTTTTTCCGAAAATTGCTGTCACCTCTGGAAGGATACCGGGCCTGTGAGGGACTTTCAATTCAATATGGGAACTTTGTACATGGGTGCCGGTCAGCTGAATCAATGTATAAAGCATATCCTTTTCGGTTACGATGCCGACAAGCTTATTGTTTCTGACGACTGGAAGTGCGGCAAACTCTTCATCATAGAAAATACGCGCTATATCCTCCACCAAATCAAGTGGATGGACGGTTACCACTGGATGGCTCATTATGGATTGGATTTCATTCTCCAATTCGTGCCTGTCAGTATCCAACTGAAAGATGGAAGGGGTAGCATCCCGTACATCCCGGTCAGAAACAATGCCTATTACAGCATGCTGCTCATTGACAATAGGAAGGTGTCTGAGTTTGTGCTGTTGCAGGAGACGGTCGGCTTCTGCAATGGTAGCAGTAGGGGGCAGGCTGATCACCTCGGTCTTCATAATCTCTTCCACCAGCATTAAAATCCCTCCCTCATATTACGGTATTGGTGTCTCTGCAGAAAGCGCAGCTTATCAAACCTGTTAACCGATTCCTCGGGCACAGTCTTACCAATTCTCACCATTAGGCAATTGGCTGGATGGGAGATGATTTCCGGGTCATCCGTCGGGGCGGGAGTCAAACCGCCAGCAGCCATCATTTTCTCCATTACTTTACGGTAATCCCATATGCTAAGCCTTGTTCCATCTAGGTCCCAATGCCAATAGTATTCGGTCGAGATTATAATGTAGTTTTCCATATAATCATCCATCATAGACACTTCAAGTAATTGAGAGGCGATGCCACTACCCCTAAATTGAGGGATGACTTCAATCGCTCCCAATTCTATCAGGTCTTCCATATTGAATTCAGACCATCTTTCCAATGGGTCAGGATGTAAATAGGTTACATATCCAATAATTGTATCGTTTGTCCTGGCAATGATAATCCGCCCTTCCGGAAAATCGGCAATTTTGACTAATGCCTCAAACTGCTTATCGGCAGGCCGAAATGCAGTCAATTGTTCATGGAAATGGTAGGTATTCAGTTTTTCCGCTGTTATTGGCCCCTCTATGGTAACCGTTCCACTTTTAGTATCCTGTGTAACGGCATGTGGGGTCTTTAAATGTTCCATCCCTTCACCACCTGTATTATTGGCTCATCATTAATCCGCTTTCATTTCATTATACATTACTTGATGCACAATTTTTAGTAATTTATAGTACAAAATTAAGACATCTCTGAACATATAAAATAAAGCTAAATAAAGGAGCTTGCCAACATGCAAGCTCCTAAGCTGATTAATTATTCTCTTTCATGATTCTCTTCTTCGATGCTGCCATCTTGGCTTTCTGAACCTTCATCTTCAGTTCCTTGATCGACTGCTTCTATCTCGGAGTCTTCTTCGGTTTCCTCATTAGATAGCTGTTCTACGTTGGTTTGCGATTCATTAGTTGTCTCTTGTGAGGAGGCAGTAGCAGCCAGTTCTCCAACGACAATTTCGGCGGAAGGAGTGGACTGTCTTCCATAATAATCGACTGCTCTCACATGGTATACTCCATCTCCTGGCAACGAGGAATAGGAGGTGGAGGTGGTGTTTCCTATCTGGCTGTAGCTTCCATTCCGGTCTTCAGCATGATAGATGCGATAGCCGGCAACATCAGGACTGTTGGAACTGTTCCATGCCAAGCTGTCCCCAGAGCTGCTTAATGCTTCCGGGGCAGACGGGGCCTGATCATTATCCTCAATAGTAGTGGTCCCTGAGCTCGGCGCCCCAATTCTTTCCCAGCGGTCTCTGTCCGTACGGGGATAGAGCTCTCTGATGCTATTCAGTTGGTCATAACCGTTCTCCTCCAGAAATTCAGGGTTGAATGCCAAACCGTTACTATTTATGAATTCTTTCGGAGTGTTTGAGTCTGCTTCAACTGAGCGGCCGTTTACCTGTACAGAATTGCCCCGTATCAGACTATCATCTGTTTCAGTAGGCACGTACTTTTCATTAAATAAATCAGCCTTTATTAATCCAGCAGCTTCACACAGTGAAGAAGGGAGCTTCCCGGAAATGGCGCAATAACTGCGGGAAACAATGCCTTCCGGCTGTTCAAAGGATTCACTCGGAGTAACCAGTTCTGGATCTGCCTGAGCGGCACTGTTGACAAGTTGAGCCCAGAACCTCTGTACTCTTTGGCTATGCCCTTGCGGATCCCAGGATCTATATAATGGCTTCGGGATTTCATACCCCATCCATGTCCCAATAGTCACATTCGGGTTGACGCCCATGAACCATACATCCTTCCATTCCTGGCCGGTACCCGACTTACTAGCCCAATCCACACTCTGATTTGAAAGCTGTGAATTAGCATAGGTTCCTGTCCCTTTATCCATGACGTCCCTCATCATGTCAAGAGTAAGGTAGGACGTTTGTGGGGAGAATACCTCTTCAGTCTCTACTTCTTTCTCAAAAATGATCTCCCCATCTGCAGTCGTGATTTTGTCAATCATATATCCATCGGCAAACTTCCCTTTATTGCCGAAGGTAGCAAAAGCATTGGTGTTTTCCTCAACTGTAACCCCAGTCGTGGTAGCACCGATGGAGAGGGAAGGGTAGTAACCTTCCTTAGGATCAACGGTAGTGATTCCCATCTTCTGAAGATATTTTTCCACTGGATTCCTATCAGGGTTGCTGTCAAGCATCTTTTTATAGATCCGGCTGGTGGATACGTTATATGAATTATACAGAGCCTTCCTGGCAGGAATCAGGCCGTAATGGGAACCACTGTAATTTGATGGTTTCCAGTCACCGGCTACAGGAAGGTCAACATCTGCCACAGGAGTTCCCGGCTGAATTAATCCTTCTTCCATTGCAGGGGCAAACACTAACAATGGCTTCATGGTACTGCCGTTAGACCGTTTGGCTGCTGTGGCAAAATTATAATCTTTTTCAGGATCATTTCCTGCAACAAAGCTGATAATACGGCCGGTGGAGTTTTCGATCATTACAGCACTAGCCTGTACATGCTGGGTGGTTTCAATTACTTCGCCGTCTGCCCTGGTAATATTTCCGGTCCAGGTCGGGCCAAAATCTCCAAAGTTTTCAGTGACTTCTTGCATAGAGTCATAGATTTCCTTGTCGATGGTAGAATGAACCTGATAGCCTTTGGTACTTAAGTCAGTTCTTGCTCGCTCTCTGTACCTTTCTTTGAGGCTTTCTTTATTTTCGAGTTCTTCCTTGGTATATCCATCTTCCTCAGCAATCACCATGGTTAGTTTATCAACAGCTCTGCTTTTCAGTTCATCTGTCAATCTCGGGTACGTGTCACGCGGGAGAGGGAAATCTTCACGGAAATCTGCCACTATATCATAACTGGTGGCTTCCTGATATTCTTCCTCCGTAATATATTCCTCCTCTTTCATCCGGTCCAGTACGGACTGCATCCTTTGCAATCCTTTCTGCATACCTTCCTCGGTCTTGAGCCCTCCTGCATTCTTAAAAGGTGTATACGCGAAAGGGCTCTGGGGAAGACCGGCTATATAAGCTGCCTGAGGCAAATTCAGTTCATCAGCATTTACATTGAAAATACCTTTAGCTGCTGTCTGGACCCCTGCAATATTCCTTCCGGCAGCATCCCTGCCGAATGGAACGATGTTAAGATAAGCGTTCAGGATATCATCCTTCTCAAAAAACCTTTCCAGGCGGAGTGCCAGCAGGATTTCCTTCGCTTTTCTTTCAAAGGAAACTTCATTTGTCAGGATTTGGTTCTTAATGACCTGCTGTGTCAGAGTACTCCCGCCCGTTTGAACCTCGGAATTGGTGAATTCCTGCATCATGGCGCGGAGCAGGGCTTTCGGGACAATCCCTTCGTGTGTTTCGAAGTATTCATCCTCTGTAGCAATCACCGCATTGATAAGATGGTCAGAGATATTTTCAAGGGAAATCTCTTCCCTGTGAACGTCTGAACTGATATCGCCGAAGTAGACTTCGTCTGCAAAGTACAACTTGGATGTTTCGCTGTAATCAAAGAGGTGCTGTTTCATTTCTTCATAGCTTCGCACCGGCTCATCCTCGACAAGCGATGCAAAGTAGCCGGCACCAATTCCTCCAGCAAAAAAGAGCCCGATAAAACCTATGATCAGGAAAAAGATCACTACGTTCCAGAAGACATCATAGGTAATACGGGAAGAGCGTTGTATTTTTCCAGTTTTCCATATCTCACCAAACTTTTGGCTGTATTTATGGTATTTTCCTTTTAAATCCATTGAAAAACCTCCCAAATTCCATTCTAATTATAGCACAATACGACAGACTGGAACAGAAAAAACTGGAGCTTATTATTGCTTTCTAAAGCCGAATATGGTATGAATAAAGAATAATATTTTTCATACGATGAAGGATTGAAGTAGTTTGCAAATCACTATCCAAGAGAGCCGGCGGCTGGTGAAAGCCGGTATATATTTGCGAATGAATTACGGTCTGGAGTATTTTCCGGCAGGGGCACACCTGCGGAAACGGTGGAGACATCGTTAACAAATCCCAAGTGGCATTTTTATGCAACAAGGGTGGTACCGCGTGTTCAACTCGTCCCTTATCTTAAGGAACGGGTTTTTTTATGCAAAATTTCAGGGTTGGAGAGTGGTAAAAATGAATATTCTACAGGACTTGGAAAATCGAGGTTTGATTCATCAGACGACAGACAGGGAAGGCTTGGAGAAACACTTGGCAGAAAACCAAGTTACATTGTATGTTGGTTTTGACCCGACTGCCGACAGCCTACATATAGGTCATCTGCTGCCTGTCACCATGCTAAAGAGATTTCAAAAGGCAGGGCATAAGCCGATTGCATTAGTTGGCGGTGGAACAGGGATGATTGGAGACCCAAGCGGCAGGTCTACTGAACGTTCCTTGAATGAAGGAGAGGTTGTCAAGCAGTACAGTGAAAGAATCAAAGAACAGATAGACAGGCTTCTTGATTTCAATAAAGGAGAAAACCCAGTCCTTGCCAGAAATAATCACGATTGGCTAGGCAGCATGACAGTCATCGATTTCCTCCGGGATGCAGGGAAGCACTTTGGAATAAATTATATGCTGGCCAAAGAGTCTGTCTCAGCCCGTATCGAGCAGGGAATCACCTTTACGGAATTCAGCTATATGATTCTGCAATCCCTTGATTTTCTCCGCTTGTATGAAGAGGAGAACTGTACACTGCAAATAGGCGGCAGTGATCAGTGGGGGAACATCACTGCAGGTATGGAATTGATCCGGAGATCGAGGGAAAATGAGGACGAAGAGATCAAAGTATTTGGCCTTACTGTTCCATTAATCACAAAAGCCGATGGGACAAAGTTTGGCAAAACGGCAGGCGGTGCCATCTGGCTGGATCCAGAAAAAACATCTCCTTATGAATTTTACCAATTCTGGATAAACACGGATGACCGTGATGTTATCAAGTTCCTTCGCTACTTTACGTTCCTCTCAGATGACGAAATCACTGCACTAGAGGAAGAGGTCAACAACCGGCCGGAGGAAAGAGCAGCCCAGAAGCGGCTAGCTGAGGAAATGACGAGGCAAGTACACAATGAGGAAGCATTGGAACAGGCACAAAAGATTTCAGCTTCTCTATTTAGTGGTGACCTGAAACAACTGTCCATCAGTGATATTAAACAAGGGTTCAAGGATGTACCTACCTATCAGGCTGAGAAAGAAGAGATCGGGTTGATCGATCTACTTGTCGAATCTTCTATCTCACCTTCCAAGCGGCAAGCACGGGAAGATATCAAGAATGGTGCTATTTATATTAATGGCGAAAGGGTTCAGGATTTACAGTATGTCGTTTCGGCAGAAGACAGGATTGAAGAACAGTTTACGATCATCCGCAGGGGCAAGAAAAAATACACATTGATCAACTATAAATAAAAGTGAAAGGCGCTGACTTGAAGTCAGCGCCTTTTTGATCATGGTTCATAGTTGGGCCGGTTGTGTTCAGCATCCATTCATAGCTAAACCATCATTTGCCTCCAAAAAATCCCTTGAAACGTTGATCTAACAACATTTCAAGGGATTTTTGTGTGTTAACCTGCAGACGGCATAGATTAACGAGAGTAGAACTCAACGATAAGTGCTTCGTTGATCTCTGCTGGAAGTTCAGAACGCTCTGGATAACGAGCATAAGTACCTTCCATTTTATCTGCATCAAATGTTACGTATTCAGGTACGAAGTTATTTACTTCCACAGCTTCTTTGACGATATCAAGATTCTGGGATTTTTCACGAAGTCCGATTACCTGGCCTGGTTTCACGCTGTATGAAGGAATATCCACACGTCCACCATCTACTGTTACATGGCCATGGTTGACCAGCTGACGGGCTTGTCTGCGTGTACGGGCAAGACCCAAACGGTATACAAGGTTATCAAGGCGGGATTCAAGAAGGATCATGAAGTTTTCACCATGAATACCTTTCATTTTACCTGCTCTGTCAAACAATGTACGGAATTGGCGCTCGTTCAATCCATACATGAAACGAAGCTTTTGTTTTTCTTGCAGCTGTAATCCGTATTCAGAGATTTTTCTGCGTTGGTTTGGTCCATGCTGACCAGGAGCGTAAGGACGCTTATCGAGTTCCTTACCAGTCCCTGTTAATGAAATGCCAAGACGACGTGATTTTTTCCATACTGATCCAGTATAGCGAGCCATAAGACATACTCCTTTATTATTTTATTTTGCATAAAATAAACGGTGTGTCCCTTCTGTTGGCCATTATGTTTTCATGTACCATCGCTCCAGCAGCAGAGAGTTACACGATACACCTTATACTGAAATAAGGAACATAATGGGAACAAGCAGCGGTCCACTTAAGCTACCTTTATTATTTTACACAAAGAATAGTATATAGCTTGGCAGAACATAAGTCAACCATAGGTGGGAAAATACTTGGTTAAAAGGTGGGATAATGTGGAGGAAGATGAAATGGGGGAGGGCCATAATGAAAAAGGATGAGGGACCTTAGAGCCCCTCATCCACCTGATACACCAGTTCGAAATTGTTTTTGTTCAGTAATTCAGCAACGTGCACTCGAACGCCATGGCCGAATATCACTTCGTCTTCTGTCATAGCGACAATCATGGCTTTCGTCTGCTGGTGAATATCTACATATATATCCCCAACCATCGGCTTAAGGGAGTCATCATTCTCAATTAAATAAGTAATCGATTCATCATCTGCTTTTTGAGTTTCAGAGACAAGGGCGGGATCCTGGTAGGCAATTTCTCTGGCATCTTCCGTTCTGCCGGGCGTCATCACTACATACTCTTTGCGCCTGACACCATTATCTCTGGTGGTGATGACATTCCCTTCTTCCACATGGCCCACTTTTTCAATCTCATTCAGAGAATAATGGTCAAGAAGGTCCGGTGCTGGCCTGGTGATAAGAATATAATCACCTGGTTCCGGTTCTTCTTGGTTATTTATGGTATATCTTTTGCCATAGAAAATAAAAGTGTCATTATTCTGTGGCCGGATATACTCTATATCTCCAGCCTTGGCCTGTACCTGCTGCATATCTTTCAGACGATACAATTGAACTGGTTTTTTATAGACTGGCCTGATGGAATATACTTTATGGAGTTCATTCTGATAGAAGACAAACTGTCCTTTTCTAACTTGGTATAATTTCATATAAGAACCTCCTGATATTGGATCTTTTATAAAGGCGGATTTTTAATATAATTACCCCATATAGAATCGTCTTTAAACGTTAACCGCTATGAATTATATTACTTTCTATTCCAAGTTAGAATATATTCTAAGGCAATTCAGCAAACAACATGGACGTTTAACTCAGAAACTGTTCCAGAATAGCTGTAAACTCCTCCAGATACTTCTGGTCTATCTCGTCGAAACGGTCGGTAATTGGGCTGTCAATATCCAAAACACCGTATATAAAACCATCTACCGTGATTGGAACGACTATTTCCGACCGGCTGGCACTGTCGCAGGCAATGTGTCCTGGAAAATGGTGGACATCCGGGACGACCTGGGTGCTGCGTTCTTTGACAGCTGTACCACATACCCCTTTTCCGAAAGCTATATGGACACAGGCCGGAAGCCCTTGGAAAGGTCCGAGTATGAGCTCATCCTCCTCATCCTTCCACAAATAAAAGCCGACCCAGTTTACGTCATTCAAGAATTGATTTAAAAGTGCGGAGGCATTGGATAGGATGGCAATGGCATCAGTCTCGTCCTCTATTAGAGCTTTCAGCTGTTTATTCAGCAATTGATAGTCTTTCTCCTTATTCCCGGAATAGGCATTTGCTTGAATCATATACATTTTCCTTTCATAATTAAGATTCGTTTGAACAATTATCGACATCCTATATGTATTTTGTCGAGGTAAAATTGCAGGATAATCGGCCTCCCTGTCGTAAATGACATATAAGGAGTTGAATAACATGAAAAAAAACCCTTCAAAGCAAAAAGTGATAAATGCAGCTTCTTCATTATTCTATCAAAAGGGTTTCAGCGGCACTTCGGTCAGAGATATTGCCGATAAAGCCTCTGTAAATGTTTCTCTAATCAGTTACTACTTCAAAAGCAAGCAGGGGCTGTTGGAGTATGCCGTTACCCAGTATTATGAAGCATATTTGAAAAGAATGGAAGAGGTATGGAGCCAAATGGAAGAAGGTTCCTCTCTGGACAGGCTGAAACAGTTGGTGTTTGAGATTATAAAATATAAGCAAGAGCATCATCAATTCTCCTGTTTTATACACAGGGAACTTTCCCTAGACTCCGTATTTGTCCGGGAAATGGCAGTAACATATTTGGCGAAGGAAAATTATCTGATCAGTAATGCCTTTCAAGAGGCTTTGAAGAGTCATAGACGGAAAGGGCTGGATGCCGTATTTATCCTCCTGCAGTTAAAAGGGATGCTGGTTACACCCTATGTTATGCAGAATGAGTGGAAGGACAAAGTAGTTGGAGATTATTCCCACGACGTGTTTGTGAAAAAATACGTAAAAACCGTTCACCAATGGCTGGATTTCCTTATGGCTGAAAAACAAGCGGAACTGAAAGAATAGCAGGGAAAGAAACGATAAGCGGCGAATTATTAATTTATTTGTATTTTTTTAGCCAAAATTGCCGGTTGCATGGTATTATAGGTAATAGAAAATTACAGGCGGAATTTTTATGATAATTTGTTCTTCAGGAGGCTTTTGCAATTGCTGCCTCTTATAGGAATTTGGTTAGGGGGCTTACATACAGATGGCGTACGTAATTGGAATCATACTGGCAATCATCGTACTAATCATAGCAGGCCTGATTATACGTAAGCGGGTCTATGATGAAGTGGATAAGTATGAGGCTTGGAAAATGGATATAATGGATCGGAATATTGCAGCACATCTATCGCGTATTAAGAGCCTCAATCTATCAGGTGAGACCCAAGAGAAATTCGAGGATTGGAAAGAGCGGTGGGATACTATCGCATCCAAAGAGCTTCCGGATATCGAGGAACATTTATTCGATGCGGAAGAGGCTGCTGACCGCTATCTTTTCACCAGATCGAAGCGGATATTAAGTGACGTGGAAGAGATACTCCAATCCATTGAAAAGAGAATAGAAATCATATTAAAAGAGGTCGATGAACTGATTGATTCAGAAGAGTCAAGCCGGACGGAAATGGAGAATCTCCAGCCGCAGGTGAAGGCTCTTAGGAAGCAGATATCCCAGAACCGTTACCAATATGGAAAAGCAGAACTCCATTTTGACAGAGAAATTGATAAGCTTGAAGAAATGCTGGATCAATACCAAGAGCTTGCCGAAGAAGGAAATTATCTGGAAGCGAAGAGGTTGGTTGACCGCCTGAAGGACAGAGTGGTGGAGCTGCAAAAGCAGATAGAGGAATTCCCGTCATTGTATAAGAAGTCGAAGCAAGAGCTTCCTTCTCAGCTGGAGAATCTTTCGGGCGGACTAAGGGAGATGGAAGAAGCCGGCTATCATGTTTCCCACCTCGGCTTTGAAACCGAAATTCTTACATATCAGGAAAAATTATTAAGCAATGTAAGCAAATTGGAAAATGCTGAGATGGACGGCGTCAGTGAAATTGTTGCCGAGGTAGAGGCAGGCATTACAGAGATGTACGACCTTCTAGAAAAAGAAGCTGTAGCCAAAAACTACTTAGACAAAGAAATGCCGGAATATGAACATACATTGAATGAACTGACGATCACATTCACGGAAACAAAAGAAGACCTCCAGGAATTGCGCGAAGCTTACCATCTGGAAGACAGTGACATGGAAAAGTACCTGGGTATTGAAACGGCGATCGAATCATTAAGAGATGAGCTTGATGATATGTCGAAGGATTTGGAAAATGATAATGCGGCACATTCGGAGGTACGAGAGAAAGTGGAAGAAGGCTTCCGCCAGGTACAGGAATTGCAGGCGAAACATGAAGAATTCAAAAAGAGGATCCACAATTTACGTAAGGATGAACTGGAAGCAAAAGAGAAATTGATGGAAATTAGAACACAGCTTCAAGGAGTAGGAAGAAAATTGAAGAAAAGCAATATTCCAGGCGTTCCTACATATATATGGAATCTTTTAGATGAAGCTTCCAGCAAGAACGAAAGGGTTCTTGCTGCCTTGGAGACAGAGCCGCTTGATATGGTAAACGTGCAGGAGGCGCTGAATAATTCGAAAGAAGCGGTAGATAAGGCCATGGAACAAACGGAATTGATGCTTGAACAGGCTTATTTAACGGAGCAGGTCATCCAATATGCTAACCGTTATCGCAGTCAAGATGCCATGTTGGCGGGGAAATTGGCTGAAGCGGAAAGGCTGTTCAGATCATATGAATATGAATTGGCCTTGGAGCAGGCAGCAAAAGCCGTAGAAGAAATTGAACCTGGAGCTTTAAAACGGATTGAAGAGGTTCAGATGGTCAGCAGTTCATAAAAAGGGATAAAGGCTGTCATTAGGAAAAGGATATGTAAGGAATCCTTTACTAAGTCAGCCTTCCCTTTTGTCTTGGAAAAGAAATGAAAAGTTTTTTCGATGACAGATTAGTTTCTATAAAAGTATAGTTAAGGACTTCCAGCCTGCGCCGTAAAAGTGCAGGCAAGTTTTCTGAAATAAGGGGTATAATGAATGATTTATCTTGATAATAGTGCAACTACCAAACCAGAACCCTCCGTAATGAGGAGTTTTGAACAGGTTACAACTAAATATTATGCTAATCCTTCTTCCATTCATCAATTTGGCGGTGAGGCGGAACAACTACTCCATAAGGCCAAGCAACAGGCGGCGGAAATAATTGGGGTTACAGAGTCTGAAATTGTATTTACCTCTGGAGGAACGGAAGGAAATAATACCGCGATAAAAGGCATTGCTTTGGAACATCAAAATAGAGGGAAACATATTATTACATCCGAAGTGGAGCATCCATCCGTAGAGGAGGCATGCAGGGGGCTGGAAAGGCTGGGATTCGAGGTAACCTATTTACCCGTCAATCAAAATGGTGTAATATCAATAACTGATTTAAAAAAGGCCGTCAGGGATGATACCATCTTGATTTCTCTCATGCATGTAAATAATGAAATTGGTTCGGTTCAACCAATCCAGGAAGCAGCTGCTGTTGCCAAACAGCACCCAAAACTGTTCTTCCATGTCGACAATGTCCAGGGAGTCGGCAAGCTGCCGCTTAAGCTTAGGGGGAGTGGAATTGATTTATGTACTTTTTCCGGCCATAAAATACATGGATTGAAAGGAACGGGAATCTTATATATAAAACAAGGAACAACTCTGTTCCCACTTCTCCACGGAGGAAGCCAGGAATATGGACATCGTTCAGGGACGGAAAACCTTGCGGGAGCTGTGTCGATGGCCAAAGCCTTAAGGCTGATAACCGAACGCGAAAAAAAGGAAGGCGACCAGCTGCGCCGTTTGCAGCTGCATCTTCGTGAACAACTGTCTAAAATCCAAGATGTAAAGATCAATACACCAGAATCTTCCGCGCCACATATTATGAATTTCTCTGTACCGGGAACCAAACCAGAAGTGCTGATTCATATGTTGGGCGAGGAAGGGATATATATATCAACGAAATCTGCCTGTTCTTCCAAGCAGAAGGATGAAAGCAAAATCCTTTCGGCATGTGGCTGGGGTAATGACCGGACCACTTCCGCATTACGAGTAAGCTTGAGCTACGATAATACCCGGGAGGAGATAGATACATTTCTTTCCGCACTAGACCGGTCAATCAGACAATTTAAAGAAGTAATGGAGTAGATGTCAAATGCAATATGATCATATTTTAATACGCTATGGTGAAATGGCTCTGAAAGGGAAAAACAGAAAGCAGTTCATCCTAAAACTGCAGGAAAATATCCAGCATAAACTGAAGGAATTTCCCGATGCCAAAGTAAAACGGACACAAGGACGGATGTTTGTCCTGCTTAATGGACATGAAGCAGAACCGATCATTGACAAATGCAGGAAAATATTCGGAATTCAAAGTCTAAGTCCAGCAATAAAAGTAGAGAATGAAGTGGAAGCGGTCAAGGCAGCTGCCCTGTATGCCTTGGAAAGCGGGGAAAACATCAATACTTTCAAAGTCAGTGTAAAAAGGATTGATAAGGAGTTTCCGATAGCTTCACAGGAAATGAATCAGGTGCTTGGCGGTCATTTGCTTGCCAATACGGAAGGGTATTCGGTGGACGTCCATCAGCCTGACATGGAAATTAAGGTGGAGATCAGAATGGAGGCCACCTACATCACTTCTCGTGTAATCCCTGGACTTGGCGGGCTCCCAGTAGGAACTGCAGGGAAATCGCTGCTTCTCCTGTCTGGCGGAATTGACAGTCCGGTTGCAGGGTATCTTGCTATGAAACGAGGTGTCCAAATCGAAGCTATCCATTTCCATTCACCTCCGTTCACGAGTGAAAGAGCCAAACAGAAGGTACTCGACCTAGCAGAACAGCTAACAGATTTCGGGAGGACGGTGAAGGTTCATATTGTGCCTTTCACTAAGCTTCAGCAGGAAATCTTCCGAGAAATGCCAGAGGGTTATGCCATGACAATCATGCGTCGAATGATGATGCGGATAAGTGAAAAGGTATGTGAACAGGAATCTATTCTCTCTATGACAACAGGTGAGAACCTAGGTCAGGTTGCCAGTCAGACGATGGAGAGTATGCATACTATAAATGAGGTTACCAACTACCCAATTATCCGTCCGTTAATTGCAATGGATAAACATGAGATTATTGACATCTCCAAACAAATAGGAACGTATGAGACCTCTATACTTCCGTATGAAGATTGCTGTACCATCTTTGTGCCGAAATCTCCCAAGACCAGACCTACGAGAGAGAAAGTTAATCAATTTGAGGGGCAAAAAGATTTCAGCCATCTAATTGACGAAGCGGTAGCGGGCATTGAAACAATTAAGCTCGACGATAAGAAAAAGCAATTGAATGACATGGATGATTTGTTTTGACGGCAGCAACTGGTTGAACAACCAGCATATACCAATCAGTTAAATGCATGATTTTCTCCCTTGGTACACATCATAAGCGTACCAAGGAGGTGAACTGACATGGCAAACAACAATAATTCAAATCAATTGCTAGTGCCTGGTGTTCAACAAGCTCTAGACCAAATGAAAGTTGAAATTGCCCAGGAATTTGGTGTACAACTTGGTGCAGATACTACTTCCCGTGCCAACGGATCTGTTGGTGGAGAAATCACAAAACGTCTCGTTTCTATGGCTGAGCAGCAATTTAGCGGCCAGCAAGGTCAACAATAAATCAATTTAATATGAATATGGCTATTGGGCTATCCTTGTGGGGATAGCCCTCAAGTTTTGTAATTTGGCATGAAAATAGGTAAAGTAAAAGAGAGGTATTTTTGGAAGGGGAATGAAAAAATGGGGATTTTATGGTTTGGAGGACAGATCTATACCATGGAGCATGAGGGATCCATGGCAGAAGCCGTTTTTACAGAAGATGATACAATAAAAGCAGCTGGTACATATGAAAAGTTATATCATTCATTCTATGATGATATTGATAAAGAGGTGAACCTGCAAGGAAGGACAATGATTCCTGGCCTTGTGGATAGTCATCTTCATATTGTGATGCATGGCGAAAAGCTTCTTAGGCTAGACCTATCACAAATGACCTCAGCAGGCGAAATAAAAGAAGCATTACAAAATCGTATACCATACCTGTCTGAAGGAGAATGGCTGATAGGGGAGGGGTGGAATGAGAACCAATGGGAGAACCCATCGATCATTCACCGCACAGAGCTGGATGAAATTGCACCGAACAACCCGATGATGCTTACCCGAGTGTGCAGGCATGCTTTAATTGCTAACACAAAGGCATTGGAGATGGCTGATGTTGGGAAGGAGACGTCCGATCCGCAGGGCGGAAGGATTGTCAGAGACGACAATGGAGATGCGACAGGATATCTCCTTGACAATGCCCAGGACTTGGTAAAGGATTCTCTGCCTGATGTGTCACAGAGCTATCTGGAGCAGGTGATTAAGATTGCGGTGGATGACCTGCACTCCAAAGGCCTGGTAGGCGGCCATACCGAGGACCTTAATTATTATGGATATAGGAAGACCCTTGATGCGTATCAAAATGCGCTTAGTGGAGACCGGAGATTCAAAGCACATCTACTCGTGCATCATGACGTGCTGGATGAGCTGATCAGTGATCGACTTCGCTATTTAAGCGGGACCAGGTATGTGGAATTGGGCGCAGTAAAGATATTTTCCGATGGAGCTTTAGGGGGACGTACGGCCTGGCTCTCTGAAGACTATTCCGATGATCCCGGCAATAAAGGTTTTGCCATTCATGAGACTGAAGAGCTCGAAAGAATCATAAAAAAAGCGAGAGAACATGGGCTTCCCATTGCTGTACATGCGATTGGGGACAGGGCGGTCCAAGAGATTGCCGATTTAATCCATAAGTATCCACTGGAAAATGGCGCAAGGGACCGTATCATCCACGGTGTGATATTAAATGAATCGACCTTAGACCGGCTAAAGCAGCTTCCGGTAGTTGTTGATATCCAGCCATCATTTATGACTTCTGATTTTCCATGGGTAATTGATCGTCTCGGAGAGGAACGTCTCAAACTTTCCTATGCATGGAAGACAATGATGGATCATCAAATCTCCTGTGCGGGCGGTTCGGATGCTCCTATTGAGGAAGTGGCCCCACTTGTGGGAATTCAAGCTGCAGTTACACGGAGGTCCACCATTGACCATGAAGTATATCATCCAGAAGAGAAGCTAACTGTATTTGAAGCGATTCAATTGTATACTGCTGGCAGTGCGTATGTGGTTAACCAGGAAGATAGCAGAGGGTTGATTGCAGAAGGCTACCGTGCCGACTTTACAATTCTGGGGGAAGATATTTTCCAGGCAGACCCAGAACATATTCAGGATATTCCAATTGAAATGACGATAGTGGACGGAGAGATTGTATATGAAAGAAACCCTTCCCGCATGTAGCGGGGAGGGTTTCTAGTTTTATAGAAATGTACGGCGGACTCTCTCCCAGTAGGAGTTATTCTTCAGTTTTACGGTTTTAATTATTTTATTGCTCAATGTCACCTTCACATCCTTAATATTTTGGATGGGGTAGGCCTCATTATCCAGGCCGATAATTGGATAATCATTCCCGTCCTGAATAATTTCCAGCTTGAGCGTACGCCCCTTTCCTAATACAAAAGATGACCCAAGGGTGCGGTAGCGGTTGTTGTTAAGAGAAGCTAATTCAGATACTTGGAATCCTTCCAACAGCGGGTCCATGACTGCACCATGAATGGATTTATTATAGCCTGTACTCCCTGTTGGTGTAGCAACAATCAACCCGTCTCCCCGAAAGGTTTCGAAAGGTTGTTCATCAATATAAACATTAACTGCAATAGTTTTAATGATGGAAGAACGGAGACTTAGTTCATTTAAGCATTGGTAGGTGCTGTCCCCGTTAATGATCGTATCTATGACAGGAAAGCGGCGGACTTCTAATTCCTCATGCTGCAGCGACTGAAGCATATCCTCAAAGTTGTCTAAATCAAAATCGCAGTATAAATCCGGATTCTCCGGCAACGGTTATACCAGCATAAAGGCAATCCTGACGGAAACCGGTTTTTCTTACGGCTTGAAGAAAGGTTCCGTCCCCTCCGATACCGACAATAATATTAGCTTCCTTATCATCTTCAGTAAGCACAAAATCATTTTTCTCCGCCAATTCATACAGAGGCTGCAGTTTATTTGCCATCTCATTCAGATTAGGACTATAAAAAAATAATTTATTTCGTGCTGCCATTATTTCATTACCTCCATTGATAGGTTTTTCCTCATTTTAGCATTTAAAGGGACTTTATCCCAATTATACGAGTAGGTTTCCTTATATGGTGCAATCTAAGGATAGGAATATAAAAAAAGAAGGTCATCAGATGGTCTATTTATCGTTAGCGATCCTTTTCATTCTTCTGATACTCCTGTTATTTTCCAGGATCTATATAACCGTAAATTATACATATTCGGGCAATGGACAGCTACTGTCAATTTCAGTTCTTTTCCTGAGGCTCAGAGTATTCTCAAGAGATATCACCAGGGAGAAAAGGGAGGATAATGATTGGTTGGACTCACTGGACCATTTAGTATCCGGTTCCTTTTCCCGAAAAGTGAAAGAAATGCTTAACATAACCATGGATGTTAGCAGATACCTTTATGCCATTTTAAAAAATATGCATTTCCATCAGCTGAAGTGGTACACCAAGGGGGGGACCGGAGATGCGGCCAGTACAGGAATGCTTGCCGGAGGGGCCTGGTCGGTAAAAGGTGCCTTAATTGGTATGATTGCCGAGTTCGGGAGGCTGGAATGTGAACCCGATATACAAGTAATCCCTATTTTCCAAGGGAGGGAAATGTCCAGCACGATTGACTGTATGGTTTCCATGAGAACCGGAAAAACTATCCTTGCACTTCTTAAAGCGAAACGGATAATATCCAAAAAAAATAAAAAGAAATCACAAAAGGAGGAATAAAATGAGTGAACATCCTATCCAAGGCTTAATGACAACCGCCATGGAAAATTTGAAAGATATGATTGAAGTCAACACTATTATTGGAGACCCGGTAGAATCTCCGGACGGCACAGTGATTGTCCCGGTCTCTAAAGTGGGATTCGGTTTTGCAGCAGGCGGAAGTGAATTCAGCGGAGGGGGAGGAGACCAGGATTCCGAGTCACAGCTTCCTTTCGGAGGAGGGAGCGGTGGGGGTGTTTCCATCACTCCGGTGGCTTTCCTGATTGTCAGTGAGCAGGGAATTAAAATGGTACACCTTGATCAGCACACCCATATTTATGAAAAGATGATCGACTATGCTCCCCAAGTGGTGGAGAAGGTGGAGCAACTGATGAAGGAGTCTGCGAAAACCAAAAAGAACGGCGATAAAAAAGAGAAAAGAACACAAAAAGGACAGATGAATTACGATATATAACATGGCCAAAGATAATGGTTAAATAGAGGAAATTCCTTTCATTGGACATGTCTTCCTATTTTATTCATAATGTTAGTGTTGACAACATTAGAGGAGGAATGATTAAATGGCAAATGTTACATTCCAACAAGAACCTGTCACACTAATAGGCAATGAATTAAAGAAAGGCGACCAGGCACCTGACTTCACAGTTGTTTCCAATGATTTAAAGGATGTTTCCTTGAGTGATTACCAAGGAAAAGTGAAGTTGATCAGTGTAGTCCCTTCTCTTGATACTGGAGTTTGTGCCGAGCAAACCAAAAGGTTCAATGAAGAGGCTGACAAGATCGACAATGTCCATGTCCTGACAATCAGTATGGATCTGCCTTTTGCCCAGACACGCTGGTGTGCAGCCAATGGGGTAAAAAACCTTGATACATTGTCCGACCACCGTGATGCTGACTTTGGAGAAAAGTATGGTAATTTGATCAAGGAACTTCGTTTATTGGCAAGATCAATCTTTGTTGTAGATTCGAATGACAAGATTACCTATGTAGAGTACGTGAATGAAGTGACTGATCATCCTGATTATGATGCAGCTCTGGAGGCGGCAAAACAGGCTGAGTAAATTGTTTAGCTTCTCTCCCGCTCAATCGGCGGGAGAGATTTTTACTGTGCAGAAAACCTCTCTGAAGCCATTCATTAATTTTGTACAATAGCGGTGGAATTGGTACAATGAAATCGCTCAGGAAGAGGAACGGAGGATTACAGTGGAAAAGACGAAAGTGGAATTATTATTTGAATGGATGGACAATACGACAGATATTATACAGAAGCATATAGAGGAACCTTATCTGGACAGTCTGGCATTCACCATGGAATTAATGTTTCTCCAGGAAGTTCCTGACGACGTAGATGATATCCTGACCCATAAACTAGAGCATGCTTTAAAGGAATTAGATATGGGAAGGTACGAAATAGGAGAAATTAGAAAAGGTGTCCAACTGGCCATCCTAAAAGGAATGAAGGACTCGACACAACAGCAGCACTTGATGACACCGGAGACCGTAGCAATGCTTGTAGGTTATTTTGCAGAAAAGTTGAGCAAAAAGGAAGGGAAGCTGACTGTGTTTGACCCGGCCGGTGGCACTGCCAACCTGCTTACTACAGTGCTAAGCCGTCTGGAACAAGATGTAGAAGCCTTTGCTGGGGAAGTGGATCCGACACTGATTAACTTGGCGGCATTGAATGCCAATCTTCAGAAGCAGAATATCGAGTTTTTCCATCAAGACAGTTTACGGCCATTTTTGATGGATCCTGTTGACATGGTAGTTTCAGATCTGCCTGTGGGTTATTACCCGGATGATATACGTGCTGGGGAATATGAATTGCGGGCCGAGGAAGGCCATTCCTATGCCCATCACCTATTCATTGAACAAAGCCTGAATTATGTCAAGCCCGGTGGATATTTGATTTTTGTCGTACCTGATTTCCTGTTTGACAGCGACCAGTCTGATAAACTGCACAGCTTTCTGCAGGAGAACGCTCATATCGTGGGGGTCGTACGGCTGCCGGAAAGTGCCTTTAAATCCGATAAACATATTAAAAGCATTCTTATCTTACAGAAGAAAGGCAACGGCACAGAAGCACCGAAACAACCTCTGCTCGCACAGATACCGTCCTTTAAAAATGCCAACGCGATGGCAGATATTCTTGGTAAAATGAATCAGTGGTTTGTTCAATATACGGACAGCAGCCAGAAACACTAATATAGGAGTTGAACATCTATGAGTAACGTATTAGCAATTAACGCTGGAAGTTCATCATTGAAATTCCAATTAATCCGCATGCCGGATGAAGAAGTGGCAGCAAAAGGGCTTATTGAAAGAATCGGTCTCAATGACGCTGTATTTACTTTGGAAGTAAACGACAATAAGGACAAGAAAACTGGAGACATCCCTGATCATGAAGTAGCTGTGAAACAGCTGCTGGATGGACTTGCGTCTTCAGGAGTGATCGAGTCTCTGGAGGAAATTGATGCAGTAGGGCACCGGATTGTCCATGGCGGTGAGTATTTCAGTGATTCTGTAAATATTACGGAAGATGTCATTGAGAAAATTGAAAAAGTATCGGAACTTGCTCCATTGCATAACCCGGCAAATCTTACAGGAATTCGTGCCTTCCAGGAGATCTTGCCAGATGTTCCGATGGTAGCTGTCTTCGATACAGCATTTCATCAGACGATGCCGGAGTCTTCTTATTTATACAGCTTGCCATATGAGTATTACAAAGATTACGGCATCCGGAAATATGGTTTCCACGGGACTTCCCATAAGTATGTGTCCCAGCGCGCATCTGAATTGATGGATGTTCCTTTGGAAAAGCTCCGCCTTATTTCTTGCCACTTAGGCAATGGTGCAAGTATCGCCGCCATCAAAAACGGAGAATCCATTGATACATCCATGGGCTTTACCCCGCTTGCAGGTGTAACCATGGGAACACGGTCTGGAAATATTGATCCGGCATTGATTCCGTATATTATGGATAAGACCGGAAAGACTGCAGAAGAAGTGGTAAATGTATTGAACAAGGAAAGCGGAATGCTGGCGTTATCCGGATTCTCCAGTGACTTGCGTGATATTGAACAGCAGGCTGGCGAAAATGAACGTGCAGAGTTGGCGCTCGATGTATTTGCCGGAAGAATCCATAAATATATCGGTTCCTATGCCGCCAGAATGTCCGGTGTAGATGCAATTATATTCACTGCTGGTGTTGGGGAAAATAGTACGACAATCAGAGAAAAGGTATTGCATGGACTGGAGTTCATGGGGATTTATTGGGATCCAGCATTAAACAATACCCGTGGAAAAGAACAATTTGTCAATTACCCGCATTCACCAGTTAAGGTCATTGTAATTCCAACCAATGAAGAGGTAATGATTGCAAGGGATACCATGAGACTGTCATAAAGGCTGGGAGAAAAGGTTTAAAGGTTTTGTTACGGAACTGCCCGTGGCAAAGCCTTTTTTTAAAAATGAGTCCTCCCTGCTTTACCTTACGACGAGGACATCACATGTTGCATATCGAGTAATACTCTCAGATACACTTCCGATAAGAAAGCGTTCCATTGCATTCATTCCAGTGGCTCCACAGATGATTAAATCGGAATGGAAATCCTTGGCAATATCCTTTGCTATTTTCACTTTTGGGGAACCGTATTCAATGGACTGCAGTACCTCGGTTATGCCTGCATTCTTGGCCTTCTCCGAATAATCGGCCAATAACTGCTTTGCATAGGTTTCCGATCGTTCAGCCAGTGTACGGTCATATGCTTCTGCAGTTGCAAAAGTGCGGGAGTCAACGACATGTGCAAGGATCAGCCGGGCATTATTTCTTTTGGCAATGTCCACTGACTTCTGAAATGCCTTTTCAGATGCCTCTGAGCCATCCAATGCCACTACGATATTTTTATACTCCATGCTTCATCTCCCCTTTCCCTTTCATTATATACTCTGAATAGAAGCACTACAAACAATAATTGGAAACATAAATAAAGTCATGGTTACAAATAAATGGACACACTAAGAATGGAGGTGATTTACATGCCAAAGAATAAAAAGAATAATAATCCGCTAAACATCTTTGAAGATGAAAAAGGTGTGGCGGCTGTTCGGAATCAGCTGAATGAGAGTTATCAAAGCGGGGTAATTGAAGAGATGCATAATAATAAGGGAATTCACCACTACAATAATAAAAAAAATTAACTGTAATTGTACGTCCTCAGGGCCGCAAAAGGCGGCTGGGGACGTACATATGCAATTAGTCAATGATTTGAAGGTCCCTGGGATACTCTGTTAGACGTTCAGGTCCCTTCTCTGTTAAGTAGACCATATCCTCAATTCTTACTCCTCCTGTTCCAGGTACATATATTCCCGGTTCAATCGTATAGCACATGCCTTCTTTTAAAGGCAGTTGATTATTTCCATGCATGGACGGATACTCATGTGTTTCAATTCCTAATCCGTGGCCAATTCGGTGGGTAAAGTACTGTCCAAACCCAGCATCATTTATGTGAGAGCGTGCTGCATCGTCCAGCTGTCCAACCGGCAGGCCAATTTCCGCTCTTTGCACTGCTTTATTCTCAGCTTCCTTTACTGTATTATAAATCCTTCTTTGCTCGTCTGTTATCGAACGGAAAGCTACGGTACGGGTTATATCGGAACAGTAGCCTTCAAATACAACCCCTAAATCAAACATTACTAAATCTCCGCCAGAGACTATCTTGGAAGAAGGAGTACCATGAGGAGAGGCGGTTTTTGCACCGGACAGTGCCATGGTCGAGAAGGACATTTGCCGCACCCCATGTTTTTTCAGTTCATATTCAATGTTGGCAATTAATTCAAGCTCGCTGATTCCTTCTTTTATAGACCGGATACCAGTCTCAATGCCCAGATCTGCAAGAGAGGCAGTCTGTTTAAGCAAGGTATATTCTTTTTTGTTTTTGACTGCCCGCGATTCCGCGAGAATCTCCTTTGCATTAAGAAAGGCGGTTTCTGGAAAAATTTGTTTGACAGCTTCGAACCTTTCTAAGGAAAGGTGGTCATATTCCAGCCCAAGTACAGTGGGCTGCTTTTCATTCTTCTTCAGAAATGAAGCGAATAGTTCCCAAGGATTTTCATCATCTTGGTAACCGACCAACTCAAATTTCCACCCGGCTGCTTTTGCATCCTGTTTTTCCATGGACGGCAGAATCATAACAGGATCCATTGCTTTACTCAGATAGATGCCAATCACACGTTCATGTGGATCTGTGTAATAGCCGCTTAAGTAATAGAAATTCGGCGTTGAAGTGACCAACAGGCCATCCATCCCTCTATTACCCATTTCCTGCAGTAATCGCTCCATTCGGTTCGTCATTTACTATACACCTCACATTAATCATATCTTCTGCCATTATAGCAGAAAGCTTATTATCCATATAAATTTATATTTTCATTAAACTAATGAATGGGAATATACGTAATATAAATATTCACGTAGTACAAAGGAGGAACAGGTATGTTTAAATTTTTCAGACGGCTCAAGACTGTTTTGGGTTCTGAGCTGAATTCTATGCTCGATAAGGCAGAGGATCCCGTGAAAATGCTTGATCAGTTCATGCGTGATATGGAATCGGATATTCATGAAGCAGAGGGTACCGTTGCCAAGCAGATGGCACACGAGAAAATGCTGAAACGGAAAGCAAATGATGCGAAAGTTATGGCCGAGAAGAGGCACAGCCAGGCTGCTAAGGCAGTGGAGGCAGGAGAAGATGACCTTGCGCGCCGTGCCATTGAAGATAAGCTGGAGAATGAGAAACAGGCGGAGGCTCTATTGGATTCATGGCAGCGTGCCAAAGCAGACACTGATTCATTGAAGGATAAATTGGATGAAATGAAAAAAGAGTATAGGGAAATGCAGCTCAAGCGGGATTCATTAAAAACTAGGGCAGACTCTGCCCGTGCCAGAGCAAAGATGAACCGGAGTTTGTCTTCTATTGGCAGCGATGAAACAAAACAGGGATTTGAGCGAATGGAAGAGAAAGTGATACAATACGAAGCGGAAGCTGATACTACAGAGGATCTCACCGAAGGATCGCGGACACTTGATGAGGAATTGGAAGCATTAGAACCAAATCCGGTAGAAAAAGAACTGGCTTCCTTGAAGGAAAACAGTTCGGCAGATAAATAAATGTCGACCTTATAATCTAAAAAGATAGTGTAAAAAAATTGGACATCGGGAAAAGGATTCAGAAGAATTTTGTCGAATTATTAAAGATGGAAATATTTTATGACAAAGGAGAGATAGCTGTGAAGGTATCTTATCATGGACATAGTGTAGTAAAAGTGGTTACAGACTCTCACAAAATTCTGATTGATCCATTCATTTCAGGTAATGATGCCTGTGACCTGGATGCTTCACAAGTAGAAGCGGATGTGATTCTGTTAACCCATGGCCATAATGACCATGTGGGGGATACTATTGATATTGCCAAGCGCAATGAATCCCTTGTGGTGGCACCGAATGAGCTTGCCAATTACCTGGAGACAAAGGGATTGAACACTCACCCAATGCATATTGGAGGAAAGCATGACTTTGACTTTGGCACCGTGAAATTCACTCAAGCCTTCCATGGATCTGCCTACACCGAAGACGATGGCACCACCATTTATACAGGGATGCCTGCAGGAATACTGTTGAAGGTGGATGGCCGTACCATTTACCATGTGGGTGATACTGGATTATTCTCTGATTTACGTCTGATCGGTGAAATGAATGACATTGACGTAGCATTTGTTCCTATTGGCGATAACTTTACCATGGGACCAGAGGATGCACTGGTTGCAGCAGACTGGATTGATGCTAGAATAATTGTTCCTGTCCACTATAATACATTCCCGGTCATTGAACAGGATCCGGAAGATTTTGCTGAAAAGGTAAGAACGGGCCAAGGTAAAGCAATGAAAATCGGGGAAGAGATGGAGTTATAGAAAAGCGCGGGCCAAAAGGTCCGCGCTTTTTAAGACTTATATAGAATAGGGCACTAGCCATATCCTAAACGTAAACCATCTCGCATGTTTTTTCCCGTACTTCCTTGCAATATGTGAGGGTCTCACTTATGAAGTATAAAAAATTTAATATTTAGAGAGGATTCACTGACAATGGAAATGGTTTATACCATAATATTCTTTCTGTTTGGATTGATTTTCGGCTCATTCTTTAATGTTGTTGGTCTGCGTCTGCCGAAAGGGATGCCATTTGCCAATGACCGGTCAGCTTGCCCGCAGTGCGGAAGCCACCTTAGTTGGTATGAGAATATCCCGCTTCTTTCATTTATACTTCAAAAAGGCAAATGTCTGCATTGCCATGAGAGAATTTCTCCCCTATATCCAATGATTGAAGTAATGACGGGCTTGTTGTTTATGACCAGTTATTTGTTGCTTGGACTTCAACTAGAGTTGGCCACACCATTATTACTGATCTCTATGCTGATGATTATTCTAGTAGCAGACTTGGTTTATATGCAAATACCGAACAAAGTACTGCTCTTTTTTCTGCCATTTACCATTCTTATAAGGATATTAGTGCCTCTGGACCCTTGGTGGTCTCCAATTCTGGGAGGTGCTCTGGGCCTACTGATTACTTCAGCCATTATTATCATCAGCCGGGGTGGGATGGGTGCGGGTGATATGAAGTTATTCGGGGTTTTAGGACTGATACTAGGGGTGGAGATGCTGATGGTTGCTTTTTTTCTTTCGTGTATGATTGGTGCGGTTATCGGTTTTATACTTCTTGCTTTTAAGGTGGTGGGACGTAGACAGCCGGTTCCTTTTGTCCCCTACATAGTAGCAGGTACACTTATTGCCTATTTTTATGGAGACGGATTGATGGAATGGTATTTTAGTTTGCTTTAACAAGTAAGTGTCATATGGAATGGGTGAATAAGGTTAGAGTAAACTTTGTTCCCGACTGTGGAAAGGTACCAGGCAGATTACTGAACCTTTCTCTTCTTTTCGCTAACCATAAGGTGTTCTGCCTGTCCCTATAGTTTCATAGACTGAAGGAGAGGAAGGAGTGAGATCTTATGTATCCATATGTTGTTTTACGGTTGCTGCTGGCAGGTTTTTTCCTTTATATGGCTTGGCCATCCATCCCATTGGCTGCCTCTTCGACAGAATTGCTGTTTTGGGGATGCTGGCTGTTTTTTTTCCTTCTCACTGTAGGGGCTAATCTGGCCGCACTTTTGCAAATGATCAGCCCTCCAGTTATGGAACAGGAGGAAGTGAGGGGAAGGCTTTCCGATAATCATTGAGTTTCGGCTTTCTCAACTGTATAATAAGTAATACACATTAAACTAATACAGTTGAAAGTTGGTGCATCTGATGGCAACCAAGCATGAACAGATCATTCAGCACATCATCTCCCTGGATATTGGGAATAAAATTTCGGTCAGGCAGATTGCCAAACAATTGAATGTCAGTGACGGTACCGCCTACCGTGCTATTAAGGAAGCGGAGAACCTGGGTATTGTGAGTACCATTGAACGTGTTGGAACCATCCGTATTGAACGGAAGAAGAAAGAGAATATCGAACGGCTCACTTTTGCGGAAGTGGTGAATATTATAGACGGACAAGTGCTTGGAGGAAGAGAAGGCCTCCACAAAACACTGAACAAATTTGTAATTGGTGCCATGGAACTGGATGCAATGCTCCGTTATACAGAAGCAGGGTCCCTGCTCATAGTGGGGAATCGTACGGAAGCCCATGAACTGGCCTTAAATGAAGGGGCGGCAGTGTTGATTACCGGAGGGTTTGATACAGAGGAGCATATAAAGAAGCTGGCTGATGAAAAGCGGCTGCCGATCATATCGTCCTCTTACGACAGTTTTACCGTTGCTGCCATGATCAACCGTGCCATTTATGACCAGCTGATCAAAAAAGAGATTGTATTTGCCGGAGATATCTTTACACCCTACGAAAAATCCTACTTTCTTTATGCAAAAGATACTGTAGGAAAATGGCATGAATTGAATAGGGAGTCCACTCATGCACGGTTTCCTGTGGTGGATGAGAAGAATAAAGTAGTAGGTGTAGTCACCGCGAAGGATATTCTTGGAAAAAGTGAGGATACCATTATCGATCGGGTGATGAGCCGGAACCCGGCAGTGGCCCAAAGGAAAACTTCCCTGGCATCTGCAGCACACACGATGGTATGGGAAGGGATCGAGCTGATGCCGGTGGTAAGCGAAACCAATGAGCTGGAGGGTATCCTGTCCAGGCAGGATGTGTTAAAGGCATTGCAGCAGATCCAAAGGCAGCCACAGATTGGGGAAACCATCGATGACACGGTTTCAAAGAATTTAACAGCCTCGGAGGCAGAAGATGGGACGTATCAAACCAGAATAGTTCCGCAGATGACAGACCAGCTTGGCAACCTGTCCAATGGCGTGTTTACCATGCTGATGACGGAGGCCAGCAGAAGAATGCTGTCCCATACCAAAAAAGCGGACATGGTTGTGGAAAATCTGAATGTGTTTTTTATTAAACCCGTTCAGATTGACAGCAATCTCATCATTAAACCTCAGATTCTAGAAGTCGGCAGAATGTTCGCCAAGATTGACGTGGAAGTATTAAATGGCCGAAAGATTGTCGGAAAGGGACTGATTATGGCCCAGTTGATCAGTCGATAGAAAAGAGCTGACTTATTCCAAGTCAGCTCTTTTCTAGTTTCAGATATGACTATTACTCTAAGAAGCGGTTAAAGCCGCGGGCGGATTCCTTAGCGAACAGGATTTGCTAAAATTGATTGAGTCTTTTCCATTCTTTCTTGTAGTGCCCGACTTCTTTCCAGCCGCGGGAAAAGTGCAGGCCGCCAAACAGAAGGAAAATAATTCCGATGAACAGGGAAATTCGTGTTTGATAAAAGACATACTGGTTTAATGCAAAAGCGATAATAAAGGCCCCAAGGCAAATTCTGGACCTTGCATTGAAATAGGCCTGTTCCAATCTGTCTTTTGTTTTTAAGATTGCTACTTTATAATAGATGTAGAGAACAATCGAAACAACGATAATTATCGGGAATATGACCATAAAATCTCTCCTAAAAAATATGTAATAGAAATATTGTACCGTTTTTTATCGTTTTAAGCTACAAAATCTGCAGAAATGAAGGAGAAATTCCATGACTATCAGACAAATTATCGACAACATTACAGACTTCGATACCATTATCATCCACCGTCACATTAGGCCGGACCCTGATGCTCTTGGTTCCCAAGGAGGGTTGAAGGAACTGATCAAGGCTACGTTTCCCGAGAAGCGGGTGTTTGCCGTCGGGGAGGAAGATCCGTCGCTGAAGTTCTTAGTTGAGATGGATGATATTCCAGATCACTTGTATGAGCATGCACTGGTGATTGCCTGCGATACTGCGAATTATCCGCGCATTGACGACCAACGCTTCAATTTGGGAAGGAAGCTGCTGAAAATCGATCATCATCCGAATTTGGACAACTATGGAGATATCAACTGGGTAAACACGGAGGCCAGTTCAACCAGTGAAATGGTTTATGAATTATACCTGCAGGGCAGGGAATATGGGTGGAAATTGAATGATCGCGCAGCAAGGCTGCTTTATGCCGGGATTGTTGGGGACACCGGGCGATTCCTGTTTCCCAATGCTACGGAGAGGACATTTTCCTATGCTGGAGATCTGGTCAATTATTCGTTTAACCGTGCGGAAATATATGATGGATTATACAGTATGGAAGAAAAGCTGATGCGGCTTAAGGGATATATACTGCAGAACAGCAAGCTCACCCCGGAAGGTACATGTATAGTTCAACTAAATAAAGACTTGCTGAAAAAGTATAATATAACTGCATCGGAGACAAGCCGGCTTGTAGGTGTGCCGGGTGATTTAAAAGGGATTCGTGCCTGGGTCTTCTTTATTGAGGAAAATGACCATATCCGCGTCCGTTTACGGTCGAAAGGGCCGATCATTAATGAGATAGCTGCCAAGTATAATGGGGGTGGACATCCAATGGCCTCCGGAGCTACGGTTTACAGCTGGGAAGAAGCAGATCATTTAGCAGAAGATCTAAAACAGGCCTGTGAGGCTTTTAACAAAAAATAAGATGCTGCCCACACCAGAAATGGTTGGGCGGCATCTTTTTAACTGCTTTTTCTATCCTGAGGGATGAACCAGCATCCATTACTGGCTTCATCACAAAGGACGTTCAGTTTTTCTCTCTTAATATCCCGTTTAATCAGTCGGATGAGTTCGTGTGTTTCTGCATAAGCATTGCGGCCTTGTTTCAACTGGGCAATTTTTTCGTCACGCAATCTGCTATGATTCATGTAGAGCATCTTCCCAACTCCCTTCATGAATTAGGGATCCCCTTCATCCCTACTATTATAATAGTACTCCAATTAACTGCCAGAAACCATATATATTTTGAAATTTCATAAATTATTCACATTAATTTGACAATTCTGCTTCAGCGGTTAACTTAATGTCTGTCGAGATGAGGAGCTTTTCAATTTTGAAGAAATAAGTAAAGCCATCTACGGTAAAGCTTTTATTTTCAATGGTGGATATAAGAAGTTCATCGCTGTTTGCGATGGCGGACAGGTCTTTCCCGACAAGGTGATTGATTTCTTCTTTAATCATTTCTTCCAATTGATGAAGGATCAGGTCATCCAATTTCAGGTCTTTTCCGTTGCTGATTTTGACTTGGATTGTTTCTACTGTCACTGGTGTCTTCGTCTTCTTATCCAATTCTTCATTGTCTTCGAGCAATGCTTCATTATGTCTTTTGACCTCCTCTAGTTCGGATTGCAATTGATAGTTCTCCTCGAGGAGCTGTTCATAGAGGGATCCGTAGATATATAAATATACCAAATAAGCCATTACAGCTCCGGTTACGGCTCCAACGATGAATCGCTGCCATGTTTTCTTACGGTGGTAGGGAGGAATGTGCATCAGGTTATATCCTCCTGGATCAACCATTCAAGCAGGACAATGGCGGTCTTAACACCGCCCATCGCTGAGACGATGAGCATGGCCTGTTTAAAGAAGTCTAGTGGTGAGCCATCAAGCAATCCTTTTTCAAAGTTTGCAATGGCATCAAATGTCCCGCCGATGGCTGCTACAATAGCCCAGATACGCAGGTTCTTTGCCAGCCGGCCGATAGAAGTCAATGGGGCATTCCCGGTCGCAAACTCCCCAATACTTCCAATGATGGAGCCCCCGATAATCACGCCGAAAGCAATAAAATAACAATGGATAAATGAAGCGAAGAAGCGTTCTTCCATATTCGTAATCACCCCTCAAGAGGCTTGTTCCTTTATTCTATGTGAGGTTGGGGAGGGTTATGTTTCGATTGGTGGTTCACTTCCATATGCAGGTTTTGCAATGGTTGGTATAATGGATGGCAGAGATTGAAAAGGCGGGATAATATGTCTTACACACATTTGCAGGTACATAGCGGCTACAGCTTGTTGGACAGTACGATAATGATCGAGGAACTGACTAAAAAAGCAGACGAGCTAGGATTTAAGGCATTGGCACTTACGGATGAACAAGTGCTGTATGGCACTATTCCTTTCTATAAGGCTTGCAGAGCACACGGAATCAAGCCTATTATCGGCATGACTGCCCAGGTACTATTGGAAGCAGATGAGGAACCGGTCCAATGTATTTTCTTAGCAAAAGATAATGTTGGGTATCGTTCACTAGTCAAGGTAAGCTCTTACATACAGCAACACTCCCTTGATTATATGGAGGCACATGCATTGCAGCCTTTAGCAGCCAACCTCATTTGTATCCTTCCATCCTCGCATGCCAAATTGGAAAGACTTCTCCAGGAAGAACTGGAGGAACCTATTCTATCCTACTTGAATGTATGGAAATCATTCGTGGGGGAAGGGGATTTCTATCTCGGTATCCAAAATCATGGATTAGAGGAGGAACAGCGGATTCTTCCACTCGTGAAAGAAGTCGCGGACAAGTATAATATTCCCGTTGCAGCTATTCAGGATGTTCGTTATTTGCAACCGAAAGACGACGTCGCCTATGATTGCCTCCAGTCTATGAAAGCTGGTAATAAATGGGGGAATAGACGTATCTCTCTAAACTCCAAAGAACGGTATTTAAAGCCAGCCGAGGAGATGGAGCAATTATTTGCAGCCTGGCCGGAAGCTATTGAAGCAACCAACTCCATAATGGAAAAATGTAATGTAGAGTTCGACTTCACTCAGAGAAGGCTTCCATCTTTTCCTGTTCCCGGAGGAAAAGAAGCCCATCTCTATTTGGAAGAACTATGCTGGGACAGGGCGAAAAGAAAGTATCCTACTATTTCCCAGGAAATCATCGATAGATTGAATTATGAACTAAATGTCATACAAACAATGGATTTCAGCGACTATTTTTTGATAGTTTCTGACTTTATTCGCTATGCCAAGGAACAGGGAATATTAGTCGGTCCAGGAAGGGGCTCAGCTGCTGGATCGCTTGTTGCCTATGTATTAGGGATAACAGATGTAGATCCACTGGAATACGATCTTCTGTTTGAAAGATTTCTGAACCCTGAACGACAGTCCATGCCCGATATAGATATTGATTTTTCTGACACTCGCAGGGATGAAGTGATTGACTATGTACGTGGAAAATATGGTGACGAGCATGTTGCCCAAATCATCACATTCGGCACATTCGCTGCCCGGTCACTGTTGCGGGAATTGTTCAAAACCATGGATATTGATCAACAGGATGCAAATTTTATCCTGAAGCAGGTACCTGTGCAGTCTGGTAAAAGTTTAGTGGAAACGGCCAAGGATTCATCCGAGCTGAAGCAATATATCAAACAATCGGATAAGCTGAAGGTTTTGTTTTCAGTGGCTGCGGTGTTGGAGGGGCTGCCCAGGCATATATCGACTCATGCAGCCGGAGTTGTAATCAGTGAACAGTCCCTGGTGGAGCATGTTCCACTAACTGCCGGCAGCAACGGAGTTAATCTGACGCAATATCCAATGAATGACCTGGAGGAACTCGGCTTATTAAAAATGGACTTCCTTGGCCTTCGGAATTTGACATTGCTTGAGAGAGTGCTTTCTTCCATTAAATATACATTGGGGGAAGACATAGAGTTGGAGGCCATTCCGGATGATGATGTGAATGCTTTTATAATGTTGCAGGAAGGTAGGACAAATGGGGTTTTCCAGTTGGAATCCCAAGGAATGAAAGGTGTGCTGCGAAGGCTGCAGCCCACTTCCTTTGAGGATATCGTTGCTGTAAATGCTTTATACAGGCCGGGACCAATGGAATTCATACCTGCATATATTTCCAGGAAGAACGGGCAGGAAGAAGTGTCCTACCCACATCCCGATTTAAAAGAAATCCTGGCAAAAACATATGGAGTATTGATATACCAGGAACAGATCATGCAAATTGCCAATAAAATTGCCGGCTTTTCTATGGGGCAGGCAGATATCCTTAGAAGAGCAGTCAGTAAGAAGCAGCGGAGTGTCATGCAGGAACAGAAGCGTGCATTTATCGATGGCTGCGTGTCAAATGGATACAGACAAGAAGTGGCCGAGGAAATCTTTGCATGGATTGTCCGTTTTTCAAACTATGGATTCAATAGGAGCCATGCCGTGGCCTATAGTAAGATTTCCTATCAGCTGGCATATTTGAAAGCCAACTATCCTGCCAATTTCTATGCTGAACTTCTAAGCGCATTTGCCAATCAACAGGATAAAGCCAATGCTTATATAAAGGAGGTAAATGAGGCTGGAATAAAGGTCCTTCCCCCTTCCATCAATAAAAGTTTTGGCAGATTCAGTGTAGAAGGAGATGCCATCCGTATCGGCTTAGTGATGATAAAAGGCATCGGTCTCCAGGTCATCCGGGAAATTATAGACAATAGAAAAGAGGGGCCGTATAAAAGTCTATTTGATTTCTGCCTGCGAGTGTCCCTGAAGACGATCACCCGCCAGGTATTGGAGACGTTGATTATGGCAGGTGCCTTTGATGAAACCTGGGCTAACAGAGCAAGCCTTTTGGCATCCATAGACCATGCCATCGAACAAGGGGAGCTGTTCAGGGAGTTTGCCGGCCAATCAAGCTTGTTCCAAGACCGGATAGCGTTGGAAGAGGACTATGTGGAGATGGAGGACTTCAGCCAAGTAAAAAAGCTCGCAGACGAAAAAGAGTTCCTTGGAATATACATCTCGAGTCATCCGTTGAAGGAATATCGGGAGAGGTTGAGGGAGAGTGGCTGCATAACCATTCGCAGTGCCGAAAAATTGGTTGACCGGCATAGACAGATAAAAGGCGCTGGAATCGTTCAGTCCCTCCGGACCATCCGTACCAAACGCGGAGAATCCATGGCTTTCTTGACGGTAGGAGATGAGACAGGAGACATGGAAGCAGTAGTTTTTCCAGAGCTGTATAGGAAGGCAGGAAAGTGGCTGGGAGAAGAGGCTGTACTCTTAATGGCAGGGAAGATCGAATCCAGGAACAATGGGATCCAATGGCTGTTGTCAGAGATTCAGCCATTTACGGAAAGTTTGCTGCAGCCGGAGACGGAACAAAGGTTATTTATTAAAGTTACGGTGCAGAGCAACCGTGAGGCATTGGAAAAAATCAAGAAGACAGCAGAGAGCCATCCAGGCAGTGTGCCTGTCATGGTTTACCATGAACAGAGGGGGCAGACATACAGACTGTCTGCTGAGTATTTTCTCCAGCCGGATTATCAATGTATCAAAGAACTCAGACAATTTTTCGGCGGTGAGAATGTTGTCATCCAAAAGTGAATGTCCTAGCTTTACAGACAATGACCATCTGTTATAATTAGGAATCATGGGTGGTCAGACCACGTGGAATTATACTAATATATCATATTGGAATCCAATCGTTGAAAAGGAGCGGTCAATAGATATGGCAAGCTTAAAAGATGAAGCGCTGCACATGCACAGGGTGAATCAAGGAAAGCTGAAAACAGAATCAAAGGTGAAGGTGACAAATGCCGAAGAGCTGAGTCTAGCATATTCACCTGGAGTCGCGGAGCCATGCAAGGAAATACATGATCGTAAAGAGACTGTATATGATTATACAATGAAGGGAAATATGGTAGCTGTAGTGAGTGACGGTTCTGCAGTGCTTGGCCTTGGCAACATAGGGCCAGAGGCTGCCCTTCCTGTAATGGAAGGAAAATCTGTCCTGTTCAAAAGTTTTGCAGGCGTTGATTCATTTCCGATCTGCCTGGATACGAACAATGTTGATGAGATTGTACAGACTGTCAAGCTGATGGAACCGACTTTCGGAGGGGTGAATTTAGAGGATATAGCAGCGCCGAACTGCTTCCTTATTGAAGAGCGCCTGAAGAAAGAGACCAATATCCCTATCTTCCATGATGACCAGCACGGCACAGCCATTGTGACGGTTGCCGGACTGATCAATGCTTTGAAACTTGTAGGGAAATCATTTTCCGACATCAAGGTTGTAGCCAATGGGGCGGGTGCTGCAGGCATCGCTATCATCAAACTGTTATATAATTTCGGTGTCCGGGAGATGATCATGTGCGATTCCAAAGGGGCTATCTTTGAAGGCCGTTCATACGGTATGAATGAGGTTAAGGATAACGTCGCCAAATTTACTAATACAGCAAAGAAGGAAGGCAGCCTGGAAGACATGCTGGAGGGCGCTGATGTATTTATAGGTGTATCCGTTGGAGGAGCACTCAGTAAAGACATGGTTGAGAAAATGAGTGATGATGCCATCATATTTGCCATGGCAAACCCAGATCCAGAAATCATGCCGGAAGAAGCAAAGGAAGCTGGAGCCAAGGTGATTGGCACTGGCCGTTCCGATTTTCCGAACCAGGTGAATAATGTGCTTGCATTCCCGGGTATTTTCCGTGGGGCGCTCGATGTACGCGCAACTAGAATCAATGAACGGATGAAGGTCGCCGCTGCCCATGCAATTGCCTCCCTGATTGCGGAAGAAGACCTTCATGAGGACTACGTCATACCTGCGCCATTTGATGAACGGGTTGCACCGATTGTTGCCTCGGAAGTTGCAAAAGCTGCGATGGAGTCAGGAGTTGCCAGAATCTCCGCTGACCCTGAAGAGATTGCTGAGAAAACCAGGAAGTTAACACGCATTGATGAAGATTAATGTGTAAGAGGGAGTGAGCTCCGACAGTGACCATTTCGCCGAAACAGAAGGTATATCAAGGCGTCTTGCAGGAAATTCGCAGACTGATAGAAACAAATGCCCTAAAACCCGGAGACAAGCTGCCATCAGAGCGCCAGCTGTCGGAAACGTTGGAGGCTGGAAGGTCTTCTGTACGGGAGGCCTTGCGGGCGATGGAACTTCTCGGCCTTATTGAGACGAGGTACGGGGAGGGTACATATCTAAGTACATACCGCCCATTTCAGACAGTTGAAATATTATCTTCTTTCATCTTGCAGGAGTCCGATACCAAAAATGATTTGCTTGTAGCGAAGAAAATTTTGGAAAAAGAAGCGGCGAAGCTTGCATTCAGCCATATAACAATGGATGAGATAAAGGCCCTTGCAGGGATTATCGAAGATGTCGGAAGGCCTCCGCAAGAGAAGCATGCAGCTTTCTTTGAATATCTTTTCCGTCAAGTGGATAATATGCTGTTGGCGAAGGTCTGGAGGCTGATGGAGGAATTCGCAGGCACCATTGGTGAATTCTACTTTGAGGACACTTTCTATAAGGAACTGGCCCAATTGTATGCCGAAGGAGAATATAAGGCAATAGAGGTTCTATGTGAGCAACAGGCTAAATCATATGTTCGGGAATAAAATGGTTGTTGGGCTGCATTTTACACCGTTTTGATATGATAAACAGTATAATAGATGAATACAATGTACCCAGTGAGGAGAAAGGGGGCAACAACTTGCTTAAGGATTTTTTTGGCAAGAAAAGAAAATATGCATCCATGCCAAGCGAGCAGGCTAAAACGGATGTCCCGCCAGGCTTAATGCAAAAATGTGAGGGATGCCATAAAATATTCTACCGTAAAGAAATGAAAAAGAACTTGAATGTGTGTCCTAATTGCGGTTTTCATCATCAACTGACTGCTTGGGAACGGATTGGCACCTTATTTGATGAAGGAACGGTTGAAGAGTGGGATCAACACTTGACGTCGACCAATCCGTTGAATTTTCCGGAATACGAAGAGAAACTGGAAAAAGATAGAAAGAAGACCGGGCTGAATGAAGGTGTTGTTACCGGAAAAGGCTCTATTGATGGACAAGCAACTGCTTTTGCCATCATGGACGCTAGTTTTCGGATGGGAAGCATGGGCTCAGCGATTGGGGAGAAAATTGCCCGGGCCATTGAAAATGCAAGAAAGCAGTCTCTTCCTTTTATCATTTTTACTGCTTCGGGTGGAGCGAGGATGCAAGAGGGAGTATTAAGCCTCATGCAAATGTCCAAAACATCTGTAGCCATCCAGCGATTTTCGGATTCGGGAGGACTAATGATTTCCATTATGACCCATCCTACAACAGGAGGTGTTTCAGCCAGTTTCGCTTCTCTTGGTGATTATAACTTTGCTGAACCAGGCGCATTGATTGGCTTTGCCGGCAGAAGGATTATAGAACAGACGATCCGAGAAAAGCTTCCCGATGATTTTCAAACAGCAGAATTTCTACTGAAACACGGACAGCTGGATCAGGTGGTGCCCCGGCATGAGATGAAAAGTCTATTGAAGACGTTGTTGGCAATTCATGAGAAAAGCGGGGTGAAATCATGAAGCAAATACTCGATTTTGAAAAACCAATTGTTAATCTTAAAGAAAAGATAACTGAGTTAAAAAAGTTCACTAATGAAAGTGACATTGACCTTAGCGAGGAAATAACTACTTTAGAAAAGCGGCTACAGGTATTGGAAGATGATATCTATGGTAATTTACAGCCGTGGAACCGGGTACAGCTGGCGAGACACCAGGAACGTCCGACGACCCTGGATTATGTAGAACGTTTGTTTACTGATTTCATAGAATTTCATGGGGACCGTTATTATGGAGATGATGAAGCAATTGTTGCCGGTGTGGCGTTCTATAAAGATATTCCGGTAACCATCGTTGGCCATCAGCGGGGGAAAGACACAAAGGAAAATATCAGGCGCAACTTCGGCATGCCTCACCCGGAAGGCTACCGGAAAGCTTTAAGGCATATGAAACAGGCGGAGAAGTTCGGCCGTCCGATTATTTGTTTTATTGATACAAAAGGTGCTTATCCTGGTAAAGCTGCTGAAGAGCGAGGGCAGAGCGAGGCGATAGCCCGTAATCTGATGGAAATGGCCGGTCTGACTGTTCCGGTAATCTGCATCGTAATAGGTGAAGGAGGGAGCGGCGGAGCACTGGCCCTCGGAGTCGGGGATCAAATACATATGCTGGAGAACTCCACGTACTCTGTCATTTCTCCGGAGGGTGCAGCAGCGCTACTCTGGAAAGATTCCGGACAGGCTCAACGTGCTGCCGAGTCCATGAAAATTACCTCTTATGATCTGAAAGAGCTGGGTGTCATCGACCGGATCATTCCTGAGCCGAAGGGCGGAGCACATCGTGATGTGGAAATGCAAGCAGAATATATGGACCAGGTCATTGGGCAATCCATCCAGACCCTTTCTGCCCTTGAGGAAGAGGAATTGCTTGAAAAAAGATGGGAAAAATATAAGAAAATCGGTGATTACCAGGTATACGAGGAGTCGGTAAAATCCTAAGGAGCTGAGTCTATCAGCCCTTTTCTTTTGGCCGTATGCCTTGTGTCCATGCCCTGCTTCTGTATGCTCCTGTTTCATAAAAGGGAATTGTGGAAAAATAACAGATAGGCAAGCAATTATTTGCTATTTTTACCTGTAAATATTATCTTGGTATAGTGAGATGTATACAGGTACGAATTTTTTGGACATGAGGTGACACTTTACATGAAAAAAATAGGTATTTTAACCAGTGGCGGCGATGCCCCTGGCATGAATGCTGCAATCCGTGCAGTAGTCAGAAAGGCGATCTATCATAATGTAGAGGTATTCGGCATTATGAACGGCTACCAAGGGCTCATCGAAGGAAATATAGAGCGAATGGATGTAGGTTCTGTCGGTGACATTATCCAACGTGGCGGAACCGTACTGCTTACTTCCCGCAGTGAAGAGTTTAAATCGGATGAAGGGCAGCAGAAAGCCATTGACCAGTTAAATAAATTTGGAATAGAAGGATTAATTGTTATTGGCGGCGACGGCAGCTTCCGGGGGGCTCAGAAGCTTACGGAGAAAGGTTACCCATGTATTGGTATACCGGGAACCATTGACAATGATATACCGGGAACCGACTTTACCATTGGATTTGACACTGCCCTGAATACTGTGATTGAAGCAGTCGACAGAATCCGAGACACGGCCACTTCCCATGAAAGGACGACGGTAATTGAAGTAATGGGAAGAGATGCTGGGGACATTGCATTGTGGGCCGGTCTATCCGGTGGAGCGGAAAGTATTCTGATCCCTGAGGAGAAAGAGGATTTCCAAGATATCATCGACAGGATTAATCGAGGGAAAGAGCGTGGCAAAAAGCATAGTATCATCATTGTGGCTGAAGGGGTCGGAAGCGGTTTTGAATATGGTGAACGTATACAGGAAGCGACCGGCCTGGAGACACGGGTATCTGTACTAGGTTATATTCAGCGTGGTGGAACCCCTACAGCAGCCGACCGTGTACTGGCCAGCCGTCTTGGAGGTTATGCGGTAGAAATGCTGTTGGATGGAAAGGCAGGAAGAATGGTCGGTATACAGAGTAACAGGCTGACGGATCATGATATCAATGACATCCTTACAGAGAAACATATAGTTGACTTGAAAATGTACAACTTGTCAAAAGAATTATCTATATAGCAAACATCAGAGAGCACTTTAAGGAGGAACAATAACATTGAGGAACACTAAAATAGTTTGTACAATCGGCCCTGCATCCGAATCAATTGAAAAGCTGGAACAATTGATTGATGCGGGTATGAACGTAGCACGTCTAAACTTTTCCCACGGGGATTTTGAAGAGCATGGAGCAAGAATCAAAAATATCCGCGAGGCGGCAGAGAGAAAAGGAAAAACAGTTGCTATTCTGCTCGACACAAAAGGCCCTGAAATCCGTACGGGAAATTTTAAGGATGGACAGGCACAAATCCTCCAAGGGACAGAAGTTTATGTAAGTATGAAAGAAGTGGAAGGTACCAAGGAGCGATTCTCTATTACGTACAGCGGGCTGATCGATGATGTGCATGAAGGTTCAGTCATTCTGCTGGATGATGGCTTAATCGAGTTGGAAGTCATTGAAGTGGATAAAGAGAATCAGGAACTAAAGACACTGGCTAAGAATTCCGGCCTCATTAAAAATAAAAAAGGTGTCAATGTGCCGAATGTTTCAGTAAACCTTCCCGGCATAACTGAAAAGGATGCCGAGGATATCAAGTTTGGTATTGAGCAAGGTGTTGATTTCATAGCGGCCTCATTTGTCCGCCGCCCATCTGATATAATGGAAATCCAAGCGCTTTTGGAAGATCATGAAGCAACTCATATTAACATCATCCCGAAAATTGAAAACCAAGAAGGTGTCGATAACATTGATTCCATCTTGGAAGTTAGTAACGGCCTTATGGTTGCTCGAGGAGACTTGGGTGTTGAGATTCCGGCTGAAGATGTACCGTTGGTTCAGAAGCAATTGATCAAAAAGTGCAATACTGTTGGCAAGCCTGTCATTACGGCAACCCAGATGCTTGATTCTATGCAGAGGAACCCTCGTCCGACAAGAGCAGAAGCATCAGATGTCGCCAACGCAATCTTTGATGGTACTGACGCTATTATGCTTTCCGGAGAGACTGCAGCCGGGGATTATCCAGTTGAGTCTGTAAAAACTATGAGCAGTATTGCTCTTAAAGCCGAATCGGCTATTGATCATAAGACATTGCTTGATGAGCGTTCAAAGTCTGTTGATATGACAATTACCGATGCGATCAGCCAGTCGGTTACTCATACCGCGATGAATTTAAATGTAAGTGCGATTATAACGCCTACGGAGAGTGGGCATACAGCACGTATGATTTCTAAATACCGTCCGCATGTGCCGATTGTTGCAGTCACTTATTCCGCAACAGTAAATCGTCAGTTGTCTCTTGTGTGGGGAGTTCACTCCATACAGGGCGAGAGAGCTAGCTCTACAGATGAAATGCTGGATGTAGCGATTGACAGGGGACTGACTACTGGATTATTCGACCGCGGAAGCAGTGTCATCATTACAGCTGGTGTTCCGGTCGGTGAGAGCGGTACGACCAATATTATGAAAGTGCACGTAATCGGCGACGTGATTGCCAAAGGGCAAGGAATTGGAAGAAACACTGTTTATGGGAAGGCTGTAGTTGCGAAAACAGCCGATGAAGCCATCAATAATATCCAAGAAGGCGATATACTGATCACTTATGGAACGGAAAGAGATATGATGCCAGCCTTGGAAAAAGCTGGAGGTATTATCACTGAGGAAGCTGGGCTTACTTCCCATGCGGCTGTAGTTGGTCTTAGTCTTGGAATTCCCGTTATTGTCGGTGTCAAGGATGTCTTTAATCTGATCAAAGATGGACAGGACCTCACTGTTGACGGAACAAAAGGCGATATATACAAAGGCCATACAAGCGTATTATAGTGATTGTTTAAAAAGAAGGGGCTTGCCCCTTCTTTTTTGGCATCCTAGGAGAAAGGAGGGAGAAACATGCGTTTCTTAATTATACTTCTACTCCTCACTTCCGCAATGGAAATAGGAGTATTTTTATGGATAGGCGGCCTTATTGGCCCCTGGTGGGTTGTTCTTTTAATTATCCTGACGGGGATACTGGGCATGGCGCTTGCCAAAAAGCAAGGGGCAGACACATGGAACAGAGCCCAAATGGCATTGAATAGCGGGCAGGCACCAACTGAATATTTAATTGATGGAATTTGTATCTTCACAGGCGCAATTTTTTTGCTGACCCCTGGATTTATAACAGATATCTTCGGCTTTCTGCTTGTCCTTCCATTCACCAGAGGTTTGTTCCGCAACCGTATAAGAAATTATCTTCGCACTAGGATTGGAAAGGGTACGATTATCTATCGTAAATGGTAATTTATCCTTTGATGAAAGACCATAACTTATGAGTGATTCCAGCCTGGTGTACGGCGCTGGCGATCAATAATGCAAGAGGGGCTATGAGTACGCCGGCTGCTCCCCATAATTTGATTCCTGCAAAGAGTGCAATTAAAGCGGCCAAAGGATTCAGCCCAATACTTCCGGAAAGCACCTTTGGTTCTATGACCTGCCGTACTATAATAATCAACATATATAGCATGCAAAGGCCCACAGTCAATGAATGTTCTCCCGTTAAAAATAGGTAAAAAATCCATGGCAGGAAGATAACTCCAGTGCCAATATATGGAAGCAAATCAAGTGCGACAGCAATTAGCGAGATGGTAAGAAAATGCTTTACCTGCAAAATGGCCAACCCTGTAAAAACAATCAGAAAAGTGGTCAGCATTAAGATTAACTGTGCTCTGACATATCCTGTCAGAGCTTTTTTCAAGTGCCATATAACTTCATTGGTATTATGATGCAGACGGCTAGGGAGATGGTTTGTCATAAATGTTTTGATTCTCTGCCAGTCGTTGGAAAGAAAGAAAGTTGCAAGTACAGTGAATAAAAATGTAGTTATGGAGTTGGGCAGGAGTGCAAGAATAGCAGGCACTTCCAGGAAAACCCCTTTCAGCAAGGCAGTTCCTGTATCGGCCAGCTGTGTAGTATACTGTTCAATGTTTTCAGTAATTGCCGCCTGGTAGGAAGGATCCAATCTATGAAATAAGGATATTAAATTGTTGTATAAAGGCAAAATGACAGTATGAATAAATTTCTCCAACCAGCTGATAAAAGCCTGATAGGCATCTGGAATGTTTTCAGCCAAATAGGACGTTCCCTGAAGGATTTCAGCAATCACCAGAATAACTATACCGATGACGATGGAGAACAGGAAAAGAAGGATAATTAGGACAGCCAGAGGCCGGGGGAATTTCAGCCGGTCCTCCAATAATGTTACAGCAGGATTAATGGCATAAGAAAATAGAATGGCCAAAAAGAATGGAAGTAAGGGCATAAATAAGTACTTAAATAACACAAATGAAAAAATGATACATAGAAGTATAAAGGCTGCTCTGATATAAGGATAAATAAGTTGCTTGTACATTTTTCTACCCCATTTTAAGAAAAGGTTCTTTATCTATTTTATATGTCTGTCAGCAGCCATCTAGAAGTGAAGAGGCAGTGTTTTGTTGCCGAGTGCATCATCCAATATGGTGGTTAGCAGCAGGGAAGTTCTATGGGTCTTTTTGTTGAAATTCAACGAAATTTCAGGTAGTGTCAGAGCTATCTGGTAGGCAATTTTATACGAGAAGAGGGAAAGGAACATGTTTTTAGTGGGGACAGTCAGAAGCAGCATGACCAGGTAATTTATTCTGTAATACTTTTTATCTGACACCCGGCATAAAGACCTGGAAGCCTATAAATCGACTGTTAAATAGATAGTAGAAAAGGAATGTATATATGCTATTTTCCTGACACTGCATGAGGAAATAGAAATCTACAGGGAACTAGGCATAAATTGAGACTGAGGCTGAAATCTCCACCTATATTACCGAGAGCGGATTTATTAACCTGCAGTTCACTGAAATAGAGGATGGCTGCAATTTGTTAGGTATAAATGCCCGGTTTGGAGGCAGTCATGTAATGAGTCTAGGGTCGGGGGGGGGGGGGAACTTCCTTATTTATTTCTGCAATATAACCATTTGGGGGAGCATCCGAGGTAGAGCCTAAATGGAATACAAGATTGTCCGCTATAAGAACATTTCTTTATTGATGAATGAGGCTTCTGGGAAGTCTCATTTTTTAGAGAAAACCTATTTTGTTCCAGATTAAAGTAAAATAATAGACTATTACATAAAATTTATTCCTAAAAATTAAACGGTTTCAATTCACATTACATTCATAATACTTTATAATTGGTAGTGGGGATGACAATGTTTCTTGAATATTGTCTAAAAAGTTCTTATACATTCTACGAAATGAAAGAACAATTCATAGAGAAGGAGTGGGTTTTATATGACAGCAACGACCAAAGGGCTTGAAGGGGTAGTAGCAACTCAATCATCAATCAGCTCTATAGTAGATGACCAGTTGACTTATTCCGGTTATAAAATTGATGATCTCGCAAATAATTCAAGTTTCGAAGAAGTAATCTATCTGTTATGGAACCAAAAGCTTCCAACAAAATCAGAATTGGAACAGCTTAAAAAAGATCTTGCTGCCAATATGGATTTGCCTGATGCAGTCGTGGAGCATTTGCGTTCGTATGACTTGTCTACCGTATCTCCAATGGCGGCATTGCGTACGGCAGTTTCCCTGCTTGGTTTGTATGATGAAGAGGCTGATGTAATGGAAACGGAAGCGAATAAGCGCAAGGCTGTTCGGATCCAAGCAAAGATCTCCTCTGTGGTTACTGCCTTTGCGCGTATCCGTCAAGGAAAGGAGATTGTCAAGCCGAAAAAGGACCTGAGCTATGCAGAAAATTTCCTTTATATGCTTAATGGAAAAGAACCTGAAGATATTGAGGTAGAAGCTATCAACAAAGCACTCGTATTGCATGCCGATCATGAGCTCAACGCCTCTACTTTTACAGCCAGGGTATGTGTGGCTACACTATCCGACATTTATTCAGGTATCACCTCTGCGATCGGAGCCTTAAAGGGACCGCTGCACGGTGGAGCAAATGAGCAGGTCATGGCTATGCTGACCGAAATTGGCGAGGAAGACAACGCTATTCCTTATATTAAGGAAAAAATCAACAAGAAAGAGAAAATCATGGGTATGGGTCACCGTGTCTATAAAAATGGAGATCCGCGTGCCAAGTTTCTAAAAGAAATGTCGAGGGAATTAACGGAGCTTACCGGTCAATCCAAGTGGTATAACATGTCTGTGGAGATAGAAGATTACATCAAGGAAAATAAAGGGCTTCCTGCTAACGTTGATTTCTATTCGGCATCGGTCTATCACAGTCTTGGAATCGACCACGATCTCTTTACACCAATTTTTGCAGTGAGCCGTACCTCAGGATGGCTTGCCCATATTCTCGAGCAGTATGAAAATAACCGTCTGATCCGTCCGCGCGCGGAATATGTCGGGCCAGCTACACAGCAGTATGTACCGCTTGAAAATCGGTGATCGGATAGAATTCAGTATATTTAACCTAAACAGAACAATTATGGTAGAATGAATATTAAATGAGAGAAACAGGAGGTATTTGTTATGGGAGAAAAAATCACAGTAGAAAATGGAAATATGAACGTACCAAACAATCCGGTTATTCCTTTTATAGAAGGGGATGGAACAGGTCCTGATATTTGGGCTGCCGCCAGCCGTGTTATAGAAAGTGCGGTGGAAAAAGCTTATAACGGAGAAAAGAAAATTGAATGGACGGAAGTACTGGCCGGCCAGAAAGCATATGATAAGACTGGTGAGTGGCTCCCACAAGAGACACTGGATAAAATCAATGAATATAAGATCGCCATCAAAGGGCCATTGACTACACCAATCGGCGGAGGAATCCGTTCCCTGAACGTAGCATTGCGCCAGAAGCTGGATCTTTTCACATGCCTGCGTCCTGTCCGTTATTTCGATGGAGTGCCGTCTCCGGTTAAGCGTCCAGAAGATGTAAACATGGTAATTTTCCGTGAAAATACGGAAGATATCTATGCAGGTATTGAGTGGCAGAAAGGTTCAGATGAAGTAAAGAAGGTTATTGAATTCCTTCAAAAAGAGATGGATGTTTCAAATATCCGCTTCCCAGAAACCTCCGGTATAGGTGTAAAGCCAGTATCTGAAGAGGGTACAAAACGTATTGTAAGGGCCAGCATTAATTATGCTCTGAATGAGGGGCGTAAGAGTGTTACTTTAGTACATAAGGGTAACATCATGAAATTTACGGAAGGTGCTTTTAAGAACTGGGGATATGAGGTTGCCGAAGAAGAATTCGGTGACAAGGTGTTCACATGGGCGGAGTATGACCGTATTGTTGAAAAAGATGGCAAAGATGCAGCAAATAAAGCACAGGATGAGGCATTGGCAGAAGGGAAGATTCTTGTCAAAGACGCTATTGCAGATATCTTCCTCCAACAGGTCCTCACTCGACCTAAGGAATTTGATGTAGTTGCAACCATGAATCTGAATGGGGACTATATCTCTGACGCCCTTGCTGCACAGGTGGGCGGCATCGGTATTGCACCGGGAGCGAATATCAATTATGATACCGGCCACGCAATTTTTGAAGCGACACACGGAACTGCTCCAAAGTACGCAGGGTTGGATAAAGTTAATCCATCTTCTGTAATTCTCTCTGGTGTGGAGATGCTGGAGCACCTTGGATGGAAAGAAGCATCTGCGCTGATCACTAAGTCCATGGACAAAACGATTGCTTCAAAAGTTGTAACCTATGATTTTGCCAGGTTGATGGAAGGTGCAAAAGAAGTTAAATGTTCCGAGTTCGGCGATGAATTAATTAAGAATATGGACTAATGGCATAGGGGGGAAACAATGGGTATTAAAAGAAGGAAGATTTCCGTCATCGGTTCTGGTTTCACAGGTGCTACCACTGCACTTATGCTTGCACAGAAAGAACTGGGAGATGTAGTGCTGGTGGATATTCCTGATATGGAAGACCCGACAAAAGGAAAGGCCTTGGATATGGCAGAGGCTGCACCTGTTCAAGGTTTTGACGCTGCTGTCCAAGGAACTTCCGATTATGAGGATACTCAAGGTTCCGATCTGGTCATCATCACTGCTGGGATTGCTCGAAAGCCGGGGATGAGCCGTGATGATTTGGTCAACACTAATGCAAAAATCATGAAAACAGTAACTAAAGATATTGTTAAGTATTCGCCAGACACGACAATCGTGGTGCTGACGAATCCAGTTGATGCCATGACCTATACAGTTTATAAAGAATCAGGCCTGCCTAAAGAAAGAGTTATTGGCCAATCCGGTGTGCTGGATACAGCGCGATTCAGAGCCTTCGTCGCAGAGGAGCTGAACCTGTCTGTAAAGGACATTACTGGGTTTGTTCTGGGCGGCCATGGGGACGATATGGTCCCTATGATCCGGTATTCCTATGCAGGTGGAATCCCGTTGGAGAAATTGATTTCCAAAGAGCGACTGGATGAAATTGTAGCCCGTACACGTACCGGAGGCGGTGAAATTGTCAATCTCTTGGGTAATGGAAGTGCCTATTATGCCCCTGCGGCATCCTTGACTGTTATGGCTGAAGCTATTCTGAAGGATCAGCGCCGTGTGATACCTTCCATTGCGTATTTGGAAGGCGAGTACGGATACTCTGATATCTACCTGGGTGTACCTACTATCCTTGGTGGAAATGGTATTGAGGAAATCATTGAGCTGGATCTTACAGCTGAAGAGAAATCTCAATTGGACAAGTCGGCAGATTCCGTAAAGAATGTGCTTAGAATATTGGATTAAGCTATTGGACTCGAAACCCCTTGCAGCAATTATGTTGCAAGGGGTTTCCTTTATACATTTTTCCGTTATCACTATAGTATGATATACTAATGATAGAAAGCGCTTGCAAAATCTTTGGAGGTGGTTTGGATGATCGACAGAAAGAGAAAGCTCGGTAAGCAAATAGACGAATTGCGAATAGGAGATTCTTTTACGGCAATCAAAAGAGTGGGAGACAGGGATCTGCTCCTATATCTAGGATTGACGAATGATTCGAATCCTTTGTATATACAACATGATTATGCATCACAAACACCATACGAAAAACCGATTGTTCCTTCTGTCATGCTATTTGGAATGGTGTCTTCCCTCATTTCCATGCATCTTCCTGGACCGGGGAGCCACATCACCCAGCATGAAATGGCTTTTCCACATCCTGTCTTCCATGAGACAGAAGTTAAATTCCTGTTGGAGGTTATTGCAATAGACAAGGAAGAAAACCGGGCGGCGTTATCGGTAGTCGGCTATAATGAAAAAGGGGATACTGTCATACAGGGGAAATTATATGTTACTCCTGCCTATCGCCCCAAATCTCTAACCGCCAGTTCATTGGAGAATTTCTTCTAATACAGGCAGAAATGTAAAATTTCTTTTACAAACCTTCCTGAATATTCACATACTGCCTGTTTCGTTGTAAGATAGGACTGTAAACTACATATGGTATTACAGAAATGGGGAATTAGATGAAGAAACATATTCTTATTGTAGATGATGAAGTTTCTATTGTAACACTGCTGAAATTCAACATTGAAAAGGCTGGATTTATGACAGATACAGCCTATGATGGTTTGGATGCAGTCAGGAAAGCAGAACAAAATGATTATGATCTCATCATCTTGGACCTCATGCTGCCTGAAATCGACGGAATGGAAGTATGCAAGAAATTAAGGAACAATCGGATAGATACTCCGATTTTAATGCTGACAGCCAAAAATGATGAATTTGATAAGGTTCTGGGGCTGGAGTTGGGGGCGGATGATTATTTGACCAAACCGTTCAGCCCTAAAGAAGTGATTGCCAGAATCAAAGCCATTCTCAGAAGAACAGAGGGTGGAAGTAGGCATCGTTACGATTCTATCCGTATTGGCAATTTGGTGATTTATCCAGAACGGTATGAGGCTGAGATGGATGGCAGATTGATAACATTCACTCGGAAGGAATTTGAATTATTATATTATCTTGCCAATCACAAAGGAAAGGTGATTTCACGGGATCAGCTGCTAAGTGGCATATGGGACTATGATTTTGTAGGAGATACAAGGATTGTTGATGTACATATCAGCCATTTACGTGAAAAAATCGAACCTTCTACCAAAAAGCCGTCATATATTATAACTGTAAGAGGCCTTGGTTATAAGCTGGAAGATCCTGTGTCATGAAGGAAATATTTACAAGGGCTCTCTTTCCGTACATATTTGGAATTATCATCACTTTAATTCTTAGCGGTTTTATACTCGTTCAACTCAACGAGAATGATATATTAATAATTTCTGTAATGACAGGTGCATTGATCACATTGCTTCTAATGTTGCTGCATTTTCAGGAACGGTTCATTAAGCCGATTAGGAAAGTAACACGTGTATTGGAGGAGATAGCCCAAGGAAACTATCGAGCTAGGGTACATTTGAATACTTCAGCGGAAGTAGCTGATCTAAGCAACAGAGTCAACCAGCTTGCAAGGTATATGCGTGAAATTTCCATCCAGGAAAAGATGCGATCAGAACAGTTAGCTTCGGTAATTGACAATACGGAGAGTGGCCTGGTATTGATCGATGAAAAGGGCTATATCCATTTGGTCAACAGTAAATTCCTCACCATTTTTGGCAAAAATGAGAAGGATTATAATGGATATCTTTACCATGAAGTCATCGAGAATGAAATTATTCACCAGACCGTCCATGATACTTTTCTCTATGAGAAAAACGTCAAAGAAGAATTCAGTTATTATAACGGGCTTGATAAGAATTACCTGGAAGTTCTTGGGGTTCCTATTTTTAGTTCTCGAAATAGGCTTAAAGGAGCGGTGCTCGTCCTATATGATATTACGGAACTGAAAAAACTGGAAGGAATGCGAAAAGACTTTGTTGCTAATGTCTCCCATGAATTAAAAACACCGATCACATCGATAAAAGGATTTGCTGAGACACTTTTGGATGGAGGAGCGGATGATCCTCAGGTGAGAGAGGAATTTTTGCGGATCATTTATAATGAAAGTGACCGCCTCCAATTGTTGATCGATGATTTGTTGCGGTTATCCAAGTTGGAGAAGGAAGGGTTTCCGCTGATTATCACCTATGTGGATCTCCATTCCATGGTTGAGGATATTCTGCCTGCAATGCGGCATAAGGCTAGTGATAAGCAGCTTGAATTTTCAGTAGAGATGGAAGAAGGCCTCCACATCGAGGCAGATGAGAAAAAAGTGAAACAGGTACTTATAAATCTGTTGGATAATGCCTTCAACTATACTCCGGAGCAAGGGAAGGTGTCTCTTTCTATAAGTTCAGAGGAAGGTTACATCCATATGGAAGTAAGAGACACAGGGATTGGTATTGACAAAGAGTCATTGCCGAGGATATTTGAGCGATTCTACCGTATAGACAAGGCTAGAAGCAGGAATACAGGGGGAACAGGATTGGGCCTTGCTATTGTCAAACATATTGTGGAAGTCCATGAAGGAATCATCAATATTGAAAGTGAATTGAATAAAGGTACAGCCATCCACGTGTACCTTCCAAAAAAAGTAAAGAAATAGACATCTCCACGGCTGGGAGATGTCTTTTCATTTAGCCCTTGGGATGCTCGTAATTTTTTATTTTATTGCCAGGTAGTGATAAAATAAGGAAAGAAATCAGAACGGAGGGAAGTTATATGTCAAATAAGTTAGTGCTGATTGATGGCAATAGTATTATATATAGGGCATTTTTCGCTTTGCCCCTTTTGAACAATGATAAGGGAGTCTATACCAATGCTGTATACGGATTCACTACGATGCTGCTTCGTATCCTGGAGGAGGAGAAGCCGACACATATCTTGGTGGCATTTGATGCGGGCAAGACGACATTTCGCCATGAGACCTATAAAGAGTATAAAGGCGGCAGACAGAAGACTCCACCGGAATTGTCCGAGCAGTTCCCCCTCCTGAAAGAAGTGTTGGATGCTTTCTCTATTCCCCATTATCAGCTGGAACAATTTGAAGCAGATGATATAATCGGGACTTTGGCGTCTGTCGAGGAAGATAAAGATTGGAATGTAACAGTCATCTCCGGTGATAAAGACTTACTCCAACTGACGTCCGATCGAGTAACAGTCAGTCTAACCAAAAAAGGGATCAGTGAAGTTGAACGGTACACTCCTGCATTCATGAGAGAGAAAATGGAGTTATCACCAGAGCAGATCATTGATTTGAAGGCATTGATGGGGGATAAATCGGATAACATACCGGGTGTGCCGGGAGTCGGAGAGAAGACAGCTGTTAAGCTGCTGAAGCAGTTCGAAACTTTGGAAGGGGTATATGACCACATAGAGAAAGTCAGTGGAAAGAAACTGAAAGAAAAATTAATTACATACAAGGATGAAGCGTTTATCAGCAAGGAACTGGTAACGATTAAGCGTGATTCACCTATTACTGTAAAGCCGGAAGAATTAGTTTTTGAAGGATATGACTCCAACCGGTTGAGCAAGATGTTCAAAGAGTTGGGGTTTCAATCGCTGCTGAATAGAATTGCAGGAGATGAGACAATCGAAGAGTCTACACATCAGATGGAAGAAATAGATGTAACGATTGTCCGGGAAGTGAGCAAGGATATGTTTACCGGAAAAGAGTCCATCGTTGTGGATATGCTCGGAGAGAATTACCATACTGGATCTATCGAAGGGTTTGGTATTGCAAACAGTGAGGGCGCTTATTTCATCCCTGTAGACGTTGCCTTGGAATCGAAAGTTTTTCGGGAGTGGGCAGAGGAGAGTAATAATCAAAAGAGTGTCTTTGATGCAAAGAAAACACTAGTCACTCTCTTGAATCACGGAATCCATATAAAAGGCATTGTATTTGATATGCTCCTTGCATCTTACCTGCTCAATCCTTCTGAAAACAATCATGATATACCCGCAATCAGCCACCGTCTGGGCCAGAAAGATGTACTCTATGATGAAGAAGTATACGGCAAAGGGACAAAACAGAAGGTACCGGAAGAATCCATATTGGCTGAACATATAATTAGAAAGACGGCAGCACTCTTTGCATTAGAGGATAAAATGGAAGAAGAACTGAGAAAAAACGGACAGTATGAATTGTACAGAGAGTTGGAAATGCCGCTTGCATTGATACTGGGGGAAATGGAGCATCTCGGGGTTCAAGTAGATATTACTAAGTTAGAAGAAATGGGAAAGGATTTAAAACGGCGCCTGGAAGAGCTGGAAAAAGAAATATATGAACTGGCCGGTGAGCCATTTAATTTGAATTCCCCTAAACAGCTGGGCCCAATCCTGTTTGAGAAGCTTGGCCTTCCTGTTATAAAGAAAACGAAGACAGGCTATTCAACGGCTGCGGATGTTTTGGAACAATTGGAAGGTGAACATGAGATTATACCGAAGCTGCTATTGTACAGACAGCTTGGGAAACTCCAGTCCACTTATATAGAGGGACTCCTGAAAGTAGTGGATGAAGATACCCATAAGATTCACACGCGCTTCAATCAAGCTTTAACCCAAACAGGCAGACTCAGTTCCATTGAACCCAACCTGCAGAATATTCCCATTCGTCTGGAAGAAGGCCGTAAAATCAGGCAAGCTTTTGTTCCGGCTAAAGATGAGTGGATTATGTTCGCAGCTGACTATTCCCAGATTGAGCTGAGGGTTCTGGCGCATATTGCCGGCGATGAGAAATTAATTAATGCTTTTAAGGAAGATGTGGATATCCATACACAAACTGCAATGGATGTTTTCCATGTGGACAAAGAGAGTGTCACCGCTAATATGAGACGGCAAGCCAAGGCTGTGAATTTTGGTATTGTATACGGAATCAGCGACTATGGTCTATCCCAGAATTTGGGAATTACCAGGAAAGAGGCCAAGAAGTTCATTGATCGTTATTTTGAGAGCTACCCAGGTGTAAGAGCTTATATGGATGAGATCGTTCAGGAAGCGAAACACCAAGGGTTTGTGACTACCTTAATGAAACGCCGACGCTATTTACCAGATATTACAAGCCGAAATTTCAATAAACGCAGTTTTGCTGAGCGCACTGCAATGAATACACCAATTCAAGGGAGTGCTGCTGACATTATCAAGAAGGCGATGATTGATCTCCATGAAAGGTTGAAGGATGAAAAATTAGATGCCCGTATGTTGCTTCAAGTGCATGATGAATTGATCCTGGAAGCCCCGAAAGAAGAATTAAATAAAATGATGGATATTGTTCCAGAAGTTATGGAACATACAGTAGACCTGAGTGTACCTTTAAAAGTGGATTATGCGTACGGAACCAGCTGGTTTGATGCGAAGTAAGGAGAATATGAACGATGCCTGAATTACCGGAAGTAGAGACAGTAAGAAAGACACTCAAACAATTTGTGTTAAATAAGACAATAGATGATGTGAAAGTTTACTGGCCGAATATCATCAAAAAGCCCGATGATGTGGAAGAGTTCAAGCAGCTGCTGAGAGGGCAGAGTATTGTCGATATATCACGTCGGGGAAAATTTCTGTTGTTTCAGCTGGATGATTATGTGCTAATCTCGCATTTGCGAATGGAAGGGAAATATAGTGTCCATCAGGCGATTGAGTCGGTGAAAAAGCACACTCATGTTTTATTCACTTTTACGGATGGAAAAGAGCTGCGCTATAATGACGTTCGCAAGTTCGGAACCATGCATATTTATGTGAAAGGTGAGGAAATGAGTGATAAACCCTTAAATCAATTGGGGCCAGACCCATTTGATCCGGCGTTTACCTTGGAATACCTCTATCAGAAATTTAAAAAGACGGAGCGTATAGTCAAATCCGTCTTGCTGGATCAGACGATTGTAGCTGGTTTGGGAAATATTTACGTCGATGAGACATTATTCCGTGCCGGGGTCCATCCTTTGAAAAAATCCAATAAGCTGACCAAAAAGGAAGTGCAAAAAATCAGGAAACAGGCAATATTGACTCTGGAGGAGGCTGTAGAACAGGGCGGCACTACCATCCGATCCTATGTTAACTCCCAAGGTGAGATGGGGATGTTCCAGCAAGAACTGTTCGTCTATGGTCAAGAAAATGAACCATGCAAAAAATGTGGTAATGCAGTCATTAAATTGAAGGTCGGCGGACGGGGCACCCATATCTGTCCGTCTTGCCAGAAGGAATAGAGGGGAGGATATCATGACGCTTACGATCGGGTTGACAGGGAGCATTGCCACTGGCAAGAGTACGGTATCCAAGATGTTAAAGGAATTGGACATACCCGTGATAGATGCCGATATCATTGCCAGAGAAGTGGTGGAACCCGGAGAGCCTGCATACAATAAGATCAAAGAAGCATTTGGCTCAGAGGTGTTTCAAGAAGATCACAGCTTGGACAGGCAGAAACTTGGCGCCTTGGTTTTCACCGATGATAATAAGCGCAAAAAGTTAAATGCCATTGTGCATCCGGCTGTAAGAGAGAGAATGTTGGAGCAGAAAAGGTCTTATTTAGAGTCCGGGGCTCCATGTATTGTGCTGGATATTCCACTGTTATTTGAAAGTAACCTTTCCCATATGGCAGATGCGATAGTAGTAGTTTATGCAGATGAAGAAGTTCAGAAGCAGAGGCTGAAGGAGCGGAATGGTTTTACGGAAGAAGAAGCTTCCCAGCGGATTGCAGCACAGATGCCTGTGAAAGAAAAAGCAGACCGGGCTGACTATGTCATCAATAATAATGGTTCGAAAGCAGACACCTGTAGACAGGTGAAGCGCCTGCTTGAACAATTGAATATAACATAATTGGAATGTGCCGAAGCAGAATTGCTTCGGCCTTTTTTCGATTTATTGATTGTGTCGCATATAGGATTAGCATTCTAACATAATATTTTAAAAAATACCGCTAATTTCTTTCACATTCAATCAACTAATATGTTATACTAATTATGAAAAACAACAAATTAGTATAACTTATAAATTAATATGAATGACAATGGAGGTCCGCTATGAATAAGACGAGAGTTGCTATTAATGGATTAGGTCGGATTGGCCGGATGGTTTTCCGTCAAGCTGTAATGGAAAGGGAACTGGATATTGTCGCAGTAAATGCCAGTTATCCAGCGGAAACACTTGCACATTTGATTAAATATGACAGCAATCATGGTATTTTTAACGGTAGCGTGGAAGCGGTGGAAAACGGGTTGGAAGTTAACGGCCATTTTGTAGAACTGGTTAATTCCAGAGATCCGGAAAAGCTGCCGTGGAAAGAAATGGACATAGACGTAGTCATCGAGGCTACTGGAAAGTTCAAAACAAAAGAAACTGCAGGACTTCACCTGAAGGCAGGTGCTAAAAAGGTAGTCATCACTGCTCCTGGAAAACAGGTAGATAACACGATCGTGATGGGGGTCAACGAGGATACTTACCAGCCGGAAAAAGAAAATATCATTTCGAATGCCTCCTGTACCACGAACTGTCTGGCACCGGTTGCTAAGGTACTGGATGACCGGTTTGGTATCATTAACGGCTTGATGACCACAGTACATGCGTTTACCAACGATCAGAAGAATATTGATAATCCCCACAAGGATCTGCGCAGGGCACGTGGGTGTACACAGTCAATTATTCCTACTTCCACTGGAGCAGCAAAAGCGCTAGGGGAAGTGCTGCCACACCTGCATGGCAAACTGCATGGGATGGCTCTCCGGGTGCCGACCCCGAATGTTTCCCTTGTAGATTTGGTTGTGGATGTAGAGAAACAAGTAACTGCACAAGAAGTAAATGAAGCATTCCGACAATCTGCTAATAATGAACTCTACGGTATCATCAATTATAGTGAAGAACCATTGGTTTCCATAGATTACACAACATCTGAGTATTCTGCGGTCATCGATGGCCTTTCTACCATGGTTCTAGAGGATAATAAGGTGAAAGTGCTTGCTTGGTATGATAATGAATGGGGTTATTCCCATAGAGTGGTTGATCTAACTAAACATGTTGGGAATTTCATCCATCAGCAGCAGGTAAAAATTTCATAGTATTATAAGAAGGCATACTTCCTGAATGGGGGAAGTATGCCTTACTTGGTGTTCTGCCGCCTAGGAATGCCAAGGTGTATGACTGTTCCCTGACTGCACACCTATGCCTATTATCAGGTTTCAGGAGAGCTGCTGTTTCCCTCCCCGCAAAAAGCCAACATCAGATAAGGTATAGATGATGGAAGGCCGATTAGAGGCTGACTTTACGACACTTCCCCCTCCTATGAGGAAATTTCTCCTATAATCCCCTGGATAAGTCCAAACTCTATGCCGCAAACCAGTCGTTTTGTCCCTTTTTCCTTCCCTTCCCCAATCCTCATTTGTTCTAGAGGATTTTATCAAAACGTGTTAAAATTGATTAATATATGTTTAAATAGTGTGTCGGCGGGGTGCAGGAAATGTCGTTTAGGAATATAGTAAATAAATATTTGAATAATCATGCCGAAACCAGGGATCATCACTGGGACCCGTCATTAAGGACTATATATTTTAAGACGACAAAGGACAGAGGCATGGAAACATTGAAAAGTCTGCTGGCCAGCTCCCAGGAATATGAAATCCATTCTATTTCAAAGGAACACGGCGAGATAAGTGTCCACCATGTTCAAGGAAAGAAGGCATTTATCGTAGCCACGGTGATTATGGTACGGCCGAACCGGACGGCGGTTGACTTTTCTGTTACTACAGAGTCCCTGCTCCCTTTTGATTTTGGATATAGCACGAAATTAATTATAGATTTGTATGAAAAGATAAGCAAAGAACTGCCGATAATTCCGGAAAAGGACAGACGGCAGTAGAAGGAATGGGGTTGAAGATGATGAGGTGTTCCAATTGCCATAACAAAAATACCAGGGTCCTTGATTCCCGGCCGATTGAGGAAGGGCAGTCCATCCGCAGGCGCAGGGAATGTGAACAGTGCGGTTTTCGCTTTACTACCTTTGAGCGCATCGAAGCGGTGCCGCTTATTGTGGTGAAAAAAGATGGAACCAGACAGGAGTTCAGCAGAGAAAAACTTGTACGCGGCCTGATTAAGGCATGCGAAAAACGACCAGTGCCTCTGGAGAAAATAGAGGAAATTGCACTGGAAGTCGAAAAGGCTCTGCGTAATAACGGTGGTTCCGAAGTGGACAGTAAAGAAGTTGGCGAAATGGTAATGGAACGCCTATCCGAAGTGGACGAGGTAGCATATGTCCGGTTTGCATCCGTTTACCGGCAGTTCAAGGACATAACCGTCTTTCTGGATGAACTGAAGGACCTTATTCAAACGGACAAAGATAAAAATAATAACAGCAACTAAAGAGGCGAGGAAAGGGTTATTAGGATGAATCTTATCGGAAAAATTCTGCCAGTAGAAGGTTATCATGTAGAGTTGAAGCAAAACCTGCCTGCAGATTATGTGAAGTCGTTAACCCATTTATATCAGCCGCTCATCGGAATCCAGGCAACCATGCTGTATCAGACGCTTCTGAACGAGGTAGATTTGCAGCACCAAACGGATCCGCAGACGCACCATACTTTGATGAACTATATGAATCTGCCGCTTGATGAAATATATCAGGCCCGAAGAAAGCTGGAAGGCATAGGTCTAATGAAGACTTATAAAAAAAGTGCAGAACCCCATAATATTTATACGTATCAACTGCACAGTCCGTTCTCTCCGGTTGATTTCTTTAAAGATGCTATGCTGACCCAGCTTCTGTACCATCATATCGGCAAAGATAAGTTTAATCTGCTGAAAAATCATTATCATGAAAAGCCATCCGCTGAACGCGGCGAGAATGTCACAGCAGCATTCGATCAAGTTTTTCAGACGTTTACCCCTTCCAGGGAATATGTGCATGCACCTGAGCCGACCCCTTTTTCTGCAGACAGGAAAGAGGAGGCTGATTTCAGTTGGATGGAAGACATGCTTAAGCAACGGATGATCCCTGTCACGAACGTTTTGACGGGAGAGACACGAAAGCTGATCAACCAAATGATGCAGCTGTATGACCTGGCTGCCCATGAGGTAGATAAAGCGGTATTATGGTCGCTGAATGAAGAAAATACGCTGAATGCGGAAGAGTTCAAAGCAGCATGCCATGACTTATTCAAGTCGAAAAATCATAGTACTGCTATTCACCTGGAAACAAAAGTCAATAAACGCACGGAAGATGTTCAGCAAGATAAACCTCTCACTAAGGAAGAGCAATTGGTTCGTCATCTTGAAACCATCTCGCCAAAACAGCTGTTGGAGGATTTATCAAGCGGGAACCATGCTTCAGAGCAAGACTTAAAGGTCATACGTGACATCATGACAAGTCAGGGGCTTCCCTCTCCTGTAATGAATGTTCTCATCCACTATGTATTGCTGCAGACCAATATGAAACTTTCTAAAGCCTACTTAGAGAAAATTGCGAGCCACTGGTCCAGGGCCAATTTAAAATCAGCCAAAGAGGCGATGGCTTTTGCTAAGAAAGAAAAAGAGAAGTATGAAAAATCCAAAACTAAACGAAGGAATAGCAGAAAACCAGTACAGGAGGAAATTGTGCCGGAATGGTTTAAAAATAGACATAACAAACAGCGGGCAGCTGAACCAAATCAGGAAAAGGATAATAGTGGGGAAGAACAGGAAAAAATTGAAGCCCTACTACGTCAGATATCCAGTAAAAAATAATAACGTTTCTCAAGGATGATAAAAATGAAACCAATGCAGTCCTCACTAAAGAAGTGGATGCAGGAAAACAAAAACTTCCAAGAAAACTATATAAAGATAAAGGAAGAAGTCGTAAATGATCCGGAAATCAAGGAATTTCTCTCTCTACATCCCCAGCTCACGCAAAGGGAAATTGATAGAAACTTGATTAAGTTGTATGAGTATAAGACCCAGTCAAAACAATGCAGTTCCTGCTCATCTTTCGAACAGTGCCAAAATATGCTGCAGGGGTATTCTCCAATCCTGCAGATTGAAAACGGTGAGATACGGCTGTCCTATGAAAAGTGCCACAGCCGGTTGCTGCATGAAAAGGAACAGCAGCAGCAAAAGTTGATACAAAGTCTTTATATGCCGAAAGAAATTCTTCAGGCGAGAATAGAGGACATTGACCATTCAGACAGGCAGCGTAATCAGGCGGTTCTAGAACTGCTTAATTTCCTTGGTAAAGCTGACGGTTCTCTCCCTCAAAAGGGCCTGTATTTCCACGGCCCGTTCGGGGTTGGTAAAACCTATTTTCTTGGAGCAATTGCCAATAAGCTGCGTGAATACAATATTTCTTCGATGATCATTTATATGCCTGAATTTGTCCGGGAAATCAAAGGGTCCTTTAAAGATGATTCCATCAATGAAAAAATTGATTACTTCAAGAAGGCGGATGTCTTGATGCTCGATGACATTGGAGCAGAGATGCAGTCTGCTTGGTTCCGGGATGAAATCCTTGGTTCCATCTTGCAGTATCGGATGATGGAAAGACTGCCGATGTTTTTCACTTCCAACTATAGCCTTGCCCAGCTTGAAGGGCAACTGGCTTCGACACGTTCAGGAGTTGAGACTGTCAAAGCGGGCAGGATAATTGAACGGATCAAGCAGGTGAGCACCCCAGTAAATATTGAAGGAGATAATCGGCGAGAATAGTAAAATGGCAGGAGAGGAATTATTCCTCTCCTGCCATTTTTCCGTTGGCCTCTAAATTCTGCTGAGTTTTTCAAGGATTATACATGTTTTTCTCCCCTTGTCCATATAATGTAACAGTTTGGTGTTGGGTGAGGGTGATGTTCGTTGCTTAATGTATATTTTGAAGCAGATAAAGAAGTGATTTGTTTTTGTGAACAGTTGTTCAATTATAACAAGAAAATCGAGCTTTTTTGGAAAACACATAAAGATTGGGGGAATCATCTGCAATTTGAAGAGCAGCTGCCTGCCCATGAATTGAATGAGGCAATTGCTCACGCTATGGTTGAAGTGTTTATTGCCCACCGTTTGAATCAAAGTATCAGAACTATTATTGAAGAGGTTTTTTACTTTACGAATGCAGAAGAAATCGAGCGGATACTGGACTTAACTGTATGGCTGGTAGCCGGTGAGGATGAAGATTGCCAGTTTTTACGAGCGGATATAGATCTTAGGCAGTTGCTGCTGTCCATCTTTCTGACTCATATCCAAGATGCCCGATCTATTCACTTTGACTCGCTTGTCAAGTTCCGTATAAATTCTTTCCGAGGGCATCTTATCCAATATGTGGGCCTGGCTATTGATGAATTTAAACGGGAAGAAGAACACCAGGAATTTGTAGAGAGCCTTCGCAAGTATGTCACCAGAAAGGAGTCCGGAATGGAACTGATTCACGTTCTTCAAGGTGAAACGTTTTCCTTTTTCAAGGAAAACGGTAAGAGATTATCCAGGATGGAGCTCCGTAATATCATGCAGAAGGAACCTCTATTCCTCGTTGGGCTGAATATGGAAGAATGGAATCTTTCTCCGTTGGTTGCTATGGCGCCGAAGAAAATAAAAATATATGGAGAAGATCCTTCTGAACCAAAAACACTCACGGTAATAAATGTTTTTCAGGAGAAAGTGGAATTCGAACCAGTTGATTTTTTCCCATTTCCACAGCAATTAAAAAAGAAACCTTGATTTTATTGATGGAGACGGCTATAATACACAATATATTAATCATACTATCCCGGTGAAGAAAAGGACAAGATCATTTGATGCAGATAGAAAGAGAAGGAAGTCAAAGGCTGTAAGCTTCCGCTATACGCCCAAATGGTCACCGCCTTGGAGCCCTGTTATGGAAAACATAGTAAGTAACAGCGTATATCTGCGTTAAAGATCAATGAAGCCATCGGTATATACCGATGGGAATCAGGGTGGAACCACGACGTGACCAACGTTCGTCCCTTTGCGTGATGCAGAGGGACGAACGTTTTTTGTTTTGAGCCAGAAAATAATGTCGTCAGGATTTATTATTACAGGAAAAGGAGCGATAATCATGACAGAGAATCAAATTTCGATGGTGTTTCCCGATGGAGCGATCAAACAATTTTCAGCCGGTATAACAGGGGAAGACATAGCTGCAGATATTTCATCCGGATTAAAAAAACAAGCGCTTGCCATTAAGCTGGATAATGAACTGCTGGATTTGAGACGTCCACTCCATCATGGAGGAGAAATTGCGATCATCACCAATAAGGACCAAGAAGGCATTGAGATTATGCGCCATTCAACAGCACATTTAATGGCACAAGCAATCAAGCGTTTATATGGAGAGGTCAACTTTGGTGTAGGTCCGGTCATTGAAGAAGGATTTTATTATGATCTCGATATGGAGAAGAAAATCATTCCGGAAGATCTTCCGCGCATCGAAAAAGAAATGAAACGTATTGTTGATGAAAGCCTGGAAATCAACCGGGAAGAAGTGACCAGGGATGAAGCGAAGGAAATGTTTAAAGAGGATCCACTAAAACTCGAGCTAATTGATGACATACCGGAAGGAGAACAGGTAACCATCTATCGGCAGGGTGAGTTTTTTGATCTCTGCAGAGGAGTGCATGTCCCTTCCACTAATAAAATCAAGGCATTCAAGCTGCTTTCCATCTCTGGTGCCTATTGGCGAGGAGACAGTAACAATAAACAGTTACAAAGAATATATGGTACGGCTTTCCCTAAACAGAATCAATTGGAGGAACACCTTCGCATCCTTGAAGAAAGAAAAGAAAGGGATCACCGGAAGCTTGGAAAAGAGCTGGATATCTTCACAGTTAACCAAAAAGTGGGACAGGGACTGCCACTTTGGCTGCCAAAAGGTGCGACTATCCGTCGCAATATCGAGCGCTACATCGTTGATTTAGAGGAGCGTCTGGGGTATGACCATGTGTATACACCAGTATTGGGAAGTGTAGACCTGTATAAAACCAGCGGCCACTGGGACCATTACCAGGATGATATGTTCCCTCCGATGGAAATGGATAATGAAGATCTAGTTCTGCGCCCAATGAATTGCCCGCACCATATGATGGTATACAAAAATCAGTTGTATAGCTACCGTAATCTGCCGGTTAGAATTGCTGAACTCGGTACCATGCACCGCCATGAGATGTCTGGAGCATTGGCAGGGCTGCAGCGGGTAAGAGCCATGACATTGAATGATGCCCACATATTTGCCCGCCCAGATCAATTGAAAGATGAATTTATCCGAGTGGTCGAACTGGTTCAGAAAGTATACGAAGACTTTGGCATTGATAATTATTACTTCCGTTTATCCTATAGGGATCCGGAAGATAAAGAGAAGTATGTTGATAATGACGAAATGTGGAATAAGGCACAGGCAATGCTGAAAGAAACCATGGAAGATATGAACCTGGACTATGTCGAAGCGGAAGGAGAAGCGGCATTTTATGGCCCTAAACTCGATGTTCAGGTGAAGACGGCGCTAGGCAAGGATGAGACCTTGTCCACTGTCCAATTGGACTTCCATCTGCCGGAACGTTTTGACCTTACCTATATCGGTGAAGATGGAAAAGAGCACCGTCCCGTAGTTATCCATAGAGGTGTCGTTTCAACTATGGAGCGGTTTGTAGCGTTCCTGATTGAAGAGTATAAAGGCGCCTTCCCTACATGGCTCGCCCCAGTTCAAGTAAAAGTCATCCCGGTGGCTCCAAAAGCACATTTGGACTATGCCAAAAAGGTGGAAGATAAGCTGAGGCAAGAAGGGATACGGGTGGATGTAGATGAACGGGATGAGAAAATCGGCTATAAAATCCGGGAAGCGCAGACACAGAAAGTTCCGTTTGCATTGGTACTGGGAGATAATGAAATTGAGACAGATTCTGTCAATGTGAGACGTTATGGCGAGAAAAAGTCGGAAACACTCAGCTTCGATAGTTTCGTTGAGTTGATCCAAGATGAAATAAATAGCAAAAGATTAAAGATATAAAAGGAAGGCAAGCATACAGGGATGTTTGTATGCTTGCTCTTTTCATTCTTTTATGCCTATGGTATAATCACGATGAATCAAAGGTTCCGAGGCTTTGTCCAATTATGTTGACAAAGGATAAACAAGATGTTATGCTTTATTGGTTGAGAAAAACTTAATGATCTGAAGACAAGTAGAAGCACCCGCTTCTCACCTGATCGGCGCCTGATGGCAGTTGACTGGTCCCAAATCTATTTTACTAAATGTTGGAGACATGTGGGTGCAGTTGTGCCCGCATTTTTTATTGCTGAAATATGCTTGTCGATGATAGATCAGAAATATTTTTAAACTATTTGGAGGTGGCTGGCTATTAGCAAAGATATGAATGTAAATGAGAAAATCCGTGCAAGGGAAGTACGACTCATCGATTCAAATGGTGATCAGCTTGGAGTCAAATCACGTAATGAAGCATTGGAGATAGCCCAGAAAAGGAATTTGGACCTTGTGCTTGTAGCTCCAAATGCTAAACCGCCGGTATGCCGTATCATGGATTACGGGAAATACCGTTTTGAACAGCAGAAGAAAGAAAAAGAAGCACGCAAGAAGCAGAAAGTCATCAATGTGAAAGAAGTCCGTTTCACTCCTGGAATCGGCGATCATGATTTTGAGACAAAATTGAAGAACGCCAGAAAATTCCTGGAAAAAGGCGACAAGGTAAAAGCGGCAGTACGCTTCCGTGGCCGGGCAATCACCCATAAGGATCTCGGCAGGGATGTGTTGAACCGCTTTGCAGAAGAAATCAAAGATGTAGGTACGGTGGAAACCAAACCTAAAATGGAAGGCCGTAATATGTTTATGATGGTCGCACCACTCAATGAGAAAAAATAGCTTCTCATATGATGCAGGAAACAAGATAGGGAGGAAATTAACATGCCTAAAATGAAAACCCATAAAGGTTCTCAAAAACGATTCCAAAAAACTGGTTCTGGTAAACTGAAACGCTCCCATGCGTATACCAGCCATATGTTCGCCCATAAGTCCCAGAAACAGAAGCGTAAATTGCGTAAGAGTGCAATAGTTTCTTCTGGAGATTTCAAGCGCATCAAGACATTACTTCCTTATAAATAAGGAAAGTCCGTTTAAAAGAAAATTTGATTTTTATATGTTCTAGGAGGGAATTATTATGCCACGTGTAAAAGGTGGAACAGTTACGCGCAGACGTCGTAAACGCGTATTAAAGTTAGCAAAAGGTTATTATGGTTCGAAAAGAACGCTGTTTAAAACAGCGAAACAGCAGGTAATGAAATCCGGTCAGTATGCATATCGTGACCGCAGACAGAAAAAACGTGATTTTCGTAAATTGTGGATTACACGTATCAATGCGGCAGCACGCAATCACGATATTTCTTACAGCAAGCTGATGCATGGCTTGAAATTAGCGGGCATCGACATTAACCGTAAAATGCTTTCTGATCTTGCCATCAATGATGAGCAGGCATTCAGCCAACTGGCAGATAAAGCAAAAACTGCCTTGAAATAAGATGATAGGAACGGGGCCAGATCCTTCTAGGATATGGCCCCGTTTTTTTGTTAAAAAGGCTTTTAAGGAGGGGGGAAAGCATGGACACGTTTATATTACTCTACTTGGCCACGGTGAACGTCCTGACATTTGTATTGATGGGTATAGATAAACGGAAAGCAGTTAAACGCGCTTACCGCATCTCCGAACGGACTTTCTGGCTTCTCAGTTTGCTGGGAGGAGCAGTGGGGTGCTATATCGGTATGAAAACCTACCGGCATAAAACTAGGCATCAATCCTTTATGATAGGCATTCCGCTAGTGATTATCCTCCATTTTATGGTGGCTGTATATCTTTATTATTCCTTGTCATAAAGGCTCGTCTCATGTCATATAGATGTACAAGGAGATGCACCAGTAGATGTAGGAAGGAGGTGGACAATGGAAACTTTAGGGAACTACGTAATGGCTTTCATCGAGAATGGGGGGCTTTTGGCTCCGTTGCTGTTCATCAGTTTTCATCTATTGCGGCCATTATTTTTTCTTCCCGTTGTTTTTATATGCATCTCCGGCGGGGTATTGTTTGGTGCAGTAGCAGGTACCGTCTATTCGCTGATCGGCATTACTCTATCGAGTATTCTTTTCTACCACATTATAAAATGGATGCCTTCCACGTTTCATAAGCTTTTGCACATAAAGCGGAAACTGATAGGTAAACATGCAGAATTGACCACACCTCAGATAACATTGCTGCGGTTGGTGCCATTTATCCATTTTCACTTATTGTCTCTGTGTTTAATAGAAATCTCCGGCGGGTTTAAAGATTACACGAAATTATCTTTGTTATCCAATATTCCGTTGGCTTTTGTCTATACTTCCATCGGACAGTGGCTTTCAGAACTTACGCCCCTTCATATCATTCCTTTGCTGGCAGCCTTGCTTCCATGTCTGTATTTACTGAGAAGGAAGGAAATCATCATAAAATGGCAGGAATTTTTCCAAGTGAGCACATAATTCTTGAATAGCATGGATGGACCCATCTGCCCACCGCCGGGCAGATGGGTCCATTGAATTTTTAATCCAAGTCCGTTAAAAGCAGCTCACTGATCGGATGCTTCCATTCTATTTTGGCATACGGGTAACGCAGGAGGATTTCTTTTTCCAAAAAATATAAATCGTCCCTTGTCACTCCTTTAAGATGTAAAGGCTCTCTTACACTTATATGAATATTGACAACCTCAAATGTTTCCCCGGCAGTCCCCAAGTATTTTTCCCCGTCAAACAAACATCCCTTGTAGGCAAAATGAATGTTCTTTTTACTGTTATCAGGATCATCCACAAAGTAAAATTTCTTTTTTTCCTGAGCAATACGAAGTTTTCTTTGAGGGTTTTGAAGATATTGGACCATTGTGTAGATAATCATTGCTAATGCAATAATAATCAGCAGTCGAAATAGTACAACTAGCATATTTATCGGTCTCCCTGTCAATTGGTTCTTCTTTATATACGAACTTATACAACGCTTGGTTTCACATATTTATTAGCCTCATGATACAATTATAAAAAAAGAAATGAGGCAAAGTAAATTGGAATGGGATTGTCTTTATCAAATGCAAAAAGATTTGGATAAATATATAGAGAACAACCAAAGTCTCGGTGGAAGGGAAGTTTTCGAGGAAAAGTGTCTCGCACTGATGGTGGAAGTTGGAGAGCTTGCCAATGAAACACGCTGTTTCAAATTTTGGAGCAAGAAGCCCAGGAATAATCACTACCGAATTCTGGAAGAGTATGTAGATGGTATTCATTTTATACTTTCCCTTGGATTGGAAAAAGGGTACCAATACAGTAGTAGAGAAGTAAAAAATCCGGACCGTTCGGAAACCGCACAGTTTAACAAGGTCTTCCAAGCATGTACTTCCTTTCATCAACATCCTGCCCAGGAGGAATATGAACAATTATTTGCTAGTTACCTGCAACTGGGATCTGTTCTAGGGTTCAAGGAGGAAGAAGTACAGCAGGCCTACATCAAAAAGAATGAAGTGAATTATGTCCGGCAGGAGGAAGGGTACTAATATTTTTTTCTCCCATAAAAGGATGTATAATGTAAGGGCAACCAAAAAAGGAGGAAATGATGATGGCAAAACTGGATGAAACGCTGACAATGCTGAAAGATTTAACAGATGCAAAAGGTATACCCGGTAATGAAAAAGAACCTCGTGAAGTGATGAAAAGGTACATAGAGCCACATGCTGATGAAGTGTATACAGATAATCTGGGAAGCCTTATCGCAAAAAAGTCCGGCGACAAGGACGGCCCGAAAATTATGGTGGCCGGTCATCTAGATGAAATTGGGTTTATGGTTACCCGTATTGATGAAAAAGGGTTTATTTACTTCCAAACAGTGGGTGGTTGGTGGAACCAAGTGATGCTGGCACAGCGTGTCACTATTATGGGGGAAAAAGGCGACGTCACCGGAGTAATTGGTTCGAAGCCACCACATATTCTTTCAGCGGAAGCACGTAAAAAGCCGTATCAGATAAAAGATATGTTTATTGATATAGGCGCTTCAAGCCGGGAAGAAGTTGAAGAGTTCGGTGTAAAACCAGGTAATTCCGTTGTTCCTTATTTTGAATTCACACCATTGAAAAATGAAAAAATGCTGCTTGCTAAAGCTTGGGATAATCGAATTGGGTGTGCAATTGCTATAGAAGTGCTTAAACAGCTGAAGGATGTCGACCATCCTAACGTTGTTTATGGTGTTGGGACAATCCAAGAAGAGATCGGCCTTCGAGGAGCCAAGACAGCGGCACATGCCATTCAGCCGGATATTGGATTTGGTGTGGATGTAGGGATTGCCGGGGATACCCCTGGAATTTCCGATAAGGAAGCCGACAGTAAACTCGGAGAAGGCCCGCAGATTATTTTATATGATGCATCCATGGTTTCCCACAAAGGTGTGAGGGAGCTTGTTACTGGGACAGCAGATGAACTGGATATTCCTTACCAGTATGCATCTTTGTCTGGCGGCGGGACAGATTCAGGATCAATCCACCTGACAGCCAACGGTGTTCCGTCTTTGTCCATTACAATCGCCACCCGCTATATACACTCCCATGCAGCTATCTTGCATCGGGATGATTTTGAAAATGCCGTAAAGTTGATTGTCGAAACAATTAAAAAGCTCGACACAGACACAGTGAAAAAGGTTACGCTGGCATAATGGAATAAAAAGCTTTCTCCCATACGCGGGGAGAAAGCTTTTTATGTTGAATAGGTGTTCATTACTTTACTGACATAGTTTTTTGTTTCTTTAAAGGGAGGGATTCCCTGATATTTATCCACATTGCCCGGCCCGGCATTATATGCTGCGAGCGCCAGCTTCAAGTTTCCATTATACCGGTTCAGCATTTGGCTTAAATACTTTGCACCGCCATCTATGTTCTGTCTCGGGTTGAAAGAATCAGCAACTCCGAGCCCTCGGGCAGTAGCTGGCATCAACTGCATAAGGCCCTCGGCTCCTGCTCCGCTTCTTGCCTTTATATTATAATTCGATTCGGTCTTGATGACAGAGTGGATCAATTTTTCACTAATGCCATACTTCGCGGCAGCTTCTTTGACATAGGAATCAATTTGGTTTGTAGTTGAATTTCCTATAGACTCGGGCTTTACTGTTGTGCTTTTCAGGCTCTCAGGGGGAGCTGTATGGTAAGCTGTGCCGCCTGGAATTGTATCCTGCTGGGTAAGGGTCATCAGAATAGCCCGGTTTATTTTTTCTTGAAGCAGCTGATGGAAATTCATACCCAATCCTCCGGGCATTCCGGCAGTTTCCCTCCTAGCTGATGTCATCCTCATTGATTGGCTGGCCGGCGTAAACATTTGCAAGTCTCTAATTTGCATCCAAATGATCGTCTCCTTGTAGAATATATCTTTATTTTACGGGGGGAAAAGGAAATAAGCAATATATTTTTAAACACAACCCGATTAGTTCTCGCCTATAAATTAGGGGAAAATTCGCGGGCATAAAAAAGACAGATGCTTATTGCATCCGCCTCTTGCTAAATTTATTGATTTCCGCCTGAAGCTTGTTTAACTCCCTCTTCCAGGGCATCGACCATTTCCTGCTGTTCTTGCTGATCGGAATGATTCCAAATCAGTTCAAACAGAACGCCAAGACCTGGGAGCATTTTTTCTTCACCATTGACAGCATCTTTAATGGTTGCTTCCAGTTGTTCCTGATTATTGGTCGATATATTGGACAAAATAGCTTTACGCAGATTTAGATCCATATGTTCCACCACCTTTATATAAATCATCCTGCTCCGCCGACTGCAGACAGTATCAAAACCTTATGCAGGACCTATAGATAGTTTGACCTTTTATTACAGATATATGTATGATGATAGGAGATTGAATGGATAGGAAGGAAAAAATATGATTACTTCAACAAAAAACGAAAAAGTGAAAGAATGGCGAAAGCTTCATAGAAGAAAAGGGCGGACAAGTTCGGAGACTTTCCTGGTGGAAGGACATCATCTGGTGGAAGAGGCATGGAAAAGCCGGTGGCCGGTTAAAGAGGTCATTGTCGCCGACGGAACAGAGGTGCCGGATTGGGTGCGGGAATTTACGGTGGAATCCGTCAGTACAGATGTTTTTCAGTACCTATCTCAAACGGAATCACCCCAGGGGATAGCAGCAGTGGTACAGATGATGCCAGGTGATCAATGGCAAGGAAATTTTCTTTTGCTCATTGATTCGATTCAGGACCCGGGGAACCTTGGCACTATTATCCGTACTGCCGATGCGGCGGGAGTGGATACAATAGTGCTTGGGAAGGGGACTGTCGATTTATTTAATGATAAGGTTCTCCGGTCGACACAGGGATCAGTATTTCATGTGCCTGTAGTACATGCAGACCTTCGTGAACTCCTGCCTCATCTCCAGGGGGAAGGTTTTCAAGTACTTGCCACTGGGTTGGAGAATGCTGTGGATTTCAAAGAGGTGCAGGTTCGAAAGAAAACAGCGATTATTTTGGGGAACGAAGGGGCAGGAGTAGGTGACGAGCTGCTTCAGCTGGCAGACCAGACCGTTCATATTCCTATCTATGGGCAGGCAGAATCCCTTAATGTCAGTGTAGCTGCCGGCATATTAATGTATCATTTGAGAAGTTAATGTTGCATGAAGGCCGCAATTTCATTATAATAACTTTAGTATATATAGGCGTTGAAAGAGCTGGGTCGCAGTTCAGCAGCGATAAAGGGAGGAAATGCCCGGGACTGAGAGCATTTCCATCGTATTGAATGTGGATCCTTTCACTCTGGAGCAGACACTTGGACCTTGCAACAGCAAGTAAAGGTTGTCCGGATAGTTAATCCGTTATCAAAGAAGAGTTGGGCACGTTCTATGTGCCAACAAGGGTGGTACCGCGAATCGACAGCCTCGTCCCTTTTTCAGGGATGGGGCTTTTTGCATTTCAAGAAAGATTAAAGGAGGCTTTTTATTTATTATGAAGGAACAATTGGAATCCATCCAGGCAGAGGCGCTGGACAAGATTGCGGAGGCGGATGAAAGAAAGCAACTGCAGGATATAAAAGTAGCATATCTTGGCAAGAAAGGTTCATTGACCAGTGTACTGAGAGGCATGGGGAAACTATCTAAGGAAGAGCGTCCGGTGGTTGGGGAAATTGCCAACCGTGTTCGGGAGACAATTACTGCTGCACTGGATGAGAAGGATGAAAAACTCGAAAAGGAAGAAATGGAAGAACAGCTGGAAGCGGAGGCCATTGATATTTCATTGCCGGGCCGGCCAGTTCCTGATGGCGGGGCGCATCTTCTGACGAGCATTGTAGAAGAAATTGAAGATCTATTTATTGGCATGGGATTTGAAGTAAGGGAAGGACCTGAAGTTGAAACGGATTATTTCAATTTCGAAGCGTTAAACCTGCCGAAAAACCACCCGGCCAGGGATATGCAGGATACCTTTTATATTACGAATGAATTGCTGATGCGCACCCATACATCACCGGTCCAGGCGCGAACCATGAAGGCGAACGAACAGAATAAACCGGTCAAAATGATCTGTCCCGGGAAAGTTTACCGCCGTGATACGGATGATGCCACCCATTCTCATCAATTCACGCAAATTGAGGGCTTGTATGTAGATACAGACGTCCGTATGAGTGATCTGAAAGGAATTTTAGACAAATTTGCCAAGAAGATGTTCGGCGCTGACAGGGAGATCAGATTAAGACCAAGCTTCTTCCCTTTCACGGAACCCTCTGTTGAAATGGACATTTCCTGTAAGGTCTGTAATGGAGAAGGTTGTTCGGTATGTAAGCAAACAGGGTGGATTGAAATTTTAGGGGGCGGCATGGTCCATCCAAATGTGCTGGAGATGGCTGGTTATGACCCTGAAAAATACAGCGGCTTTGCATTCGGCATGGGACCTGAACGTATTGCCATGCTCAAATACGGTATCAATGATATCCGGCAGTTCTATTTGAATGATAAGCGTTTCTTGAAGCAGTACCATAAAGCGTAGGGAGGTAACGGCATTGTTAGTATCAATAAATTGGTTGAAAAAATATGTGGATCTAGGGGAAATCAGCACAGAAGAAATAGCAGAAAAAATAACGAAGTCGGGAATCGAAGTGGACGGGATCGAGTACATAGCGGAAAAAAGTACGGATGTTGTTGTTGGTTATGTAGAGTCCTGCGAGCAACACCCGAATGCAGATAAACTCAGCCTTTGCCAGGTGGATACAGGTGACTCAGAGAAGCTGCAGATTATATGTGGCGCACCAAATATTGCCCAGGGGCAGAAGGTGGCAGTAGCCAAGCCGGGAGCAGTATTACCAGGCAATTTTAAAATAAAAAAGGTCAAGCTCCGTGGTGTGGAGTCTAACGGGATGATCTGTTCACTGTCAGAGCTCGGGATTGAAGAAAAATATGTGCCGAAGGATTCGGCTGATGGAATCTTCGTTTTTCCTGAGGATGTAACTGTGGGGGAAAGCGTAGAAGATCTATTGAACCTAAATGATGCGGTTCTGGAATTCGATCTGACTCCAAACCGTGCAGATGCCCTGAATATGATTGGGGTTGCCTATGAAGTTGCGGCAATTCTCGATAAAGATGTTAGGCTCCCTGAAATCCATGTGGAAGAAACAAAAGAAGACGTAAATGATTATGTTTCCGTAGAAGTAGAGGATACGGAATTGAATCCATATTACGGAGCCTTCCTAATAAAGGACATTGAAGTCGGTCCGTCTCCATTATGGATGAGCAATTATCTGATGGCAGCGGGGATTCGCCCGATCAATAATGTAGTAGACATCACGAATTATGTTTTATTGGAGTATGGTCAGCCGTTACATGCTTTTGATTATGATAAACTCGGCACAGGAAAAGTGAAGGTCCGCTGCGCAGAAGCAGGAGAGAAGCTTGTTACGTTGGATGATGAGGAAAGAACGTTGTCGGAGAAGAATCTAGTTATCACCGATGGCAGCGATCCGATTGCCTTGGCAGGTGTTATGGGCGGTGCAAGTACGGAAGTGACAGACCAGACTACCACCGTGTTGCTTGAAGCAGCTTATTTCAATCCTTCCTCAGTCCGAAATACGGTGAAAGAGACCGGGTTGAGAAGTGAATCAAGCACCCGATTTGAAAAAGGAATTGATCCTAGCCGGGTAAAAGAGGCGGGAAGGAGAGCTTGTCAGCTTCTTCAGCAGTATGCTGGAGGAAATGTGCTCGCTGAAGCTGTTGAAGTCGACCATTTGAACCGGGACGAAAAAGTGGTTTCCATGGCTACAGAAGATATTAATCATCGTCTGGGCACTGCCATTTCAACAGACGAAATCGGTCAGATTTTGAATAAGCTCAAGTTTGAATTCGACTTAGATGGCGATTCATTTACTGTCCGTATTCCTACACGCCGACAGGATATTACCATCTTTGAAGATATGCTAGAGGAAGTCGCCCGCATCTATGGGTATGATAACTTGCCATATACGCTGCCGGCTGGAGAATCAAGTGCTGGTTCCCTGACAGAAAGACAATATTTGATAAGGCAGATGAAGAAATATCTGGAGGGCGCCGGACTCTCCGAAACAGTTACCTATTCATTAACTAGCAGTTCAAATATCAAAAGGCTCTTAAGCCCTGACGTAGCAGAGCAAAATCCAGTTCCTGTACAATTGGCTATGCCAATGAGCGAGGACCATAGATATCTTCGATTAAGTCTGTTACCAGAATTACTTGGGACAGTGGCCTATAATCTGGCAAGAAATCAATCGGATCTGGCCTATTACGAGTTTGGCAAGGTCTTTCTCAGTCAGGAAGAGCAGCTGACTCAACAGCCGTATGAGCAAGCTCGATTGGCTGGAGCTATAACAGGTAATTGGCTGGAACATCCATGGCAACAAGAGAAAAAAGAAGTGGATTTCTTTGTAATTAAAGGCATATTGGAAGGGTTATTTGATCATCTGCAAGTGCCTATCGAGTTCAAGCAGTCCAAGCTTCCGGAAATGCACCCGGGCAGGACAGCATCAGTAATGATTGGCAATAAGGCCATTGGCTTCCTGGGACAGGTTCACCCAGCGCTGCAGAAAGAGATGGATCTGAAGGAAACATATGTATTTGAGATTAATATGGAAGAAGTGTTCGCTTCCCGTGAAAATCAGTCCTCTTATCAGCCGATTCCAAAATACCCTTCGGTTTCCCGGGATATTGCATTTATCTTGGATGAGGATGTGCTTGCCGGGGACGTAAGAAAAACCATCGTAGAAACAGGGGATCCATTGGTTACGCAAGTCCAGATTTTTGACGTTTATCAAGGAGACAATGTCCCAGAAGGTAAAAAATCGATTGCATACAGTCTTCTGTACCAGCATCCAGAGAAGACACTGAAGGATGAGGAAGTAGAAGAATCATACCAGGCTATTGTCGAAGCAGTAAACAATCAGTTTGGTGCATATGTGCGTTCATAAATAAAAAAGGTATGGCTTGGCTAAAATGCACCCTAGGATAAAGGGCAGTTTAGTGAGCCATACCTTTCTTTTATACTATAAGTAATTATTCGCTTTACGTGTGTTGGCAAAATGAGTCTTTGCACAGGAATTCAACGCCTCGGATCCTTTTTCCCGGATAATTTTTGCAATGGTCTGGTCCACTTTTTTGGATGCCCCTTTTGGGAGGACAGTACCCAGTTTATCGGAAAGCTTATCCATTTCATTCAGGAAACTGGTCCGTGCAATGATGGAGGCTGCCGCAACAGCGATGGAGTAACTCTCCGCCTTTGTCATGAAGTAGGTCTGATTATGCAATCTTTCTCCTTCGGATGATATGTGTCTCTTAAAAATGCCTGGCTCACAGAATTGGTCGATCAGTATACCGTCCAGCGGTTTCTGACCGATTTTTTTTGTGAGGTTGTTAATGGTGTGCTGATGGAGCATCGCCTTCATTTTGCCCTGGGACCATCCTTTGTTCTGCAGCCTGTTATATTTATTGTTATGAAGGACCAATAGCGAGTAGGGCAGGCCCATAGCGATTACTTTTTTGGATAGTCTACGGATTATTGGATCTGTAAGATCTTTAGAGTCCCTGATGCCCAACTGTTTCAGTTCCTCAATCTGATGGTCTTCCACATATACTGCTGCCACCGTAATCGGTCCAAAATAGTCGCCGGTGCCCGCCTCATCTGTGCCGATATGATTGCTTGAAAACAAGCTGACAGGGGGAGAGAAGGGTGATTGGCCGTCAGAACTCTTTTTTGCAGCGGAAACCGGCTTTTCTATTGACTTGCCTGCCCATTTTTTCATTTCCGTATCCGGCGATTTTCCTTGATAAAGAACCTTTCCTGATTTATAGGCCGTTATCACTGCGTTAGGTGTCTTTGCACGGAACAGTGCTCCCTGTGGAGAAGATTGTAGACTGTCCGCATAATGGACCTTCATTTCTTTTATTGTGTCCAATGGCAGTTTCTGTACATTTTGTGGCATTGGTAGTCCTCCGTCCTAGTTTTATTATCGATCCCGAATGGAAACCGTTAATTCAGTTTTATTTCCTAATTCTATCACTTCATGTTAAGATAAAGTGAATAATTTTTCTCAGGCAGGAGGGTAACATCGTGGCCCGGAAAGAAAGAGAACGAATTACGGTAGAAATACATAATAAAAAGTATACAATCGTAGGTGAGGAGCCGGCAAGCCATGTACGCCTAGTTGCTAGTCTGGTTGATCAGAAGATGGATGAGATCCATCAGTCGAACCATCACCTTGACACAACCAAACTCGCTGTCCTCACTGCTGTCAATACCATGAATGATTATTTGAAACTGAAAGAGGATTATGCAAAGCTTCTGGGCTCAATCAGGAACCAGGAGGACCACCAAAGAAAGAGGAAATAGATATTATGTTTGACTTCATATTAATTTTATTACTTGTATTCGGCTTTTTAATGGGATTAAAAAGGGGTTTCATCCTGCAGTTGTTTCACTTAGTTGGATTCATTATAGCTTTTATTGTAGCAGTCATGTATTACGATGAATTTGGAACCCGGTTAGCATTATGGGTACCGTACCCTGACCTGGGTGATGAGCATGCGTGGGCTGAGTTTCTTCAGGAGCTCCCATTGGAAAGCGGCTTTTATAATGCCGTGGCATTTGCGATAATCTTCTTCGCAGTTAAGATGATTCTGCAGATTATTGCATCCATGCTTGATTTTGTTGCATCCATCCCTATTCTCAGGTCGGTGAATAAACTGCTTGGCTCGGTGCTTGGATTTGTGGAAATTTACCTGCTTCTTTTTATAGTTCTTTATATTCTGGCACTTACACCAGTGGCAGAAATTCAATCATGGATAAACGGATCGGCCATCGCTTTGTTTATTCTAGAACATACGCCATATTTTTCGGAAAAAATTACGGAACTTTGGTTTGCGCATGTTGCCGGTATATTGGAACCTAGGCAAGACTGATCGGGCAATTCGGGGAATACGTTTTGTATGTCATATACAATAGGTATGAGCTGGCCGGATCAGTCTCTTTTATTAATAGAAAAGCGGGTGATTGAAAGAATGACAGTCAATAAGAAGGATGTTATAAAGCTGCTGGAAAAAGTAGCAATTTATCTGGAATTGAAAGGAGAAAATCCTTTTAAAATATCTGCATATAGAAAAGCGGCCCAGGCACTGGAACAGGATGATAGGTCATTGTCTGATATGGACGATTTTACGAAAATCAAAGGCATCGGAAAGGGGACGGCAGCGGTGATTGAAGAGTATGTCAATACCGGGCGTTCCGAAACATTGGAAGCATTGCAGGAAGAAATACCGCCTGGACTGGTACCTCTTCTTGACCTGCCTGGACTGGGTGGAAAGAAGCTGGCGAAGCTATATCAGGAGTTAGGTGTAACAGATGCCGACTCGCTGAAAGAAGCATGCATGTCCGGCCAGGTGGAAAGTCTGGCTGGTTTCGGCAAGAAAACTGCCGAGAAGATTCTTGCTGCTATTGATGAGGCGGGCAAACGACCGGATCGCCTGCCGATTGCCATCATGCTGCCCGTGGCGGAAAAAATTGAAGCCTATCTTAAAGGTATCGAGGAGGCAGATGATTTTTCAAGAGCAGGCAGTATTAGAAGAATGAGGGAAACCATCAAGGACATTGATTACATCATTGCGACGAGTCAACCGGAAAAGGTACGGGACAAGTTATTGGAAATGGAGAACATCAAGGAAATAATTGCCAAAGGTGCTACCAAAATATCTGTTACGATTGATGATGTATATGATATCAATGTGGATTTCCGGTTGGTGACAAGAGAAGAATTTGCAACCACCTTGCACCATTTTACCGGTTCTAAGGATCATAATGTGGCAATGAGGCAGCTGGCAAAGTCACGCGGTGAAAAAATAAACGAATATGGAATTGAGATAGAAGAGACAGAAGAACTCCTAACGTTTTCAACAGAAAAGGAATTTTTCCGTCATTTCGGCCTTACTTATATACCACCGGAGGTCCGGGAAAACACGGGTGAAGTGGAGGCTTTTGAAAAAAAGATCCCGCTCTTGGAACTATCAGACATCCAAGGCGATCTCCATATGCATACTACCTGGAGCGATGGAGCGCAGTCCTTGGAAGAAATGGTCAACCAAGCACGACATAAAGGATACGCATTTATGGCTGTTACGGATCACTCCAAGTATCTTCGAGTGGCTAATGGGCTTAATGAGGATAGGCTCAGAAGACAGAGGGAGGAAATTTCCAAGTTGAATGAGAAGTATCAGGACATCGAGATTTATGCAGGAGTTGAGATGGATATACTCCCTGACGGTACACTTGATTTTTCAGATGATTTCCTGAGGGAAATGGACTTCGTAATCGCTGCAATCCATTCAAGCTTCAGTCAGCCGGAGGAGAAAATCATGCGTAGACTGTTTAATGCAATGGAAAACCCTTATGTTTCTTTGATTGCTCACCCTACAGGAAGGCTGATCGGCCGCAGAAAAGGTTATAGGGTCAATATGGAGGAGCTTTTGGAAAAAGCGGAAGAGACTGATACAGCATTGGAAATAAACGCCAATCCCAATAGATTAGATCTTGCATCGGATTGGGCACGGAAAGCCCAAGAAATTGGAATCAAGCTCGCCGTCAACACTGATGCGCATGATTACCATATGCTCGAGCATATGAAATATGGCGTTGGCGCGGCTAGGAGAGGCTGGATTCAAAAGGAAACTGTATTGAACACATGGTCTCCACAACAACTGAAGGAATTTTTCTCAAGGAATAAATAATAGGCAGCACTTTTATTAAAGGAGTATGGAAGCATGAATGAACGAATTCTCCGGATATTGGAATACAAAAAAATAATTGAACGGCTTGATCGTCAAGCAGCCACTTCAATTGGGAAGGATCTTGCCAATAAATTGAAGCCCTCGGTAAAGATGGAAGAAGTTTCCCTCTTACAGGAGGAGACGGATGAGGCGGTCCGGATTCTGCGCGCAAATCAATCCATTCCATTAGGCGGTATCTATGATATCCGGGAAAGCCTTAAAAGAAGTATCATCGGCGGGGTGCTATCCCCCGAGGAATGCTTGAATGTGGCAAATACGATTTATGGGGGCAGACAGGCCAAAGAATTCATTGAAGCTTTGGAAGAGGAATACCCAATTCTTGTCGATCTGGCACAACGCATTACCCCTTTAAGGGAACTGGAGAGACAAATAAAAAGCTGTTTGGACGACCACGGACATGTGATGGACAGCGCATCACAAAAGCTGCGGGGCATTCGGTCATCTATAAGGACTTACGAGAGCAGAGTGCGCGACAGGCTTGACAGCTATACAAAGCAGAACAGCAATATGCTGTCCGATGCAATAATCACTATCCGGAATGATCGCTATGTACTGCCTGTCAAGCAGGAGTACCGCGGCTCCATTGGCGGAATTGTCCATGATCAGTCATCATCTGGCCAAACATTATTCATGGAACCTGCAGCAGTAGTGGAGTTGAATAATCAGCTGCAGGAATCAAGGGTACAGGAAAGTCGGGAAATCGAGAGGATATTAAGGGATCTGTCAGAACAAATTGCTGGTCAGGAAGGCTATCTTGAGGAAAATGTGAAGGTCCTGGCCCAAATTGATTTCATTTTTGCCAGAGGAAAGCTTGCACAGGAGATGAAAGCAGCAAAGCCATTAATGAATGACCGTGGCGTCATACGGATGGAGCAAGCGAGGCACCCGCTTATTCCGTCAGAGGAAGTAGTGGCCAATGATGTGGCAATCGGTGAGTCCTACACTACCATCGTCATTACAGGGCCTAATACTGGCGGTAAAACAGTGACATTAAAGATGGTAGGGCTATGTACGCTGATGGCCCAGTCCGGTCTTCAGGTCCCTGCTTTGGACGGATGTGAAATGTCTGTGTTTGACCAGGTGTTTGCGGACATCGGGGATGAGCAGTCGATAGAGCAAAGTTTAAGTACATTCTCTTCCCATATGACGAACATCGTGGATATTCTAAAAGAAGTGGATGATCGTTCCCTTGTGCTTTTTGATGAGCTTGGTGCAGGTACTGACCCGCAGGAAGGAGCAGCTCTGGCCATGTCCATTCTGGATGAAGTCATTGGCAGGGGGGCACGAGTAATTGCAACGACACATTATCCCGAACTAAAAGCATATGGCTATAACCGGGAGAAGGTAATTAATGCCTCCGTCGAATTCAATGTGGAGACCCTTCAGCCGACGTATAGGCTGCTGATCGGGGTTCCAGGCCGAAGCAATGCTTTCGATATATCCAAGCGTCTCGGCTTGGACTCCTCTGTTATCGATCAGGCAAAAAGCCATATAGGAGTAGAATCAACCAGTGTGGAAAATATGATTGCTTCGCTGGAAAAAGCACAACATGAGGCAGAGAAGGATTACGAGGAGGCTCAGCGTCTCTTAGAGGAAAGTGAGAAGCTGAGGGAAGAACTTGAACAAAAATGGCAGCAGTTTGACAATCAGAAAGAAGCGCTCTATAAAAAGGCGGAAGAAAAAGCTGCCAAGGCATTGGAGAAGGCTAGGGAAGAAGCTCAATTGATCGTCGATGAAATTAAATCGATGAAGACGGACTCACAGATGAAAGAGCATGAGTGGATTGAAGCAAGGAAAATGCTAGAGGAAGCAAAGCCGAACCTTTCAAAGAAGCAGGAGAATAAGACAAAAAGCCGCAAAGCCTCTGATAAGGAGCTGAAACCGGGAGATGAAATTAAACTGTTGACCGTCAATCAAAATGGCAGTGTACTTGAAAAGGTAAGTGAGCGGGAATATCTTGTTCAAGTCGGAATTATGAAAGTAAAGGTTGACAGAAATGATCTTCAGCCGCTCGGTAAGCAAAAGCAAAGTACTGAGAAACCGATGGCGATGGTCCGTGGGTCCAACCCTCATGTAAAAACGGAACTGGATTTAAGGGGAGAGCGGTATGAAGATGCCCTAAGGCAGTTGGAAAAATATGTGGATGATGCATTGCTTGCTGGGTACTCACAAGTCTCGATTATCCATGGTAAGGGAACCGGGGCTTTACGAAAAGGAGTACAGGAGTTCGCTAAAAAACATAGAAGTATAGCATCTTCCCGTTCTGGAGGTGCCGGAGAAGGCGGCAGCGGAGTTACAGTTTTGGAATTCAGGTAATAGGCCATCCAGTGGAAGGAAGTGGGTTCATGAACAGTTTTTGGGAAAATATCATGGTAATTGCAACAGCGAGATATAGCATTGTCATTTTGTGCACCTTGGTTTTCCTTGCTGTTTTTGAACTGGCAACTACCTACCGTAATTGGGCTGAAATCAAACGAGGCAATACAGCTGTGGCGATGGCGACAGGTGGTAAAATTTTTGGCATCGCCAATATTTTCCGATATTCGATTGAACAGAATGATACGTTGCTCCAAACGATCGGTTGGGGGATTTTCGGCTTTGCGCTTCTGTTATTGGGGTATCTGATATTTGAATTTCTTACCCCAGCCATGAAAGTCGATGACGAAATCGGCCAAGGAAATAATGCAGTAGGCCTGATTTCCATGGCCATATCGGTTGGTCTTTCATTTGTCATTGGGGCGAGTATCATATAAGGGGAGTAGTAGGTGGAAACATTAGCGAAAGTATGCATTGCTGTGGCAATAGTATTTATTGTGGTTGGAGTTTTTTATATGTTATAAGCTGGACTGCTCATCATGGGCAGTCTCTTTCTTTAGCGGAAGAATTTTGCTTTTAAGATTCAAAAAATAGAAATTAATCGGTATAATAAGTATAGTATATAAAAAGGGGGAGGATCCATGGAAAAGGTAAAAAAGTGGCAAAGCCACTATCCGAAAGAAATCCCGACCAATATCTCTTATGATAAAAAGCCTTTATATTCCTTCTTATGTAAAACCGCCGAACGATGGCCAGAAAAGAAAGCGCTTACCTTTATGGGGAATGAACTGACCTATAAGGAGCTTCATTCCCAGGTGAAGAAGATGGCCAACTATTTGCAGAGTCTGGGATTGTCTAAGGGAGATAAAGTCGCCATTATGCTTCCCAACTGTCCACAAGCGGTAATCAGCTACTATGCTGCTTTACTGGCAGGCGGAGTAGTTGTCCAGACCAACCCGCTATATAAAGAACGTGAGCTCGAGTATCAGGTGAAAGACTCTGAAGCTATGTTCATTGTTTGTTTGGATATACTTCTTCCCAGGGTTATGAATATTAGAGATAAAACAAGCCTCAAACATACGATCGTTACAGGAATCAAGGATTTCCTGCCTTTTCCGAAAAGCCTTATCTATCCTTTTATTCAAAAGAGGCAATATAAAATGGTTGTCAAGGTGGAACAGACGGAGGAAACGCACGTATGGAAGACAATGATGGAGACGGCCGGTGAAGAATATGCCGAGGTTGAGGTGGATCCGGTAGAAGATCTCGCACTCCTTCAATATACCGGTGGAACAACCGGTTACCCAAAAGGTGTAATGCTAACTCATTATAACCTGGTTGTTAATGTACAAATGTGCCAGGCGTGGATGTATAACACAAAAAAAGAAAATGATATTATTCTCGGAGTGCTTCCATTCTTCCACGTGTATGGAATGACTACCGTAATGAATATGTCTATCATGCAGGGGTCACAAATGGTTTTACTCCCTAATTTTGATCCCGCGAAGGTCTTGCAGACTATTCATAAACAAAAGCCCACTTTATTTCCAGGTGCTCCTACAATGTATATTGGTCTTTTAAACCATCCGGACTTGAGAAAGTATGATTTATCCTCCATTGAAGCGTGTATTAGCGGTTCGGCTCCTCTGCCGGGTGAAATCCAGGAAAAGTTTGAGGAAGTGACAGGCGGCCGGCTTGTCGAAGGTTACGGTTTAACGGAAACTTCTCCGGTCACCCATTCCAATTTTGTGTGGCATCGTCGGGTAAATGGAAGTATTGGAGTTCCCTGGCCTGATACCGATGCTAAAATCATCAGTATGGATACAGGCGAAGAAGCCTCTCCGGGAGAGGTGGGAGAGATTGTCGTAAAGGGACCGCAAGTAATGAAAGGGTACTGGAACAGGCCGGAAGAAACGGAAAGTGTGCTGAAAGATGGCTGGTTCCATACAGGGGATCTTGGTTATATGGATGACGAAGGATTCTTTTATGTGGTGGACCGTAAGAAAGATATGATTATTGCCAGCGGCTATAACGTCTATCCTCGGGAAGTCGAAGAGGTTCTATATGAGCACGAAGGAGTGCAGGAGGCTGTAGTGGCAGGGGTTCCCGACCCATATCGCGGAGAAACGGTAAAAGCTTACATTGTCCCGAAATATGGATATTCGCTTAATGAGGAAGACCTGAATCAGTTTTGCAGGGAACGACTAGCAGCCTTTAAAGTTCCCAAGTTATTCGAGTTTCGTAAGGAATTGCCTAAAACAGCAGTGGGGAAGATACTCAGAAGGCAACTGGTGGAGGAAGAAAGGAAAGATAAACAACTCTAAAATAGAAGGTATCCTATGAGTTGAGTCTGAAATGCTTGGCGTCAGCCAAGCATACCAGGGAAGCGGACAAGCCGGTTATTGACAGCGATGCCTGCTGAGGGTATCATTGGTATATGAATGACTGTTCATTCATTTAACTGCAAAGATGATAGGGGCTCAATGATGAAAAATAATAAACCGAAGTACAACCAAATTATTGAAGCGGCTGTTCAGGTCATAGCAGAAAATGGCTATCACGCGTCCCAAGTCTCCAAAATAGCCAAAAAGGCTGGTGTCGCCGATGGTACCATCTATCTTTATTTCAAAAACAAAGAAGACGTCCTGATATCCGTATTTACGGAGAAAATGGGTCAATTTATTAATAGGATCACAGAAAGTATAGAGAAGAAGGGGAACGCGAGTGATAAGCTGTTGGCTTTGATTGATATGCATTTTCGGCAGCTGTCGGAAGATCGATATTTGGCAATTGTAACCCAGCTCGAATTGAGACAATCGAAAGCTGAACTGCGTCTTCAGATCAATAAAGTGCTGCATCCCTATCTGAAGGTGATTGATCAGGTAATCGAAGAAGGAATGCAGGAGGGCGTCTTTCCACGGGATTTAAATGTGCGGCTTGTACGTCAGATGGTGTTCGGCACACTTGATGAAGTTGTGACAAACTGGGTGATGAAAGACCAGAAGTATAATTTGGTGGCACAAGCACCGGATGTTCATGCTTTATTAACAAAAGGACTTTCTGTATCATAGTAGATAGATCCATTAGTTTGAAAATTTTGATAGGGAGGGGAAGTTTCATTGGCAACTATACTCTATGAGTCTAGTAATCAGGTTGCATACTTAACGATTCAAAGCCCTCCTGCCAATGCTTTATCCACCAAGCTGATCGATTCATTAGCTGAAAAGCTGGATAAAGTGGAGCAGGAGGAAACCGTAAAAGCAATCGTCATAAAGGGAGAAGGGAAATTCTTTTCTGCGGGGGCGGATATCAAGGAGTTTACGGCTTTAAAAGATGCTTCCGACTATCGGTCGCTGGCTGAAAAGGGTCAGAAACTCTTTGACAGGATTGAGAACTTTCCAATACCTGTAATTGCAGCTATCCATGGTGCAGCATTGGGGGGCGGCCTAGAGCTTGCGATGGCTTGCCATATGAGAATAGCAGCCGAGAAGGCCAAACTTGGGCTCCCTGAGTTGACTCTCGGAATTATTCCCGGATTTGCCGGCACTCAGCGTCTGCCTAGGTATGTGGGCAGTGCTAAGGCCTATGAAATGATTCTTACCGGAAATCCGGTTATGGCAGAAGATGCTTTGGAGATAGGATTAGTGAACAGGGTTGTCTCTGAAGGAGCATTATTAAGAGAAACTGCTAAGCTGGCGGAAGCGATTGCCGCTAAGAGCAGGATTTCAATAAACGAAATCATGAAACTGCTTCCATATTCATATATAGACCAATTTAATGCCGGAGTAAGAGCAGAAGCGGAAAGTTTTGCAAGCGTTTTCGGTACGGAGGATGCAAAGGAAGGAGTCCAGGCTTTCCTTGAGAAGCGAAAACCAAACTTCCAGGATAAATAGTAGGAGGAATAAAAATGAATATCTATGTATTACTTAAGAAAACCTTCGATACAGAGGAGAAAATTAATGTTTCCAATGGCCAAATTGAAGAGGATGGAGCAGAATTCATCATTAATCCCTATGACGAATATGCAGTAGAGGAAGCAATCACTCAAAGGGATGAACATGGAGGAGAAGTAACTGTCATCACGGTAGGTGATGAGGATTCTGAAAAACAGCTGCGTACTGCGCTGGCTATGGGTGCGGATAAAGCCGTATTGATTAATACAGAAGAGGATGATGGAGACCAGTTTACCACCTCTAAAATCCTTGAGGCGTATTTGGAAGATAAGGAAGCGGATCTCATTCTTGCCGGCAACGTAGCTATCGATGAAGCGAGCGGCCAAGTGGGACCGAGGGTTGCTGAAGCGTTAGGCATTCCTTACGTCACGACTATTACCGGTCTGAAGATAGACGGAGAGTCAGTAACCATCGAAAAAGATGTGGAAGGAGATGTAGAGGTGGTTGAAACATCCCTGCCATTACTTGTTACTTGTCAGCAGGGCTTAAATGAACCACGCTACCCTTCATTGCCAGGTATCATGAAGGCGAAAAAGAAACCGCTTGAAGAGTTGGATATTGACGACCTTGATCTCGATGAAGATGAAATGGAACCAAAGACAAAAACCATTGATATCTCCCTTCCACCGGAAAAAGAGGCTGGAAGGATTTTGGAAGGGGAAATCGATGATCAAGTGAAAGAGCTGGTAAGCCTGCTGAAAGATGAAAAAAAAGCATTGTGATGCTTCCATACAGAAAGGGGAATAGCCATGAGCAAAATTGTCGTTATCGGAGAAAGCAGAGAAGGGGAGTTAAGAAACGTTACATTTGAAGCGGTGGCTGCCGCCAAAAAGATTGATGCGGATGCCGAGGTGGTCGGCATTATCTGCGGGAATGGAGATCTTCAGGTACAGGGAGAGGAGATCATCCGTTACGGGGCAGACCGTGCCGTGACTGTAGCGCATGAAAAACTGGAAAACTATACGTCCGAGGGATATGGCCAGGCGGTCCTTGCAGTTATACAGGACGAATCACCGGATGGCATAGTTATGGGTCATACTTCCATTGGGAAGGATCTCACTCCGAAGCTGGCAGCAAAGCTCGGGACTGGGCTTGTTTCAGATGCGGTCGATATTGGAGCGGATGATGATAATATCACATTTACCAGACCGATTTATTCCGGGAAGGCTTTTGAGAAAAAAGTTATTACCGATGGTTTGACCTTTGTTACCATCCGGCCGAACAACATAGCTCCGCTGGAGAAGGATGAATCGCGTGAAGGGAAGGTCATCTCCAAGGAAGTGGATATCACAGATATCCGAACAGTAATCAAAGATGTAATACGAAAAGCAACAGAGGGAGTAGATCTTTCCGAGGCGAACGTAGTTATTGCAGGTGGGCGCGGGGTAAAAAGCGACGAAGGTTTCAAACCTCTATACGAGTTGGCAGAAGAATTGGGCGGGGCTGTTGGTGCATCTCGTGGTGCTTGTGATGCTGAGTACTGTGATTATGCCTTGCAAATCGGCCAGACCGGAAAAGTGGTAACACCAGATCTATACATTGCTGTAGGCATCTCCGGTGCAATTCAGCATTTGGCCGGTATGTCCAACTCCAAAGTCATTGTCGCAATCAACAAAGATCCGGAAGCAAACATTTTCAATGTGGCAGATTATGGGATTGTCGGCGATTTATTTGAAGTAGTTCCCAAGTTGACAGAAGAAATCAGGAAGATGAAATAATCAAAGAAGCCTGCTGAACAGACTCCGGTATCCATACACATTCCTCCATGTATATCCCGGTTGGCTTAGTTTCTACATTCAACTTACAGGGAAGATTATCTATACCACTGCATTTGTGTTGATGCCTATTTGTCTCAGGTATAAGCAAAGTATTCGCAAGTAAATACTAACGGTGGTATACTCAACCAAAGAATTGATTAAAATTTAAGGAGGAAAATATATGGCTATTGTAAATGTAACGGATCAAAATTTCTCAAAAGAAACTGCAGAGGGTTTAGTTCTCGCAGATTTTTGGGCACCATGGTGCGGACCTTGTAAAATGATTGCACCTGTTTTGGAAGAAATCGATGGTGAAATGGATGATAAGGTCCAGATCGTTAAGCTGGATGTCGATGAAAATCAAGAAACAGCTGGAAAATATGGTGTAATGAGCATCCCGACACTTCTATTGTTCAAAGACGGAGAAGTAGTTGACCAGGTAATCGGCTTTCAGCCAAAAGAAGCACTCGTTGATTTGATTAACAAACATGCTTAAAGATAGTATAATTGAATAAGGAACCCATCGTTAATCCCTTGTTACAGTTGTAACAAGGGATTAACTTTCATGGGAAACTTTTTAATTTTAAGGAATGAAGGATGCAATGAATCAGACAATCAAAGAAAAACTGGCGGTCCTTCCAGCTGAACCGGGCTGCTATTTAATGAAAGATAAACATGGGACGGTAATCTATGTGGGGAAATCCAAGCTGCTGCGAAACAGGGTTCGTTCATACTTCACAGGAGCAAATGACCGCAAAACACAACGGCTTGTCCAAGAAATTGAAAACTTCGAATATGTGGTCACTTCTTCAGAAATGGAAGCTTTGATTCTGGAGATGAATCTGATAAAAAAATACGACCCTAAATATAATGTCATGCTTAAGGATGATAAATCGTATCCGTATATAAAAATAACCGCGGAACGGCATCCCCGACTGCTTATTACCCGGAAAGTAAAGAAGGATAAGGGAAGGTATTTCGGACCCTATCCAAATGTGATTGCAGCTAGGGAGACGAAAAAGCTGCTGGATCGGCTGTATCCATTAAGGAAGTGTAAAAATCCACCTGGTCGCCCATGCCTTTATTATCACATGGGCCAGTGCCTGGCTTGCAGTGAGACCCCCCCTGGGCGGGAGGATTATCGCCTTATTGTGCAGAATATAACATCCTTTCTTCAGGGAGGATATAAAGAAATTAAGCAGGACTTGAGCAGTAAAATGCAGGAAGCCAGTGAACAGTTGAATTTCGAAAGGGCCATGGAATTACGTGACCAAATCCAGCATATTGAGGCTGTCATGGAAAAACAGAAAATGACTATTAATGATCGAATGGATAGGGACATATTCAATTACAGTTATGATAAAGGATGGATGTGCATACAGACCTTCTTTGTCAGACAAGGAAAATTAATAGAACGAGATGTATCTGTGTTTCCATTTTTTGATGAACCTCAAGAAACCTTTATAAGTTTTATTGGCCGTTTCTATCTTCACCAGCACCATCCAAAACCGAAGGAAATACTTTTGCCAATCGGATCGGATGTAGAAATGCTAAAAGGTTTGCTGGAAGTCAATGTCCACACCCCGTACCGTGGCCGAAAAAAAGAGCTGGTTGAACTTGCCGGGAAGAATGCGAAGATTGCCTTGGAGGAGAAGTTTTCCCTTATTGAAAGGGATGAGGAGAGAACAATTTTGGCGGTGGAGCGGTTGGGAGAATTGCTCAATATCGAAATGCCTCATAGGATTGAAGCATTTGACAACTCCAATATCCAGGGAACGGACCCGGTGTCAGCAATGGTTGTATTTGAAGATGGCAAGCCGAGTAAAAAGGAATATCGGAAGTATAAGATTAAGCATGTAGAAGGTCCGGATGATTACGAAACCATGCGGGAAGTAGTCCGAAGGCGTTACACCAGGGTGCTAAAAGAGAATCTCCCCTTACCCGATCTTATTATGGTGGATGGGGGCAAAGGACAGATGGGGGCCGCCCTTGATGTGTTGGAAAACGAACTGGGGCTGGATATTCCATTGTGTGGGTTAGCGAAGGATGATAAGCATAAAACAAGTGAACTTCTCTACGGTTTTCCTCCTGAAGTAGTTCCGTTATCCAGACAGTCTCAAGAATTTTATCTGGTGCAGCGGATTCAGGACGAGGTCCATAGGTTTGCGATAAGCTTTCACCGCCAATTGAGAGGGAAAAGTGCTTTTCAGTCCGAGTTGGATAAGATACCAGGTGTAGGTGAAAAAAGAAGGAGACTGCTGCTCACTCACTTCAAGTCTGTTACAGAGATAAAAAAGGCGAAGTTGGCAGATCTTACTAAACTCGGTGTTCCCCGTAATACTGCGGAAGATATATTGGCCCATTTAAATAGCAAGGAAGAGGAGTAAGCGAAAGCAGCAATTCATTAAGAGAATTGCTGCTTTTGCTATTTAGCGGAGACGACTGAAAACTCCACTTGATGAATTTTTTTATTGATTTCTTCTATGCATTCACATTCCGTGTCCTTGAGTTGATGTAAGGCTTCAGCAAGAAAACCTGCTTCCATACGAAACTCTGCCTGGAAGGAGGTGGAACTAAGCCGGCGAACTACAGCGTCGGCCAGCAGGTGGAATGTCATTTCTCTTTTTTTCTCTTTAACCAGCTCTAATTTTCCCCACCCAAATTTTTCGAACAGGTAATAAATATCTTCCAGTTGTTCAATCTGAAATTTCCTTGCGAGGTTTCTTCCCATAAAGTAAAGAAGTGTATGGGATTCGGCACCTAATATTTCCGGCAAGCCTATATAACGCAATATATCATAACCTGCTCCAGTGGTGTGGAGTTCTTCCAACTGGGACAGCTGAATTAATTCCTGTTTTTGTATCAATGGGGACATCCTTTCCTGGTTAAACGGTATCAAATGTATCTCAAGCAAGTATTCTATTTATTTCTATTCTATATTATCTATATAAATATCACATTAAGCAAGTGCCCATTTTATCCGTCTGAAATTCTTTCTCTTAATCTCAAAATCTAAACCGGCTTTTCTTGACGCTTTATAAAGATAGAAGTACAATAAACATGTTATTAATTTTGCATTATTAGACAATAAACCAAAAAAAGTGATAATTGTCTATTTTCGGTGGTATTGTCTATGTAATCGCAACCAAAAACTATCAGGTTAAACTAAGGGGGGAGAATCATGGCAGAACATCGTGAGTTTGGTTATAGGAGGCTGCACTCTCTGCTGGGGGTAGTCCCGATCGGTATCTTTCTGCTGCAGCATTTGGTTGTAAACCATTTTGCTGTATATGGGGAGGAGAGTTTTAATGCGGCAGCGGGTTTTATGCATGACCTGCCATTCAGACTGTTGCTGGAAATTGTAGTTATTTACATTCCGATTTTATTTCATGCCATTTTAGGGGTTTACATTGTATTTACAGCACGGAACAATGTAAGCAAGTATGGCTACTTCCGCAACTGGATGTTCAAACTGCAGCGCTATACGGGTGTTATTACGCTGGTATTCATTGCATGGCACGTTTTTGAGACCCGCGTACAGATCGGGCTTGGAAATGCGGACTTGGACTATAGCTTGATGGAAGGCATCCTGGCGAATCCGTTCATGTTCTGGTTCTATGTGATTGGTGTAATATCAGCCGTATTCCATTTTGCCAATGGTCTATGGAGCTTCCTGGTAACATGGGGATTCACGCAGTCACCTAAATCGCAACAGATTGCTACATATGCAACAATTCTTGTGTTCTTGGGAGTAAGCTATATTGGAATCAGATCATTGATCACGTTCGCGTACGGAGTGTAAAGATAAAGAAATTAGGGAGTGAGTTACCAAAATGAGTAATCGCAAAGTCGCTGTTGTCGGCGGGGGCCTCGCCGGATTAATGGCAACCATAAAAGCAGCTGAAGCAGGGGTTAATGTTGATCTATTCTCCATTGTACCCGTAAAACGATCTCACTCTGTGTGTGCCCAAGGCGGTATTAATGGAGCTGTCAATACTAAAGGGGAAGGCGATTCACCTTCTATCCACCTTGATGATACCGTTTACGGTGGAGACTTTTTGGCCAATCAGCCGCCGGTGAAAGCAATGACGGATGCCGCGCCGAGCATTATACATATGTTGGATCGTATGGGGGTTATGTTCAACCGTACGCCTGAAGGCTTGTTGGATTTCCGCCGCTTCGGCGGAACCCAGCACCACCGGACAGCATATGCCGGGGCTACTACAGGGCAGCAGTTATTATATGCTTTGGATGAACAGGTTCGTCGTTTTGAAGTGGAAGGCCTTGTAACGAAATATGAAGGCTGGGAATTTCTCGGTGCTGTCCTTGATGAAGATGGTAGAGGAAGAGGAATTGTGGGTCAGGATATTAAAACCCATGAAATCAAATCGTTCCGTTCCGATGCCGTGATTATGGCCACCGGAGGGCCTGGGATAATCTTTGGTAAATCTACCAACTCCATGATAAATACCGGGTCTGCTGCAAGTACGCTTTATCAGCAAGGGGCGAAATATGCAAATGGTGAATTTATCCAAATTCATCCGACAGCTATACCTGGTGATGATAAGCTGAGATTGATGAGTGAGTCTGCGCGTGGTGAAGGTGGACGGGTATGGACCTACAAGGATGGAGAGCCTTGGTACTTCCTCGAAGAAAAATATCCTGCATATGGAAACCTTGTACCGCGTGACATTGCAACACGTGAGATATTTGATGTCTGTGTCAATCAAAAATTAGGTATAAATGGGGAGAACATGGTTTACTTGGATCTATCACATAAAGATCCTAAGGAGCTTGATGTCAAGCTTGGTGGTATTATTGAAATCTATGAAAAGTTTGTAGGCGAAGATCCACGCAAAGTACCGATGAAGATATTCCCTGCAGTCCATTATTCCATGGGTGGTCTTTGGGTTGATTATGACCAAATGACTAATATTCCAGGTGTGTTTGCTGCGGGTGAATGTGATTATTCACAGCATGGTGCAAACCGTCTGGGAGCAAACTCCCTACTTTCCGCGATTTACGGCGGTATGGTCGCTGGCCCGAATGCTATCAAGTATATTGATGGCCTGGACAAACATGCAGATGATATGCCGGATGAATTGTTTGATGCCAGAGTCAAAGAAGAGGAAGAAAAGTTCGAAGCAATGATGAATATGGATGGGGAAGAAAATGCTTATCGCCTTCACCGGGAGCTTGGTGAATGGATGACGGATAATGTAACGGTTGTTCGCGAAAATGATAAACTTCTAAAGACAGATGAAAAGATCCAGGAGTTGCTTGAACGCTGGAACAATATCAATATTAATGACACTTCACGTTGGAACAACCAAGGTGCCATGTTTACCCGTCAACTGAAAAATATGCTCCACCTGGCCCGCGTAATAACCATTGGAGCATATAATCGAAATGAAAGCCGAGGAGCGCATTTCAAACCTGAATTCCCTGACAGAAATGACGAAGAGTGGTTGAAGACTACCATCGCGGAATTTGATGCCAACAAGGAATCTCCGGTATTCAGGTATGAAGATGTTGATGTTTCTCTGATTCCACCACGTAAGCGTGACTATACCAAAAAAAGCGAAGGGAGTAAGAAGTAATGGCTGAAGAACAACAAACGGTTACTTTTATCATTACGAGACAAGACAGTCCGGATTCAGCTCCTTACGAAGAAACATTTAATGTCCCTTACCGGAAGAATATGAACGTAATTTCCGGTCTGATGGCAATCAGGGAAAATCCCGTAAATGCCGATGGTAAAGAGACAGCACCGGTGTACTGGGATATGAACTGCCTAGAGGAAGTCTGCGGTGCCTGTTCCATGGTTATAAATGGAACGGCTAGACAATCATGCGCTGCACTGGTGGACGAATTGGAGCAGCCTATTCGATTGGCTCCAATGGATACATTCCCCGTTGTACGTGATTTAATTGTAGATAGAGAACGTATGTTTGATGCCCTTAAGCAGGTCAAGGCTTGGATTCCGATTGACGGAACACACGACTTGGGGCCTGGGCCAAGAATGCCGGAGAAAAAGCGCCAATGGGCTTATGAACTTTCCAAATGCATGACCTGCGGCGTCTGCCTGGAGGCATGCCCGAATGTTAATGATAAATCCAATTTCATTGGTCCGGCTTCCATTTCCCAAGCACGTCTTTTCAATGCCCACCCAACAGGGGAGATGAATGCCAGTGAGAGACTGGACGGCCTAATGGAAGACGGTGGTATAGACGGTTGTGGTAATGCACAGAACTGTGTCCAAGTGTGCCCGAAAGGGATACCTCTAACCACTTCGATTGCTGCGATGAACAGAGCGACAAACATCCAGGCATTCAAAAACTTTTTCGGTAGTGACAATGCACATTAATAAAGATAATCATGACCCTGGCCAATAAGTGGTTAGGGTCATTTCTTATTCCTGGCGAGTGTAAAAAAAGTGTAAGTGTGTAATTACATAGCAGAGACTCCGACAGCCTCTGTGAAGAGTCTTCAAAATACTTTTTGATAAGGACAATCTACTTATGTAGCTTCCGCCCTCATTGTATATCCCCTCTGACTTCCGTTATATGTAGTAACTCTGACGATAAGCAACTTTATCGGGCCGTGACAGGATTATGCATACAAACGGGAATGGCGCCGACCTTAACAAAAAGATAAAATACAAATACCAAAAGGTAGGGAGTTGGCCAAAAATAAAGTGAAAAACCGGCTTCAGATGTGAAACCGGCTTTTCAACATGTCAAGCTGCGGCTGCACCTCTTCAGATGTATGCATACCGCATGGTTTGAATCTCACCCAGCTAGAGTTTTAACTCTCCCATGCGAAGCAGTTCGACCACAGCCTGTGATCGCCCCTTTACTCCTAATTTTTGCATCGCATTTGAAATATGGTTACGGACCGTTTTCTCTGATATAAATAATTCTTGGGCAATTTCTTTTGTTGTTTTGTCTTGTACCAAGAGTTCAAATACTTCTTTTTCCCTTTTGGTCAATAATTGCTTCGGTTTGTATTCGCTGTCCTTCAAATGTTAACCCCTCCTTGCTGGTATAGAGCTGCGTATGAAGGGAAATTATTTAGTCTTTATAGCTTATGATAAAAAGTTTAATCGGTGCGTATGTAGGCAGTAAATAGGTCGTTAGCCAATTTTTTATTCTGTCGAAGTGTTTTTTCTGATATAATACTTAGCAATGAATATCATTTGCTAAATGGGAATGTGAGTGCTCATCCGCCGCAAAGGTGGTCCCTTACGTTGAATGCCGATTTTAGGAGGGACTGTGTTGGAAAACGATCTATCAACAGATGTAATAGTAGATTTAGAAAAAAGGCTTCGATATATTTCAGGAATCATTAAACAAAATGGGAGAAAAATTCTTGATAATTACCCGATTACTTCTCCACAGTTTATAGCCCTTCAATGGTTGATGGAAGAGGGGGATCTCACAATTGGTGAATTATCCAACCGAATTAGTCTTGCATTCAGCACGACTACAGACTTAGTCGACCGCATGGAACGTAACGAATTGGTGGAAAGGGTAAAGGACACAAAAGATAGGCGTGTCGTGAGGATCCATTTGCTGGAAAAGGGAAGCACCATAATACAGGAAGTCATTGAGAAGCGTCAGGACTTTCTTGGAGGAGTACTTGAGGGATTCACGGATGAACAGACAGAAAATCTGAACGAATTATTAGGTTTACTGTATACAGAAATGAAAAAGCATAAAAAATAAAGCATGTAGAAGAGGGATACAGGTGGAACGAGCAATAGGAGTAATAGATTCTGGGGTTGGCGGCTTAACTGTAGTACTGGAACTGATGCGCCAGCTCCCAAAAGAGAAATTGATTTATTTAGGGGATACAGCCAGATGCCCCTATGGCCCGAGGTCCGCGGAGGAAGTACAAAAATTCACCTGGGAAATGGTTGATTTCCTCATGGACAAAAATATTAAAATGTTGGTGATTGCATGTAATACTGCAACTGCCTTTACATTGAACGACCTTCAGGAGAAATTGGATATCCCTGTAATAGGAGTGATACAGCCAGGTGCACGGGCAGCAATCAAAAATACCCAAAATAATCATGTTGGTGTAATAGGGACGGAAGGGACTGTTTCCAGTGCCGCCTATACAAAGGCGCTGCAAAAAATAAAGCCCGAGTTAATGGTGGATAGTCTAGCCTGCCCTCTATTCGTACCTATGGTGGAACAAGGGGTTTTGACAGGCCCAAAAGCAGAGAATGTGGTGGCAGAAACACTTCAGCCGATGAAGCACAATGGTATGGATACTTTAATTCTAGGGTGCACCCATTACCCGCTTCTTAAAGACACCATTCAGAAAGTGATGGGGGAGTCAGTAGCAGTTATTTCATCCAGTGAAGAAACAGCTGCAGAAACAAGTACTATATTGGATGTTCATGAATTATCCAGCAAGCGGGAAAAGAGCCCGATTCATCAGTTTTATACGACGGGTGATCTTGATATTTTTATTGAAATATCAAAGAGTATATTCGAAAAAGATTATGCCCTGATGCTCACCATTCAAAAAGTAGAGATAGCGGAAAGTCAGAAGGCCTGAACCTGAGCCTTCTGACTTTTTTTATTTTTTCTTTCGATGGATCCCCTAAGACAATGCGCCCTATGGTTATCTTTTAGCCCCACTATCGCTACTTGCATTAGCATTTACGGATTCAATATTGATTGGTCTAATTTCCTTCTTAGCTCGTATACATAATAGTACAAACCAACAATAGGGGGGAAGTACATGCGAAAACAGCATATACTATGGTCAGGACTAGTAGTTCTCGCCTTTATATTAGCTGGGTGCTTTCAGGGAGAACAGTCGATGGAGGAAATGGATGCCCCGGAAAATGCTGAGCCGGTTGATAATTTGGAAGACATAGATTCAGAGGCCACTGAGGAAGGCGAATCCGATACTGAGGTTGAACCCGCAGAGGCGGCAGAGACAGCTCCAAGGCAGCTATATTTAATTGATGCCAATGGAATGGTAGCTTCTCAGACTTTCGAATTGCCGGTAGAAGCTTCAAAAGAAGTAGCTTCCCAGGCACTTCAACATCTGGTGAAAGGAGGGCCCATTACTCCAATGCTGCCAAATGGCTTCCAGGCAGTATTACCTGAAGGTACGGAGATACTCGACTTGAACCTTCAGGAAGATGGCACCATAGTGGTGGATGTATCCCAGGAATTTGCGAATTATAAAGCGGAAGATGAGCTGAAGATCCTAGAGGCAATGACTTACACGTTGACACAGTTTGAAAATGTAGAAAGGATGCAGCTCAGAATGGATGGTACTCCATTAGAAACCATGCCTGTTAATGGTACACCTCTTGGTGAAGGTTATTCTAAATCAAACGGCATTAATATCACTGATTCGGATACTGTAGACCTGGTGGATAGCAAGCCAGTCACGATGTACTATCCTGCCCGGCAGAACGAAAATCGATATTATGTCCCAGTAACTCAATATGTCTCAGGCGGGGAAGAAGAAATATATGCCTCTATTGTGGAAAGTCTAATCGATGGTCCAGGGTATCAAACAAATGTGACACAGGTTTTTAATGAGCAGACAGGGTTAGCGGCTGCTCCAGTTTTGAAAGACGGGGTACTCGAACTGAAGTTTACCCATGAACTATTAGCGGAGGATGGCCAGCCGGTGATTTCCGACGAAGTTATGGAAACGATTGTCCGTACGATGACTGAATTGCAGGGAGTAGAAGCAGTGGATGTTGAGGTGGAGAATGTGGACCAGCTTGTAAACGAAAATGGAGAAGTGTACGACGAGCCGGTAACAGGCGAGACTTTCCTGCCGTCTGAAAAGCTGTAAGCAGAAGATGCATTCGCAAACGCTGTTCAACTTAAATATACGAAGAAACTAATATCTATAAAAGGGCTGGGTTACAGCCTTTTTTTATTTGCAGCATAAATGCATGATAATGATTAAGGGAAAGAAAATATGTTAGACTGAGGGATAGGACAGGCGGATAAGGAAGGCGAGACACCCCTAGCTGAATGTATGAATGAAAGATCCGTTTTCGTTGTTGTGATGGAAAATGGAAGAACCAGGAGGCATCTGATGAAGGAGATCATTATTGCAACTAAAAATGATGGGAAAGCAAAAGAGTTTAAAGAATTATTTTCTGCATATGGGATACATGCCCGGTCACTATTGGACCTAGAGGCGGAATTGCCCGATGTAGAAGAAACCGGCACTACTTTCCGTGAAAATGCGGCACTGAAAGCGGAGCAGACAGCATCATTGCTATCTGTCCCCGTCATGGCAGACGATTCTGGCCTGATGATAGATGCGCTTAATGGTCAACCAGGGGTATATTCCGCAAGATATGCAGGCGGACAAAAGGATGACCAAGCGAATATAAACAAAGTGCTGAATGAGTTGGTGGATGTACCGGGAAATAAAAGGACGGCAAGATTTGTCTGTGTCCTTGCCATCGCTGTTCCAGGGGAGAAAACAATCTTCCGGGAAGGATTTTGTGAAGGTTATATTGCCAATGGGAAATCTGGAGAAAATGGCTTCGGATATGACCCCATTTTTGTTCCGCGGGGTTTTGAGAGAACAATGGCTGAGCTGTCAAAGGAAGAGAAAAACAGGATCAGCCACCGAGCTGTAGCCTTGAAGCAGCTCAAAGACTGGTTGGGAGAACAATAGGAGGGTTTTCTATATGACTAGGGTTTTAATTCTGAGTGACAGCCATGGACTTACGGAAGAGTTGGTTGAAATTAAGGAAAGGCATACAGTGGATTATATGATTCATTGTGGCGATTCGGAATTGGAAATGGACGCTCCCGAAATGGAACGATTTTATATGGTGGGTGGAAATACGGACATGGACAACCGTTTCCCTGAGGAACTGACCCTTACCTTTAATGGTCTTACCTTCTTTATAGCACATGGTCATCGGCATAATGTGAAAGGTAACATCATGACAATTGCATATCGGGCAGAAGAGGAGAATGCACGGGTGATCTGCTTTGGACATACACATTTGGCCGGGGCAGAAAAACTTGGCAGCCAATTGCTTATAAATCCCGGAAGCATCCGGCTGCCGAGGAACCGCAGCGAGAAAACGTATGCTATTATGGAATGGGAAAGCTCTGAAGAGATCGAAGTAACTTTCTATACGGTTAGTGGAGAAGTGGTTCAAGACCTCACATACAGAGTATCTTTGTAATCAATCGCCTGTGATCAGCACGGCTGTTCATAGGCTTTTAATTTATTTAGGATAAAGTGTTGACAAAATCAACGAGTAGGCATATAATAATTCTTGTCCGCTTAAAAAACAGGAAATTAATTGCGGGAATGACTGGAAATTCATTTTCATATGGGTACGATAAATACATAATCATCTTGATCCATGCGGGTGTAGTTTAATGGTAAAACCTCAGCCTTCCAAGCTGATGACGAGGGTTCGATTCCCTTCACCCGCTCCAGACAAAATAAAATGATATGTCCCAGTAGCTCAGCTGGATAGAGCAACAGCCTTCTAAGCTGTGGGTCGCAGGTTCGAATCCTGCCTGGGACGCTAAAACAAAAACCACTGAAACTCTTGGCATACAAGGGATTCGGTGGTTTTCCTTTATGTACGAAGATTAGAAAACCAACCCCATTTTTGCCCAGTTGGGGTTGGTTTGGGGTTGGATTTATTTTTTAGTGCTATTTTGCCTCTTTTTTAAACATTTCTCCGATATAAGCTGCAGCTAACTGATCATCATCATCTATACCGTGACCATAAATATCAAATGTAGTTGTAATACGGGAGTGACCAGCACGATTTTGTACTGCCTTCGACCGCAACCCTTTACTACTTAAATAGGTGAGGGACGTATGCCTTAGATCATGGAAGCGAATCCGTTTTAATCCCAGCTCTTTAAATTCACCGCTATCCATAAACCGTCCCCACCACTGACTGATGCTATCAGGGCGAATCGGCTTTCCGAACTCATTTGTAAACAGAAATAAATGTCCTGGCCACTCTCGGTATTCACCGGCCTTGAAATCCTCCTGTTTACGGATATGAATGATTTTCTTCAGCAGCACCATAAGCTCTTCCGGCAAGGAGACAAATCTTTTTCGCTTGTTCTTAGTTTCTTTCAAAGTGACGCCTATTTCTTTTTTCACTGTTAAAGCCTGATTGATGTGTATGCCTCCCCGGTCAAAGTCTACATGTTTTTCCTCGAGGGCGGCGATTTCCCCCTGTCTGGCAGATGATGAGAGGGCCAGTGCTACTATTACCTGCCATCTGAAGGGCAACGTCTGTAAATGCTCAACAAATGTGAGCAGCTCCTTCACACTGTATATTTCGGTCTCCTCATGTCGCACGGTCGGAATGGCGATATCTTCTGCGGGATTGTCGGAAATCCACTTCATCGTTTTAGCAAAGCTCAAAATACTATTGAATGCCTTGTAACAATTATTAATGCTGGAAGAGGAGAGGGGCCCCTTTTTCCCATCCAAGCGTGCTCCATCTTTCTTTAAACTGTTCACAAAGTTCAATACATGAATGGGTTTAATGTGTTCAAGCTTCATATGTCCATACAGAGGCAATATACGCTTGTTGAGGATATTTATATACTCTTGCTTGGTTCGGGGCGCCAGGTCGTCCTCTGTGACGTTCTCAAGCCATTCTTTGTACAACCTTTGCAGGGTTATATTCTCTGTCTTAATATATTTACCGGTCAGTATTTCAGATTCAAACATGGTGAGCATTTTCTTGGCCTCAGTTTGATTTTTTGCTTTGACTGTTTTTCTTTCTCGGATGGGTGTGCCTTTTTCGTTATAGCCGATAGTCACTACTAATCGAAAACTGTTTTTCCCTCTTCTTTCTACATGTGACATACAGACAATCTCCTTTTCATATATTAATAGCTTTAGCATAATGTTTTCCTGTGTATTTTTAGTACAGATATTGAATACATTTACCTTTTAATACAGCTGATTCATTATGTTGGTTGATGAATGAATATACTCCGAAGTATTTTTCTCTGCTATTGCAATACTTTTGTTCCATTCCTGGTGAAATGCTGCACCAATGAGCTGCCTCTCGTACCTGATCAGTCTTTCTTCAGCAAATACCGGCGTCACTTCAAATATTTGAGAAATCTTGTATATAGCCTTATTTCTATGTCTAGGCAGCTTTATGTCTTTTAGCATGAAGGTAGGCACGCAAAAGTGGAAAGCGAAATTCCTAGCTTGGTACTCTTGCTTTAATCGAAAAGCATCAGGCATGATTAATTGGATTCCTGTGTGGAATAACGCATGACATAACTCATGGCCGAAAATTTCCTTTTGCTTTTCTTTAGAATGGCGCGGGTCCAAATTAATTACCCCTCTCATGGTGAAAGGAGGGTTTTTAAAATAACACAGCGTAATTCCGGCTCTTTCAGCAACATCATCGATAGGGTGGTCCGGATCCACCACCCCCAGTTTTAAATAAAGTTCCTCAATTGCATCTTCTAACGGTGTAGATTGATTTGTCATGAAAGACCTCCTAAACAGAATGTATGTTCGGTTAAAGGGTGTAAAATCACCCATCCCAAAAAGTGGAATGGGGCTTTTAATAAATAACTTAATTGTATATAATCAAAATAATTGACATAAATAGGGGGATATTACATGGATAGCTTAAATTTAAATACTATCTCAAATGGAGAAATAAAGGCCTTAATTTCTTTTCATATCAGTATTGATAATACTTTAAAAGATTATCTGAACGAAGGAATTTCTATTTCATGTATTTATTTGAACAGGATTCTTGTTTTTTTCTACTGAAGAAAAGACAAACATGATTACACACTTTATTACTAAACAATTAAAGTGGTGTACTGAGTATGAACTACAAAGGCAATATGAAATGAACGAGCCTTACTCTTCTTTTTGACGTTCTTCAAAGCTTGAATGGATTATTCTTACTGGATCTTTAAGATTTATATAACCTTTATTGCCTTCTGAGTATCCGCCTGTGATTTCTTTAGTGTTAACATTTAATGCCTTTTGCTCAGTCCTTGTCAAACTTTGAGAAATGGAAAGAAGTGTACTATTAAAGTTATTTAACGCAGAGGAGTTCACCCTAGTATATTCATTACTTTCACAAAGCGACATCTTTTCATATACGTTCAAAACCTTTATTTTTGCTTTAATAATATCCAATGTTCCTAATGATTCATGAGTTTCTGGGTCAATCACCTCTTCACCAACTTGGAAAATCTCAAGGATATCATCGGATTCTGCGTTATGTATTCTTCCATAATCCACTACTACTAAATATTCATCTACAATTTTTACTACTTTAAAATCCATATTATTCACTATCCTTTAATTTTTTTTCAATTGAATATCTTAGGGTGTTTATAATTCTTTTCCCTTCAATTGTTTCTGGAGAGCTAGCGTTAACTAAAGTCTCTACAACATGCGTTACCTCCTTATGTTTGTTTATCTCTTTAATATTTTTATCGTATTGGGCTGATTGCTTATCAAATTTTTCCTCAATACTTTTTTTCTCTTGTTTTAAATCTATATGCTGTTTATGTAACTCGTCATAATCACCCTTAATACTCCTCCTATCCTTTAAAATCTTAAACGAAGTAATTAAGAGGCTCAGTATTAGAAATAATGCTAATAGTATGCATACGTCTTTCCATGATTTAGTGTTTACGTAAGTGGCAATTGTAACAACTCCTATAATTAATCCAAAACTTAAGTTTAGAATATTAAAGAAGTATTGTATATAAGACTTATCTTCATCCATTGAAGTCACCTATTTCATTTACCTAAAATAAATATCTTAACATCGTCTCTTGTTATTTATGAAATATACGTTCTGATTTAATGTATAAGAAAGGGTGTACAAGTTAATGTACACCTCTTTAAGTTATTGTACTTCAGCTGTGAATATCGCTGGGTCCTCAAAAGATACTAATGGTTGGAAGTAAATTTCGATTGGCCCTTCTTCAATGCCAAAGTGTTCAACTCCCTGAATTTTCTTCCCAGGCTGTAAACTTCCCATTGTGTTATCGAGCGGATAAGATTCTACCTGATTGCCAGTGCCGTCATAAGCTTGTAAATCTCCACCAACAGAAATTTCATCTTCTTTATTATTTACAATCTCATATTCAACTTTTACTACTTGGGAAGGATCAGTCTCTGCAAACTCATTTCTCTCATCGGTAGTTGTTACGCTCTTTAGAGTGAATTGCACCCCGTCAACTTCAGCAGTGTCCCCGACTGAATAAGTTTCCTCGGAAGATGCTTCTTCTGCTGCATCTTCATCCTCGCTGCTGCTTTGGTCATTTGTAGTTTCCTCTGATTGATTTTCTCCCTGATTAGTACCAGATGTTTCTGTGTCTTCCCCACCAGTTGAAAAAACTGCTACTACTACAATAAGTGCAATTAGACCGATAACCCCTAAACATCCAAACTTCATAAATTTCTTCAAAATAATTTCCCCCTTTTAGCCTAGGTCGCTATAACTATGTATTATTTATAAATAAACACGGCTGTTAAACCGTGATATTATTCCTTCTCTTTCCTTTTCCTGGCCTTGTGGGCAATATACTCGAAGTGGTTTCGTATTTCCTCTATATCTTCTGGAGTTAGGTTCTTCCAATCATCAATGTTATGGAAGAACAAATCTTCAATACCATAATCTTCCAACATTTTTTTCATTTCTGCAAGGGAATTGTATGTTTTTTCTTTGTCGGATTCGTATTCCTTGTCTCTACCAACGAGCCAATCAACTTTCACATTATATAAATCCGCCATCTTATGTAAGGTTTCTGTGTCTGGATCTCTATAATTTCTTTCATAACCTGAAAGAGTCCCGTTTGATATACCTAATTTTTCAGCTGCCTCTATTTGCTTGTAACCAGCATCATTCCTAGCTTCTCTAAGCCTTCTACCTAGAATTTTCATTTAATACACCTCTAGAATATAATACCATTTTTAAGCGTGACGTTTAACTTTTTAAGCGATAAGCAAAATATATTTAATTAAACTATTGACTTTTGCATAACGCTTAATTATACTGAAAAATAAGTTAAGCGAAACGCATAAAGAAAGGATGTGAAATAATATGAAGATACATGAAAAAATAGAACTCATTAGACAACGGAAAGGAGTCACCAAGACGCACATCGCTAACAAGTGTAATAAGACTTCTGCTTGGTATACAGGCATTTCTAAAGGAAGAAGCAAAATTGATGTAGAAACATTACAACAGATTGCTGAGGCTTTAGAAGTAGATGTTCGCATTTTTTTTGAAGATAATTTAAGCGTAACGCTTAATAGTGAAAAGCAAATAATCTAAGGAGGCTATGTAATTGTCAAATAGATATTCATTTATTCCCGACGCTCCCGAACTTACCGAGGAACGCCGAGAAGTTGTTGAAGAGATAATTGATGTTTTAAAAAAACAAAAATTACTTTTAGAGAAGCTAGCGATATCTTGGACGATGTCGAAAGAGAAATGAAATATCGCGCGTCCTATTTACATTTATAAGTTTCATGGAATCGGGTTCCGATCTCCCAAAATTAAAGGAGGTGATATTAATGCAACGCTACACCGTCAAGGAAGCAGCAGAATACCTTGGTGTCCATACTGACACCATCTACACGATGGTCCGGCAAAAGGAGATACCACATTTCAGGATTCGTCGCCGGATTATGTTTTCCAAAGAAGCGATTGACTCTTGGATCCGCGAGCAAGAAGAGAACAATGTCGAAGCCCGGGATGAGCAAGCATCCTATCAACCTATGACTCTATCATACTATTAATTTCTGTATTGATGATTCACTGAATGAATACAAAAGGAGAGATGAAAAATGAAGGCAGGAAAATCTATCAAAGGGCTGCGTCTGCGCAAAGGGTTGACGCAGGAAAATATAGCTAACGACCTACATGTTAGCAAGCAGCTCGTCTCTCATCTAGAAAACGACAGAAGAAACATGACAGAAGATTTGATGAAGGAAAGTGTCACTTATTATTCAGACGCACAATACGGCTTTGAAGTAGCGAGAGAAACAGCTAATGGCTACATAACACCATTAGCTACGGCAAATAAAGCGATTGAATGGCATCGGTTGGCCTTGGAGGAAGTCTTCAAGCGGGAAGCGGATGAGGCAATTAAGCATTTCAATAAGGTAAGCCTAGTAAAGAGCCCAGATTATGCAGATGAAGATGACATTGGGGCAATTGAGGACGGAGTCAAGGAGCTGCTGGATGTACAAACAACCATAAATTCCTTTCTGGCCAGGTTGGAGCAGACTTACCCGATCTCCATTAAAGATTGTATGAGAAAACGGACACCGGAATGGAAGGCAAAAGGGTGGATTGGATGAAAATAGAAGATCATTTTTTACCGGAGGATATTAAACGGGCGAGTGAAGAGTACTGGTGTGTGATGGATTTATTATCAGATGTTATGGATAACGTTTTTGCTGGAGACATCGAAATGGCAAAGCATCGTTCCATCGATCTATTGAAGTCTATACATGAGCTGTCAAAAATGAGCGACAAGAAAACAGCCACAGATCGCCGACTTGAAATGGTAAACGAGTTAAATGCTGCTGGGGTCAACATTGAATTAGTGAGGAGGCATTTATCTGAGAAACAGAATAGCTGAGGGTAAATGGACCTATTACATTTTATTCGCTTTGAGCTTGGTGTTTATATACTTCGCACTGACTACCGCTTAGGAGGTTGCTGAAATGAAAAAGTTGAATATGTATTTCTTTGGAGAAAAGAAGATTTGCTTATCGGATTGGTTGTGGTTTTACGGACTAATCATCGGAATAATTGCTTACACATCGTTAATTCTCATATTCGGATAGGAAGGACGACATGAAAAATTTAACCGAATGGATAGAAGGTCTAAACCTAAAGGAAAGAGCGACATTTTACACGTTCTTCTGCGCGTATTTGGGGAGCAGGATGGAGGATGCAGATGCGGAAGATAGAGATTTTATTCGGCTTAAGGAAATCCATAAAGGGGCTAAAGCAGCCTATGAGTTTACAAAAAAATAGCCTGTGCGGCAACACAGGCTGGTCAATCGGTCAATCCAATTTTATCATCCCTTGAAATACAAGGCAAGCTCGGTCTTGCCTTAGGGGCCAAGAGCGCAGAGTCCCCTCCCTGGCTTATGTGTTCTTGACTCGTAAGGTGCGACCGGCACCGGGGAGGAGGGATAAAGATGGAGCATCCAGCAATCACACGCACGATTAAAACTGGCTACCCGTACAGTGACAGGAGAGAAGAGTATGGAACAGATGCGCTAGGAAACGAGGTTTTCGAGGGAGATGAGATCCTAGTTTATCAGGACGAGTTTTATCTAGTAGAGGAGCTCTCCACCGATGCTATTCAAATACTGGAACAGCACGGTGGAGATTACAGAATCGCAAAATAAAAGAGCCCACGGCAATGGACTCACGATAGGGAGAATTTCTTCAACATCTTGTATGTACATTATACGTTTTTGCTCCCTTAAACACAAGGAGGATTAAGTAATGACAGTAAAGGAATTGATTGAAAACTTACTTGATTACGATATGGATTATGAAGTGGAGATTGAAATGACGACCGCGGATGGAACGGAATGGGATTCCTTTGATCTCGGTGAAAATAATGCAGGTCAGCAACTCTATTTAACTGTTGATCTAGGGGACTATCACTTAATTGATAAAGATAGATACGAAGAGCTCCTGGAAGCTGAATCAGAATTAGACGAGAAAGGAGAGGATTGAATATGACGAAAAACACAACGGAAATGACAAGGCAAGAATGGTTGTGGAATAGAAAGCGCGGAATTGGCGGAAGTGATGCTAGTGCAATTTTAGGATTCAACCCTTGGAAGTCAGCTTTTGAGCTCTACATTGATAAAACAAGTGATCGGGTTGAAGAAATAGACAATGAGGCAATTCACTGGGGAAACGTTCTCGAGGACGTTGTAGCAGAGGAATTCACACGGCGGACAGGTAAAAAGGTCCGTCGCCGTAACCAAACGTTCAAGCATCTTGAATACGAATTTATGATTGCCAACATTGATCGTGATGTGGTCGGAGAAAAAGCATTGCTGGAGTGCAAGACGACCAACGCATTTAACTCCAATACATGGGAGGAGGAGCATATTCCTCCAGCTTATATCTGCCAGCTGCAACATTATATGGCGGTCCTGGGCTATGAAAAAGCATACATTGCAGTTTTAATCGGTGGTCAGAAATTCGTATGGAAAGAAATTGATCGTGATGACGAGTTTATTGGTTACATGATCGCTGAGGAGAAAAACTTCTGGGAAGAACATGTCTTAAAAGAAATTCCTCCGGAGATTGACGGGTCAAAGTCTGCAGCAGAATTACTTAACAAGATGTACCCAGAAGACAACGGAGATACGATCATGCTCAAGTCGGATGATGCAGAAATGCTGATCGAAGCGATTGAAAGTATCAAGTTGGAAGTAAAAGAAAAGCAGTCGCTCCAGAAAGAATACGAAAATAAGCTGAAGCTGATGATCGGGGAAGCTGAAACGGGAGTTACACCACGATTCGAAGTTAAGCACAAAGCTATCAAACGAAACACGATTGATACAAAGGCTCTGAAAAAAGAGCTTCCAGATATCGCGGAAAAGTACACCAAGCAATCGTCATCCAGACGGTTGACTATTAAACAAATTGAACAGGAGGCTATTTAAATGCTTATCTGCCCTCAATGTCACGAGGATAAGACAACATTAATAAAATTACCTGTCACTGTAGAGAAAGAAGATAATGATGACGGAATACAACAAACATTTACGAGACAAGGATTCAAATCAGATGGAAGCAATTCATCTATTTGCTTTAAGTGCTTAGAAACAGAAACAGAAAATATCTAAAACAGGAGGAAAAATGAATGGCTACAGTAGATGAAATGAAAAACCAAATGGCAACAAAACAAAACAAGGGTGGTGCTCCTGCAAAGGACAAGCCTAAAACCATAGAGGATTATCTGAAGCAAATGGCACCGCAAATGCAACAAGCTTTGCCTAAGCATATGGACGTTGACAGGCTAATGCGGTTAACCATGACGACTATCCGGACTACTCCAGAACTTAGAAATGCGGATATGGGTGGTTTATTAGGTGGAGTAATGCAAGCAGCACAATTGGGGCTGGAACCAGGTCTTCTCGGTCAATGCTACCTTCTGCCGTTTAAAAACAATAAAAAAGGCATCACAGAGGTTCAATTCATTATCGGGTATAAGGGCATGATTGATCTGGCAAGACGTTCCGGACACATTCAGTCGATTTATGCCCATGCTGTTTATGAGAATGATGCTTTTGAGTATGAATTAGGGCTCGATCCAAAGCTCAAACACACACCTACGATGGAAAGTGACAAAGGGGAGTATATCGGTTCTTATGCTGTAGCGCATTTTAAAGATGGCGGTTATCAAATGGAGTTCATGCCGAAAGCAGAGATTGAAAAGCGTAGGTTGGCTAGCCCTGGAGGTCGTTCAAAATATAGTCCTTGGAACAACTACTATGAGGAAATGGCAAACAAAACAGTGATCCGGCATATGTGGAAATACTTGCCCATCAGTGTGGAGATACAGCAGCAAGTAGAACATGACGGGGGAACTGCAAGGGATATTAAAGACATTACACCGAATGATGATGTCTTCCTGGAAGCACCTCCGAATGACTTCATTGATGGAGAATCTACGGAAGGTGAAGGGGAAACGGATTTTCTGATAGATGAGAATGCATAACCAATCAAAAGTGCTGCTCCCGGACAAGTTCTGGGAGCAATCAAAAACAGAACAAGAATTAAAACAGCGTATCCTACATTATATGCGTAATTATCCAGGATATACCGTTTTAGAGGTAAAAGGAAGATTGGCGGTTTGTGAGATTCCGAGAGATTAGATGATCAAAGGGGTGTGTATTAGTGAAAGGATATATCAAAGATTATAGGAAGGAACTGAACAGCGATATATGGTTGATGCCACCCCTTTATCATCGAGTGTGGCAATATCTGAAATACATGGTTAACCATAAAGAGAACAAAGTGCCGATGCGGGATGGATCTTTTATGACAATTAAGCAAGGGCAACATTTAACATCAATGAGAAAGATAGCAACTCAGGTCGGCTACTATGAACAAGGGGCATGGAAAGAGCCAAATCCAAAGACAATAAAGAGCATTTTAACATGGTTAGAGAAACAAAACATGATTTCAATAAGTAGCGGAGATGGTAACAGAAAATACACACTCATAACGTTGATTAATTGGGAATCCTATCAGGTGGAAAACGGAGATGGTAACAGTAATTACACAGTGAGTACACAGTCGGTGGATATAAACAAGAATGATAAGAATGTAAAGAATGATAATAAAGAAGCAGCAGAAGGAGGAGGCCCTAACCCATTCCAGGTCTACGAGGAAAACTTCGGAATCCTCAAACCTATTTTGAGAGATTCACTGATTTCATGGTGTGAGGATCTTGGAGATGAAATAGTAATTGCCGGAATGAAGTTGGCTGCCCAAAAAGGTGGACGCACATATGGATACATTGAAGAGATATGGAAAGAGTGGGCGAGCATGGGTTTGAGGACGATTGAGGAAGTCAGGGCTCATGAAAAAGGCAAAGTCCAGCGGAGAAGTAACACGGTGCCTTTCCGGAGAAAAAAATCTGAAGCAGACGACGATGGCTACAATTACGGTTTCTAGGAGGCGGGATACATGGAACATATTCAGATGGCCCAACCGGAAGAGAGGTTGATCCAGACATATGAATGTGAGGGGTGCAGGAGGACAGTTACACAAAAAGAGCTTCTCATCCCTCGAGGACCTCGAAAAGGTGAAAAGATAGTTGCTGATTATGGATGTAAATGTGAGGATATCCGATTGGCTCAGGAGGCTGAGGAAAACAGAGAGAAACTGCGAACAAGGAAAATGAGGGAGTTCTTTGATTATTACTCTCTGATTAATGACTCTTTAAAAACGGCTACTCTGGAAAACTATCAGTCTACTAGCCAGGAGCTGGCTCAGGCAAAACAACAGGTAGCTGAATACATTCGCGAGTTTGACGGGAAGAAAAACCTGCTGTTGAACGGAAGTTACGGAACGGGCAAGAGCCATTTATCCGTATCCATTACCAAGGCTTTGATGAAGCAAGGGAAAGAATGCTTGTTTTTGTCCCTACCCAAACTCTTAACAAAAATCAAAGAGACATATAACAGCAATGATATTACCGAGGATGAGTTGCTGAAAGTTATTCAGCGGGTGGATCTATTGGTCTTGGATGATATAGGTGCTGAGCATCACACCGAATGGTCCAACACAAAGCTGTTTGAAATATTTGATGACCGATCTGGCAAAGCAACAATCTACACAACCAACTTGAACAGTAAAGAACTGCGGGCGCAAATCAATGAGCGTAATTTCTCCCGGATGATGGAGAATACCGAAATCATAAAAATGAACGGCAGAGATTATCGGCGGAAGGAGTTCTAAGGATGATAGAGAGCACTATTTGCGAAAGGTGTAATCGAAAGCTCAAAGATAAGAAAAGCATCGAGCGGGGCTATGGCCCTGTCTGCTATTAAAAGCATTTGAAGGCGCTGGCGGATGAGGAATTCTGGAAGAACCAGGTGACGATTGATGAAGTGATCAAGAAAGGGGCGGTTTGATGAGGGAGATTAAATATCGAGCAAAAGTAATGAACTGTAAAAAATGGATATATAGACAACCATTCCATATCAGAGGAACTTGGTATATGTACAACAGTTTGTGGGATATGGTTCCAATTGAATATAAAACAATGAGTCAATACACAGGCCTAAAAGACAAGAACGGCAAGGAGATCTACGAAAGCCACATTTTAGAAAGTCCGGAAGGGATACGAGTTGACGTGAAATTCGTGCCAGAGCATGCTGCTTTCTTGGTTTACTACTCGATAGACGGAAATGCGCAATATGATTATTTAGATAATGCACACAAATGCAAGGTGATCGGTAACAGTTACCAACATCCTGAATTGTTAGAAGGTGGTCGCTAATGTGGGCAGGAATGAAATCCGTGATGGTATTTGACCCTAAAGATAGACAGGAGGAAACGGAGCGCAAATGGCTCCAGTGGAATGAACATAAAAGCGCAGTAGCAGATAGGGCGGTTCCCAACGCAGAAGAAACACGGCAGCTGATGAGAAAGCGGGGGCTGGCATGAATACAGCGACCACAGACCGAGTTCCAATCCTGCCTAAAACAGGCGGTTATGAGTATGTGCTGGAAGATCTGGAGCTTGCTTTTCCGAAAGAGCAGCTCAAGCAGATAACCAAGCAGTGGAACAGCGGCTGGGAAGTAAGGGAGATTGCGGAAAACATCAGCAGAGAACCTGATGAGGTTTTCTTGGCCCTGTTTCATCAGGCAAGGATGGGGGAGGTTAAAAGGCCGTTTGCTTTTCGGCCCCAGCAAGCTCCCCCTGCACCGAAGAAAGGTCAAAAACACAAAGCAATCATTGATGTGAAAAAAGTAAAGAAGGAAGTACCGACTATTATCGAGATTGAGGGCAGAAGGTATGTCTTGGAACACAAAAATCAATTTAAGTAAAACCGAGGAGGAAACCGAGTGAAAAAGAAAATTATCGTATCAGCTATGGCGGGAGTTGTATTAACAGGTTGCTCCAACCCGGCCATTGTATATAAGGGCGAGGAAATGCCGACGAGCGAAGCTTCGGAACGTATTGCGGACGAGCTGGAAGTAGAGAACCCGGGCCTTGATTTGGAAGTATCGATACAGCAGGAAACGGATGAATAAAGGAGGAAATGAAATGAAACTTAATGATTATCAAAAAGAAACAGAAAGAACTGCACCTTCAATAGATGATCAAGAAGGCTGCTTGATTAACTTCTCTATGGGATTGAGCGGAGAAAGCGGTGAATTCACTGATCATATCAAGAAAGTGGTGTTTCAAGGGCACCCGTTAAGTTATTCAGATGCGGAGGAAGAATTGGGGGATATTCTCTATTACTTGGCAAGAGCTGCTGATGCGCTCGGACTAACGCTCGAGGAAGTAGCTCAAACTAACATAAACAAGCTCAAGAAGCGCTACCCTAATGGTTTTACCACTAAAGATAGCATGCAGAGAAGGGATGTGGCAGAATGACCCACACACTTGAAAGTATCAACCGGAAGCTCCGAGATAGAGAAATCAATGCAAGGAAGAGGCTCTTGATACAGCAACTGGGTATTTTAGGTAAATCCCAGTCGAGGGATGGTAGGAGATTACAAGATTTATCCCTCTACTCACTGGAATGGATGCACATCGAGGAAAAGCAGAAGTCGGCTAATGCATTCGGTGAAAAGTCATGATTGAGTTAGTTATACCCGGAAATCCAGTACCTCAGGGCAGACCACGGGCAGGGAAAATTAAGAGAGGAAATAAGAGGGGCTGCACAATTCTCTATGATCCCAAGGAATCCAAAGAGTACAAAAACTATGTATCTCTTATTGCAAAACAACATGCGCCGAAATATCCAACAGAGGCACCACTGAGCGTCCGAATGAAGGTCTATAGGGAAATACCTAAGAGTACCACCAAAAAGGACAGAGCGCTTTATATTACAGGTGAAAAGCGTCCGATAGTGAAAGCTGACATTGATAATTATTCGAAGAGTGTACTCGATGCTCTAAATGGGATTCTTTACAAGGACGATTCTCAGGTAGTGGATCTATATAGCAGCAAATATTACTCGGACCATCCACGGGTAGAGGTCACCATCAAGGAAATAGACAGCGTAGATGATACGGAATTTAGAAAGGGGTGCCAGAATGAATTGTGTAGAATGCGGTGAAGAAGTAAGCCGCCATGAAAATATCTGTGATAAATGTTTCCAGGAAAAGTTAATCGAAGTATAGATGGGGATAGCTTATGGAAAGGAGACAGACGGATGAATTGCCCGGAATGTGGAGGTAAAACAAGAGTCATTGACAACCGTAGAGGGAGAAGGCGCCGGGAGTGTAAGTCATGCGACACACGCTTTTCCACAAAGGAAGTTGTGATGGAGAATAGCATAAGCAGACCCTGGATCCCCTCTGATGATTCTTCTGGAAAGGTGTGCAGCTGATGCCTGAATAAGTTGGAGAAAGAATAGAAGCCAGGAGTAGTGGCTCCCAGCTAACACATTGACAATTATATTATAGCACAGGAGGGGGCCCTATTGAGATTAATAGAAATAGAAGTCGACCCAAAGACAATGACACTAGAAATTGATATAATGGAGCAAGAGGAAAACTTTGCCATTGTTGTCTGTGAAGGTAAAGCGAAATTAGCGGAATTACCACCTCACGGAGAAACAAAAATAATTACACACCAGGGAAAGGTGAAGCGAGTTAAGTTTGATGAAGGCGAAGATTTTTAAAAGGAGGAAGCTATATGCCAAGAGTTGAAACAAGATCTAAAGAATTTGTTAGTGCTAATATTCTTAAAGCGACTGTGGGTACAAACGGGCCACGAGGTGGAGATTCAGGTCATAGGGGTCGCACCTACTTCAAACTGAAGGATGAGGCAAGCAGTGATTTGAGAGTCTCTGTAAATGGGCAATATTATGAAGAGGTGGATAGCCTGGAAATAATATTGGGAGGAGATACCGAACTGGAAACTTTCATAGATTCGTTAGAGTTTGCAGTAAAGACCTTAAAGGAACAGTCAGCAGAAAATAATGGAGACATAACAAGAGACTCAGTAGATATCGAATGAGAGCAAAGCTCCATTATCCACTAGTGGGGTGAAATGAGGAAGATTATTGATCATAATAGAGCAATCCAACAGTATCAATTGGTGGGCAATAGCCGGATCAATTGCTTCAGTACTTGCATCAGTAGTTGCAGTAATTACTGTATGGTTCCAGAAGTACAAATATGATAAAGAAAGAACCCCGATTGTATCACCATTAGTTACAAAATTTAGTCTTTCAGACATAAGCCTTTTAACTGATTGGGAATCAAAAGCTAAGATTGGTAGGAAATGGTCTGAAGTAAAAATAGTCGTTAAAAACTACGGTAAAGAATCTATAATTGATATGAACTATAGTTATGCATTTAAAAATTATAAAGAAATGGAAGACTTACTAGTATCTTTTAAATCTGAATCCCCACCTTCCATGGAGTTACGTAACCCTGAATTTTTTGAAGGAAAAAAAGAAACTATTTTAACTCAAGCATCATTAAAAGGCGACGACGGGAACACAGAATTTGATTACTCAATAACCAGGCCACTATTACATGCAGACCCATTGACCCCGCAGGAAGAAATTACGTTAATACTTCCAAGCTACTTTATTATATTGACAAACTATTTAATTACTAGTGAAAGTGTCTTTAACAGTTTCGATATTCCTTATCCAGTTTTGGAATTGTATGTTCATTGTAAAGACACAGATCAAAGGAACTGGTTAACAGTTTACGAATTGTATTGGGATGATAGAAAGAACATAGAGTTCGGATATAAAGGTAAGTACTTTGAGTTGATATTAAACTCAAAGCATGTATTGACTAAAAAGTTTAGAAGTAAAACAAAATAAGTTCTACCAGTCAACTGGAGGACACTGAATGAACGCTTAACCGGCGTCTCGTTTGGTGTCTTCTTTTTTGTTTCTAAAAGGAGGATTTGATGGTTATAGCCTTTCAAGTGATCTTATTCATTGTTATCTTCGTGAGTTTTATAGGTGTGATAGGAGAAAAGCATGATAAGAGTTTGGCGTTAGATATGACACTGATTTGCATTTCAGGGATGGCCGCTTTTGTGGCGACCGTAGTCTGGTTATGAGGTGAAAAAAGTGGAGCGGAAAATGAATTATCAATATCAGTGGAAAGTCAGCGACTACAGGCGGGATAGACGGACGGGAGTGGGAAACCCGATTAAGCGCAGTGATTATGTTCAACAACTATTCAAGGGGGCGGAATGGAATGAACAAAAAGCAGTTGGAGAATCTGATCTACCAGTATCATTGGAGGAAGAGGGAGCTCGACCGGATTAGTAGCATTATCTGGGGAGGATTCAGTCAAGTCCCTTCAGCTGGCATGGTAGCCCAATACGGGGTAGAAGCTACCCTCCCGAAACCGAATACGAATATTAAGAGTGCTGCCGAAATGGATGCCATGGATGCACGAGAAAAAAGACAGTATCAAAGATGGATCCAATACTCCGAGAAAGTAGATGCCATTGAGAGGTTGATTGATTACCTGAAGGAGGAGCAGCATAAAATCATTCTGGACTGCATGATGGAGGGGATGAGCTATCGGTCTATTGCGGATCATCTGGGAGTGAATAGGAATAAGATTCGCGAGATGAAAGAGGATATGTTAGGCCAATTATGCCAAAAATGCCATTTCTTGACGGATTTGTTGGATAAAAATTCCGCATGATAGAATGGAAGGCAGGACAGGCGAGGTTGATACTCGCCAGCTAGAACGGAATAATTTAGACTCCCTTTCGGGAGTCTTTTAGTTTAAAAAGGCCATAAATCCATGCCCATTGCTCCTAAAATTATTAAAAGAACGATAAAGGCAATTATGGAAGCTAAAAATCTTTTCAAGATATTTCCTCCTTTTTTGCAGTATTGTATCATAAGATTATCGAGATATTGTAAATTTCTATGCTCCCTCTCCGATAAAGAAGTCGGGGGTGGAACTATGGGAGAAGAGATAAGGAAAGCTTTGATGGAAGCTAGAGGGCCAATGAATGACCTTGCATTAAATTTAGGAATCCTTTTATTAATCATGCTAACTGGTGGATTTTTAGCAGGATTTATTGCAAAAGCATTGCGCTTGCCTAACCAATTTATAAGCGGTGTTATTTGTCTTGGAATTATAGCAGGTATTTATTTTTGGGCTCAAACGCCATTGGCGCTGTAGATATATTTTGTGCAGGAAACTTCCTTTCTCTGGAGAATATGTAAGAGAGAGGGAGGTGAATGAACATTTTAAACAAACAGTACTATGAGGAACTATCCGGTTCTTTGCGTAGAAACAGACATTCATTTGATCCAGAAATAAAAAGAACTATAGAAGTTTTTGAAGCGGCTAATAATTTTGAAATTCCCGATTATGAACTTTTTTACCCTAAAAAAATCCTTCTAGATGAACCGAATGAAATTTACTTCTTTTGTGAGGATTTTTTATACAAAGTTGATTTAAAAAGCGATGAATTATTTCGAAAAACACTAATTAAATATTCTTCGATAAAAAGCCTGGAATTACTAAAGAAAGGTGGCGACCAATTTTATAAAGCTATATCAATCAAGATAGATGATACAGAATTAGTTTTTGACCCAGATAAAGATTCTGCTCAATATCATAAGAGAGTTTTTTTGGAAAGTATAGATGGAATTTATGAGCATCTCTACAGTAAATATAAAGAACATTAGCATCCTATCAAGGGGTGCTTTTTTTATGCTTAAAACGATACTAGGAGGGATAGGTGATGTAATATGGCTGGTTTAACAGAAAAGCAGAAGAGATTTTGTGACTACTATATCGAAACAGGAAATGCCGCAGAAGCTGCTAGACGCGCGGGATACAGTACAAAAACAGCTAACCGCATCGCTACTGAAAACTTGTCAAAACCTGTCATTCAAGATTACATCAAAAAACGTAACAGGGAGTTGGAAAGCGAACGTACAGCTGATATGAAAGAAGTACGGGAATATTGGACGGCAGTCATGAGAAACAACATTGAGGAGACTAAAGATCGGTTAAAAGCCTCTGAGTTTATAGCTAAGACTAACGGCGCTTTCGTCGATAAAGTGGAACACTCCGGCGAGGTAAAAAGCAACGTCGATCTATCCGGCTTATCTGTGGAGGAGTTGAGAAAGATTGCCAACTCTGACAAGTGAACAAAAAGAAGCATTGGCAGCGGCAGCTCGAGATGAATTGGCGCGGCGGTCGTTTAGAGACTTTGTTGTTCGTGTTCATAGAGGGAATTATAAGCATTTCCGGCACACGCAATATATTGCAGAGCGTTTAGAACCGATAGCAAACGGCCAGCAGAAACACATCATTATCGAAATGCCACCACGCCATGGGAAAAGCATGACCGTTACCGAGTCTTTTCCCTCTTATTTTCTCTCCAAGAATCCTGATAAGCGTGTGATTGCTGCATCATACTCGGACAGCCTGGCACGTAAATTCGGACGATTGAACCGGGAGAAGGTTAATGAATACGGAGGGCCCCTTTTTGACGTAAAGCTCTCAAGTGTGAATGCTGCCCAAAATAACTGGGGGCTTGAAGGAAAACGTGGCGGAATGATTGCTACCGGTATTGGCGGTTCCATTACTGGTGAAGGTGCTGACTTACTTTTAATCGATGACCCCTTTAAGAACAAAGAAGAAGCCGACTCCCCGACCATCCGGGATAAAGTATGGGGTGAATGGGAAGCGACACTGTCCACTCGTTTACATAAGGGTGGATCCGTAGTGGTGATTATGACCCGGTGGCATGAGGATGATCTTGTTGGCAGATTGCTGGAAAACAGTCCTTATGACTGGGAGAGAATACGCATGCCGGCAATCGCTGAAGATGATGACGACTTGCTGAACCGGGAAGAAGGAGAGCCACTATGCCCGGAATTAGGATTTGATGAAGAGTGGGCAGAAAATAAGAAGATTGAAGTGGGTACCCGTACATGGAACGCCCTATACCAACAAAGGCCTTCGCCAGCAGGCGGGGCTATTTTTAATCGTCGTTGGTGGAAGTTCTATGTACCTGATAATGAAACGAAATCTCGACTAAAATCCTCAGATGATGTGGTTGTGCTCCCTCGTATTTGGGACAAGCAAGTACAATCGTGGGACTGTACTTTTAAAGACAGTAAGACTTCCGACTATGTTGTCGGACAGGCATGGGGGAAACGGGACGCTAACTTTTTTCTTCTCGATCAGTTCAGGGATCGCATGAACCTCCCGGAAACCATGAAGGCCATAAGGAACATGACAAGTAAGTTCCCTGATGCAAAAGCAAAATACATTGAGGATAAAGCAAACGGTCCTGCAGTTATTCAAATGCTACAGGATGAAATAGCAGGGCTGATACCCGTTAATCCAGAAGGTGGGAAAGAAGCTAGAGCCAACGCAGTTGCACCTCTGGTTGAATCCGGTAATGTGTATCTGCCTCATCCATCGATAGCGCCTTGGGTGAATGATCTTATAGAGGAATTCACTTCTTTTCCGAATGGGAAGAACGATGACCAGGTGGATAGTGGTACTCAGGCTCTTATCAAAATTCAAGGCAAGAAAAGCAACCCTCTAGATCGATACAAAAAGATGTTAGGCAGAAGATAGGAGGTGATTCCTGATGAATTCAACGATAGAACGGGCGAAGGAATTTCGTAATGACTTCATGCAAGGGAATGGAAAGGCAAACGAACGGGATGCTCTTGTGCGGCAGACTCCTGGACACAGGCGGCTGTTGAGCAAAGAAGAATTAAAATCCTTATATGCCACGAATATGATTATCCAAAACATCATCAATATTCCTGCTGAAGATATTACGCGGAATTGGATCACTCTCAAGATGGAAGATGAGGATTTAAAAAATGCCATCATGCAGAAGCTGAGAGATCTTAAAGCTAAAGAAGCATTTAAGGATATGCGGCGATTTGAGCGACTGTCCGGTGATGGATTGATTAGCTTAGGTGTAAAGCAAAGTTCACTCTTCAGCCTGGAAGACCCGATTGATACAGACAAATTAAAAAGTTTGGAATACATTCATGCATTTAGCGGCTTTAAAGTCGAGAGCATGATTTCCAATAGCGATGTGTTTTCTCCGGAATATGGCAGTGTGGAGCAGTATGAGCTGCCAAAGAAGGTAGACAGTGCCAAAAGGAATCTTGTGCATGCCAGCCGGATTCTCCACGATCAGACCAGGCGCTTGGAGGACGAAACAAAAGGGCAGCCATTACTCGAGCCGTTATATGACATATTGACGGTGATGGATACTTCCCTATGGAGTGTCGGACAGATTCTTTATGACTTCACCTTTAAGACATACAGTAGTGAGGATATTGAAGAAATGTCTCGAGAGGAACGTAGGGAATTGGGTATGCTGATGGATTATATGTTTCGGACGGAAGCCCTAGCAATCATTGGCAAAGATGAAAAACTTGAAAAAAAGTCTACCAATGTAGGTGGCATTAAAGACCTGCTGGATTATGTATGGGATATGCTTTCCGGCGCTACTCGAATGCCAAAAACAGTGATCAAGGGGCAGGAAGCTGGAACGATAACCGGCGCCCAGTATGATGTAATGAATTATTACTCCCGAATAGCTGCCATGCAGGAAAATGAAATGAAGCCGCAGCTGGAGAAGCTAATCCGTGTATTACTTTGGTGTGAGGATGAGTTAGGCGGCCGCATTGACCCGGAGTCCATTGACTGGGAAATTCAGTTCAACCCTCTCTGGGACGTTGACGCCAAAACAGATGCCGAGATACGCAAAATGGTGGCTGAAACGGATGATATTTACATCATGAATGGTGTATTAACGTCTGATGAAGTGAGAGATACTCGCTTTGGACGATATGGACTGGAACCAACTCTTGCCTTTACGGGAGACGAGGCAGAATTAAATAGAATGGCCGAGGAAGTATACAGAAAACAGAAAGAAAGCCGTGAGCAGGATGGCTAGAAAGGTCAGGCCTACTCGTTTTCCTAATTCGGTGGCTGTCACCTATTCCAGAGATTTAAAACGCCAGGTAAGAGAAATGGGGAAGGTCTCACTCGATGTATTTGATAATCAAATCAAAGAAGAAATAAAAGCATTGAAAAGGTCCGACTCTATCGAGATAAGAATGGACGGGCCACTCAGTCTTATTCAGTCAGCAATCACCGTCATAACGAATGAAGCAAACCGAATTTATGATGTTCATGTTTCTACTCAGATTGCGACCAACTTTGTAAAGCTGTTGGATAAGGCAAATTTTAAAAACATGGCATCCCAAGGGAAAATAAAGGGTGTAGATCCCACCGATAACAGCGATAAGCTATCAGACTTCATGGAAGCAGCCATTCAAGAGAATGTCAGCTACATTACAAACATTAAAGATACCTACATGACGAATGTGGAGCGGATTATTCTCCAAGGGGCCAAGAAGAGCTCAACCATCAAGGATATCCGTCAGCAGCTTATGGAACAAACCGGAATGACTAGACGACGGGCGGAATTTATTGCTACAGATCAAGCAGGAACCATTTTCGGTCAAATGACAGCAGAACGTCATCAGAATATGGGTGTAAAAGAATTTATCTGGCGTACTTCAGGGGATGAACGTGTTCGTGAAAGCCATGAGGAACTGGACGGGAAGAAATTTTCCTACAAGAACCCCCCAGATGTTGGAATGCCTGGAGAAGATTTCCGCTGCCGCTGTGTAGCAGAGCCTGTATTTGAATAAAGGAGGTCGCTGAAAATGCGATATGAGGAAACTAAGCATGTAGGCAATGTGTATACCACAAAAGAATACGAAGGAACACCGGAAGAGATTGATCGATTGATGAAGATGCAGAACATGAAAGTAAACAGTCCAACTATAAATATCCCTTCCCTCAAAAGCGGTATGAAAGAGGGATAAGGGATATTTTATGCTTTAAAGGAGGTGATAAAGCTTGAAGGTACAGAGGTTCGACAAGGTAATGATTATGGATTACCAGGAGACAGCGGAAGGCTATCTTACCGTGGACGCACCAATTACTAGGCCCGGAGTGTTCCCATATCAACGGCAAGATGGAACCATTCAGATGGAGGCAAAGCTTCCGGATGATGTGTTCAGCGATTTAACCATCCAGTCTGCGCGTTCCAAGGCGGTTACAGATGGACATCCCAGTGAACCGGTTACGCTGTCCAATCATAGCCAATACGCCAAAGGGTTGAGCCATACAGACAGCCGAGTGGAAAACAGCATGCTTAAAGTGTCGTTGACGGTTACGGACGCTGGCCTAATCGACAAGATAAAGAATGGGGATCAGCGAGAGATCAGTATCGGCTTCCTTTCTGATGTGGTGTCGGAACCGGGCACCTATAACGGTGATAGTTATGAATACGCCCAGCGCAATATCGATATCAACCATATTGCAATTGTCGAGCAGGGACGCGCTGGCCCTGAAGTAAGTATCCGTAATGATAGCGCCGCATGGCAATTAAAAAATGATGGAGGTGGCAGTGAAATGCCTAAATATAAAATTGACGGTAAAGAATACGAGGTGGATCCGGTCGTAAAATCTCGATTGGACGCACTAGAAGCTCAGAAGGACTCAGCGGAAAATAAGGCGAAAGATTATGATGCACTGCAGGGTAGATATGATGCACTTGAAGCGGATTACAAAAATGCAAAAACAGAATTAGAGGATGCCAAGAAACAGAATCTCTCTGAGGATGAACTGGATAAGAAGGTACAGGAGCGTGTGGAGCTTGTCTCTGGGGCAAAATCCTTCTTAGGTGATGAGTATGATTTCACAGGCAAAAAAGAGCGTGAGATCAAAGAAGCGGTCATCCAGAAGGTAAAGCCGGATTTCAAAGGAGACGGCAAGTCAGATGAATATATCAACGCTTTCTATGACGCTACAGTGGAACGTTCGAAGCAGGACGGATTCTCCTCTACTGGTGAAAATCATTTGCATACTGGCGGTTCTTATACAGGAGATAGCGATCTGGAAGAGAAGCGGAAGAAACGTTTAAATCTACGTGATTCTAAATAAAAGGAGGATAAACGATGCCAATTACAAGCTATGAAAAGTACATGTCTGAAGCAAAGTCGAAAGGTAAACTAGCAAACTATCAGGATTACAGCGCAATTACTAAAGGTGCTGCAGCTGATGTTGCTTATGGTATCGCTGTACAGCTGGGGACCGACCCAGAAACCGTCGTACCATTTGCAGGCAGTACACCAGAGGGAATTGCACTTGCCAGGGAACAGCATGACTGGATCACTAACGCAGATGACCAATTCTATCCGGTCAATAAGCCGGTTGCTGTTGTTACGAAAGGCGTTATCTGGGTGGAAGTCGAGGAAGACGTCCTTTCTGGAGATACACCGGTAGTTGACAATGCCACTGGAAACTTCCGTCCAAGCTCTACAGCCACCACCGAGGTAACGGAAATGCCTTCCGCTAAGTTTCGTTCAGCGGCTGCAGCTGGTGATCTTGCTCAACTAGAAATTAACCTACCATAACTTACAATGAGGAGTGAATAACTATGACGACATTTAGAGAAGACGCATTGATCCGCCCACAGGACCTCAATGCCATTGACAATACGATTTATGAGACAAACCGCGAGGAACTAAAAGCTCGCGGTATTTTTAATGTGAAAACAAACGTGCCAGCCGGTGCAGAAACTTATTCCTATGATGTAATCAAGCGTTCTGGCGCCGCCAAGATATTGGCCCCTGGAGCAGAGGATATCCCGTTGGTTGATGCAGATATGGAGCGCCACACAGAACAAATTTACTCTATTGCTGCAGCTTTCCGTTACTCTATTCAGGAATTGCGCCAAGGGCAAATGTCAGGTACGCCTATTGAAACAACGAAGGCAGCCACTGCTCGTCGGGCCATTGCTGAAAAAGAAAACAAAATCGTGTGGAAAGGCGATGCTAAACACAACATTCTGGGCGTGGCAAACGCAGAAGGAATTCAGATCAAAGCACTTGATAATGGTGCTGATGGTTCTGCAAGGTGGACGGACAAGACAGGCAAAGAGATTGTTGCCGACCTACGTCAAGCGCGTTCTGCCATCAATCGTCTTCCTGGCCATCAGGCGGACACACTCATTGTGACACCTGATGCCATGGAAGAGTTGGAAAAAGAGTACAACGAAAATACGGATAAAACGGTCTTGGAATACCTGAGAAGCCAGAACTGGTTCTCTCGCATTGAATCCACTTCTGACCTTGAAGGGATGGGCGACAGCGACACAAACAGCTTCCTGGTATTTGATAGTTCCCCTGCGGTAATCGAGGTACTGATACCGATGGACATTACTCGTCATCAGCAGGAATACAAGTTCCCTAACTACAAAATCCCATTGGAAGAACGCACAGGCGGTCCAATTATCCGCTATCCTATGGCAATTGTGAGAGGAGATGGCATTTAATCATGATTATTCATAATAAAGGAAATTACGTAAGGCATGCAGCTGGTGTAATGCTAGTGCCAGGTACTAATGAGGTCACAGAAAAGAACTGGAAAAAATTCAGTTCCCATCCAATCATCAAGTCGCTAATCAAAAAAGGGGAAATCGTTTCCCATGAGAAAGCGAAAAGCACGAAGGATTTCAATGTAGATGAAGCGGTGGAGCTGGTAGAAGACACCACTTCCATCTCACTACTGGAGGAGTGGCAGGAGACGGACGACCGCAAAACGGTGCAAGAGGCTATTGAAGTTAAGCTTTCTGAGCTCCAGGGTAACGACGAAGAGGAATAAGGAGTGGTCTTATGGAATCTCTCACAACAGCTGCAAGAGTCAAGTCAATTGCCTCCCATTTAAAAGCAGTAAGCAATGAGGATATGGATGTATATATTGAGGACGCCTCTCAGGAAGTGTCCTCTTCTCCAATCAAGGAAGAGTATCGGGAACGAGCAACACGTTATCTGGCGGCGCATATGGCTTCTCTGAATGTCCGACAAGCACAGAATCAAAAAGTCGGAGAAATATCGCAGACATTTACCACAACAGGTGGTGCAGGAATTGACTCCACACCATACGGCCAAGAATACGATCGCATTCTTAAAAAATCCAAGCCTCTTCTTAATTTGACGGTGATATAATGAAGAATTCTCAAATGAATATCACCATAAAAGAAGATAATTTTCCGAAACTGCAGAAAGTCATCGACGATCTGGGGCGCTATGCATTGAGTATTGGAATCTTCGGTGAGGATGATACGGGCGACGAGTCTTATGTCATGATTGCCAATGTCCATGAGTTTGGTATCACCATTGCTTTGCCAAATGGTGAAATTCGTGTTCCAGAACGTTCATTTATGAGGTCCACCTTCGAAGAAAAAGAACGGGAATGGACGGCATTCATAGAAGAACGACTGGATCGTGTCTTAGCTTTCCAGATGAGTGTCGAGCAGATGTATGAACAGATGGGAGCTAAAGTGGTTTCGGATATCCAAAATAAAATTAGAACGCTCGACACCCCGGAAAATGCTGAAAGTACAATCAAGAAAAAACGTTCATCCAATCCATTGATCGACAAGGGTGGCGCCGGTGGCCTGATAACTCGTGTAACCTGGAAAGTGATCAGAGAATGACGATATTCGATTTCAGTACGGTGTTTGGCGAATTCAGCCGTCCTTTTCAACACATCCCTTACTCTGAGAGTTACCGAGACTACACAAACGGTGGCCAGTGGGTCAAAGGAGCAGAACTCCCGCCAGTAAATATGGAGGGAGTCATCCTCCCCCTTGGCAATGATGACTTGCAATTTGACACAGCTGGCACTTATACCATTCAAGACCGAAAACTCTTCCTCCAGGAGCCGGAAACATTGGAGGAAGAAGCCGTTGTGGAGGTGGACGGCTTAAGATACCGGGTGACTGGCGATAAGCCATATGGCCATTATGCAGGATTCAATGTCTATTTCCTCAAGCGGACAGACATAGGAGGTGAAACCTCTTGATGACCTTAGAAGTCCGAAACAACTTGATACAAGCGTTGTATAACCATTTGAATATCCCGATTATTCCAGATGATGATGACGGGTCCATCCCACCGAGACCTTATGTAGTCTATTCCGTCACCTCAGACAACCAAAAAAACGGAAGTGACAGCATTACCTATACCGAAACAGACACGGGCTTTACCAAAACCTATGCTAATCAAAAAGAGGCATCTTATTCGTTTAATGCACACTCAGACAGCCGAGATGAAGCGTTGGAAATTTGCTACAACCTTATCGAATATTTCGAGCGTATTGGTCGGGATATTTTAAACGACAAGGGGATTGCTGTTGCCGAGGTATCGACCACGCAAAACAGAAGTGTATTACTTGGAGAACATTACGAGCGCCGGCATGGATTTGATGTGCGGATCCGTTATGTAGACCGCTCAGAGTACGAAGAAGAACCGATAGAAGAACTTAACTTATAAAACAGGAGGTTAGATAAATGCCTTTAAGTGATGTAACAGTACGAATTAATACCAATAACCCAACGGGCACTGTCGGTTTTGGTAAGCCGTTGATTGTGGGTGAAGCAACAGGGGGCCATCCTTATACCGAATATGTAGGCTTGGAAGGGCTGGCAGAAGACTTTGATGATACCACGGAAGTTTACGCAAAAGCGAGCGCTCTTCTGGAGCAAACAAACAGACCAGCCCGGTTTGCAGTGGCCGCCTACGATCCAGCCTCAACAGATGCAGGAGCAGCAACAACTGCCGCTGATCTGGTTGACAGTTTGCTATCCAGAGACTGGTATTTCTTAATTGCCACTAATACAGATGTGGTGGATATCGGGGATGTTTCGGATGTGATTGAGGGGTCAACTAAATTTCCGAAACTATATACCGCTCGAGTCGCATCTGTAACTGATCTAACAACACTCGGGACCACTAATGATCGTACTTTTGTGGCGGTTCATCCGGCGGACGAACACATTGACGCGGCCATTGTCGGAGAAATCGGATCACAGGAAGTCGGTTCTGTCACTTGGCAGGGACACACGCTCAAAGGAATCACACCACAGGACCTTTCTCCAGGAGAGCTTACAGACATTGAGGACGCCAATGGTTACGCTTATGTGACGAAGGCAGGAGACGATGTCACGTCTGAAGGCAAGGTATTGTCTGGAGAGTATATCGACGTCATGCATGGCAAGGACTGGGTGAAAGCCAATATCGAGCATACCGTTCAAAAAATAAAGAACCGAGCAGGGAAAATTCCTTATACAGACGGCGGCATTTCCACATTGGAGGCAGGAGTCCTCTCTGTGCTGAAAACAGGATATAATCAAGGAATTATTGCTGATGATGAGGGCGGGACTCCACTCTATAACACAAATTTCTTGAGCCGTGCAGAAACATCAGAAGAAGATCGTGCGTTACGTCGATACACAGGCGGAAACTTCGGTTTCGAACTAGCGGGGGCCATCCACGATGCGGAAATCAGCGGCTCTCTCAGCTATTAATAAGGAGGGGTAGACAATGCCAGTAGGAACTTATGATTCCAGTAAGGTTATTTTAACAGTGGATAATACACACATCACCGGCCTTGCAGACGGGACTTTTATCTCGTTTGAATCAGCCGCAGATGGATTTTCTTATGTAGTAGGGGCAAACCCCGGAGATGTAGTTGTTTCAGAAACAAACGACGAGACACGTACAGCTACAGTCGTATTGCAGGCAACAAGCCCATATGTAAAGTTTCTGGACGATATTGCCAAGTCAAAGCGGATGGTGCCGGTTTACTGCATGAACAACAATGAACCGAAAGAAAAAGCAGGCGGAACAATGGCACGGATTCAACGTCCAGCCTCAAGATCATATGGGAAAGAAGCGGAGAACAGGGAATATACGATTGTCGTATTTGATTACACCGAAGAGTGATCTAGATGAGTAAAAAAGCGAAAAAGCAAAGCAGATCAACGAGGCAGTCCAACAGGGCTGCTTCTTTGTATTTAAAACAAAAATCGGAGGTAGACAAAATGCCAAAACTAGGAACCAAGAAAACAGTTGAAATCGAAGGAATCGAATATACATTGCAACACCCTGGCACACGAGCCTATGCGCAAATTCAAGACCGAATTCAGCTTGGAGGCGGAAAGGTTTCATCTGAGAAAATGTCAGAAGAACTTTTTAAGCATGTCGTTGTAGAACCGAAAGTAAGTTTTGAGTATTTCGATGAGCATGACGGGTATGAAGAGGTGGTCGAAGAGGCCATGACCTTTCTTAGGTCTGGAAAGTGATGGCCGAGACGACGTTTATTACAAGAACAAAGTAAAGAAAGACTGGTGGTTTTGGCGCCCGATTGTTGCCAAGGTGATTTCTTATTCGGAAGCACTGGAAATGAGCCAACACCAATTATACGAAGTAAACGCGGCGATAGACCGCCAAATTGAGTTAGATAATAATGCCTTGAAAAACAGGTGACGAATTCAAAAAGAAGGGAGGGAGAGCATGGCTTTACGCGACCTGATTGTAAGTGTTTCAGCCAATACCTCGAGTCTTCAAGATTTAAATAAACACATGGATCACATGACAGGCAACACCAGCAATGCCAACAAAGAAATGAAAAATATGGAGAAGCGCACCAGCAAGGTTGGCAAAGTGATGAAGGGTGCGGCCATTGGAGTGGGAGCTGTTGGTACTGCAGCCGCCGGTGCGGGCGCCGGATTGTTTGCAATGACCAAAAGTGCAACAGAGGGCTTTGACCGCATTGCCAAAACAGCACCGAAGTTGGGTATAACAACCGACGCTTTTCAAGAGATGGAATACTGGGCCGGGCAGAATGGTATCGCTTCCCAAACAATGGAGCGGGCTGTAGGGCGTTTGAACCAACGTATGGGGTTAGCCGCAGAAGGTAACGAAAAATACGCTAGCGCCCTTACGAAATTGGGTGTAGACATGAATGCTGTAAAAGATGGCACAGTGTCCACAGAGGACGCCATGGCACAAAGTATTCAGACGCTATCACAAATGACCAGTGAGCAAGATAAATCAGCCCTAGCTTCTGAATTGTTCGGAACAAAGATGGCACGTGATCTGATGCCAGCATTAAAAGATGGCGCGTTGACGATTGAAGAGGCGAAGGAAAAAGCGGCAGATTTAGGCATTGTAATTGGCGAAGACACCTTATCAGCAGCCGAAAAATTTCAGGATTCCTGGGACGACATTTCTCAATCGTTTACTGCTGTTGGCCAGAAAATTCTTATCCAGTTTATGCCGATATTTCAATCCATGATGGACTGGTTTATGGCAAAAATGCCGCAGATACAAGCCATTATTCAAAAATCCTTCGATGTGATTGGCTCTGTATTCAACACAGTCACTAATTGGGTCCAGTCCCTGATTGCTAGTTTCCGCGAATGGTACTCCAGTAACGAATCCACGATGACTGGAATCTGGCAGACGATCCAGACGACATTCGGTCAAGTGGTTTCGTTTTTGCAGGAATCTTGGGCTAATATACAGTCATTTTGGGAGGAAAACGGCGAATCAATTTTCCAGAATGCCAAAAACATATTTTCCTCTGTCCGCGACACCGTAATGACAGCTTTTAATGCTGTTTGGACCATCATCCAAGAAGTTTTAAGCATGGCCGTACCATTTATCCAAGAAAAACTTGGCGTTATTCAGAAGTTTTGGGATGAAAATGGCTCGCAAATTATGGATGCCGTACAGAATGCTTTCTCCTTTATTCAATCTGTAATTCAGTTTGTGATGCCGTTGGTACTTGGCATTATTAAAATGGTCTGGGGCAATATCCAAGGTGTCATATCCGGAGCTCTAGATATCATTATGGGTCTTGTGAAGACGTTCTCGGGGCTTTTTACTGGTGACTTCTCCAAAATGTGGGAAGGAATCAAACAAATGTTCTCGGGTGCTATCGAATTCATTTGGAATTTCATTCAACTGACGTTCTTTGGTCGCATCCTGAAAGGTGCTAAAGCTTTTGTAGGGGCATTCAAAAGCGGTTTCTCCGCAATGTGGACAGCCTTGAAAGCTCTGTTTACTGGAAGTATTTCCGGTTTAATCTCTGGAATACGGACAGGGTGGACGACTATTTCCAAGGCTACTTCAAAAGTATTTACCGGTATTTGGAATTTCCTTAAATCTATCTGGGCTAAAGTCTATGCCTTTATCTTCACTTCTGTCTCGGGAATACTTGGCAAGGTGAAAGATACCTGGTCAACCTTGAAGACTGCAACGGCTGATGCATTTAAATCGGTGTACAACGGGATTAAGGATCGATTTACCGATATTGTCGATGCAGCGAAGGCTTTACCGGGGCGAATTGGTGATGGAATCGGTAGTATGGCTTCTAAGGTGAAAAGCGGTGTTACCAGTGTGATTAACACCTTGGCAAGAACCCTTGGAAAAGGGGTAAATGGCGTTATCGGCGGAATTAACACAGTGCTAGGCTGGATCGGCGTGAAAGAAAGCAATCACATTGACTTATGGGATGTTCCACAATGGGCTCAAGGAACTGGCAACGGCTCACACCCTGGGGGGTTGGCTATGGTCAATGATGGAATTGGTTCCAATGCCGGCCAAGAATTAATCAGAACACCTGATGGACGTACTGGCATGTTTGAAGGCCGGAATGTTATTGCTAATCTACCAAAAGGCACGCAAGTATTATCTGCTACTGATACCAGAGCCTTGCTTGGGTCTATACCGCAATACAACAGTGGAACAGACGACAATTCAGGGTTCTTCGGGAACGTCAAGAATGTTGCGACTGACCTGTACGACGGTGCAAAAAACATCGGTGGAAAAATAAAAGATATGGCAGTTAACGCTTTTGATTACATCAAAAATCCGGGAAAGCTCCTGAATAAGGCACTTAATGCGCTAGGAATTAGCTCACCTGCAGGTGGAAGTTTTATCGGTGATATGGCAAGAGGCGCGTTTAACAAAGTCAAAACTAGTGCGGTTGATTTCGTTAAAAACAAGCTGGCTGACTTGGGCGGAGATGGAAGTGGTGGCTTCGGTTTCGGCGGAGCATTTAGAAAAACATCCTCTTATGGATTTCGGATAAACCCAGTTACCGGACAACCGCAATTACATGCTGGTGATGACTACGGTGCCCCTGTCGGTACACCAATCCCTGCGCAAGCTGCAGGACGTGTCGTACAAGCTGGATATCATGCCATACGAGGGAACTATGTCCGGATTAAAAGCGGCATTATGGAGCGTATCTACCAACACAACGCACGCAACCTGGTCAGTGTGGGGGATGTCGTAAGAAAAGGACAGTCGATCGGGACAGCAGGCTCTACCGGACGTTCAACTGGCCCTCACTTGCACTATGAAGTGTTGCGTAACGGTCAGAATATCAATCCGAAAGGCTATGCCAACGGTACTAACGGACCTCTCAAGCGCTCCGAATGGGCTTGGGTAGGTGAGCGTGGTCCAGAGCTAATGCGCCTTAATAGAGGTACCGAGATTTTCAGTAACCGAGAAAGTAAGGCCATGGTCTCCGGTGGTTATACGCCACGGTCCACATCTTCTGGAGGCGGAAACTTCGCCCCAGAAATCAATATCACCATTGAAGGAAATGCCGATGAAGGCACAGTGGATAAGTTGGAAAGAATGATTGACGAAAAGATTGAAGAAATGTATGCGACATACAACCAACGCATGCTCTTCAATAGGGAGGGATAAGGATTGGAATTAAACGGAAAAGCGATGTTGGAAGGTTATGAGCTGCATGTGACTAGCGAAGATTACGACCATGGCGGAAAGGTTACTAGCCACAAAACCGAAAGCGGAATTGATTTAACTGACCATACAGAAAGCGATCCACAGGTTGTATCGTTGTCCGGCATCCTTACCCGCCCTACTCAAGAGCGAGTCCAGACGCTCATCAATAAATTGTTGGATTGGAAGGAAAATGGAACCAAACTGCAATATGAGGGGCGGCAAATCGTCCCGAACGTACTGATAGAAAGCTTGAGTTACAATGCGGATAAAAATATCGCCAACGGCTTCAACTTCAGCATGACACTTAAAAAAGTGCGCTTTGGAGAGACTTCTTATACACCACAGACGAAACCAGTGACAAACTCTGGACAGAAACAGACGAAAAATAAAAACGAAGAGGCTGTTTATCATGTTGTCAAGAGAGGTGATACCTATTGGGGGCAAGCCCGGAAATACGGAACTACTGTTAAGCAGCTGGAAGAATGGAATCCTTGGCCCGCCCGAGGAATACCTATCGGGGTGAAAATGCGGGTAGGATAGGAGAGATAATATGCGATATGAATACGTACCTGTCGAAAAAGAAAATATCCCTTACCGATTCGATATTGCACTGCCTATTGAAATATTCACTTTCGAAGTAAAATACAACGAAACCCATGACTTTTTTACGATTGATTTATTTAAGGGTGACGAGACCTTGGTGCTCGGAGAAAAAATTGTATACGGCATGCCGCTCTTTGACGACGTATACGATCATCGTTTCCCAGCTCCCACCATTATCCCTTGGGATGAATCGGGCAATGAGCAAGAAGTCACTTACGATAACTTAGGGGAAACGGTCTTTTTGGTGGTGGATAATCAATGAGTTTATTCGGCAGAAAAGCTGAAATCAATTGTGAGGGTCTGACACTGGACAGTGAAGCGTTGGACATCGAATTTGATGTTCCGTTTGATAACGATGTAGAACCAAACAAGTCTAGTATAAAGATCTACAATCTGACAGACGACACCATTAACCGGTTTAAACGCAATAAGAAACTGATACTGAATGCCGGATATAAGGGAGACATCGGTGTCATCCTGTCCGGTTATATATCGAGAACAAAAACAGCGCGTCAGGGAGTGGATAAAGTCACCACCATTAACGTTCTGGACTCCGAGCCTCTCGACACACAGAAAACCCTCAATAAAACATACAAGAAGAACATCAAGGCTTCACAAATCATAAACGATCTGCTCTCCATTCTAAAACTGGATGCTACAGTCAATCTGGCACGGAATAGAACTTATTCAAAGGGTTATACCGTCGATGGGGAAATTGTAGAAGCACTCGCCAATATCGCCAAGGATTGTGGCGTTACTTTCTTTATGTCGAAAGGGAAAGCCTATATCAGCGGCATACACAGCGGGGAAGCAAGTCAGTTTACCCTGAGCGAGGAGACTGGTCTGATTGGCACGCCTGCTATCTTTGAAGAGGATGGACATTCTGGATTTAGCGTCACTTGCCTGCTGCAACACCGTATTGCCACTGCCAATGCCGTAACTTTGCAATCTGAGATTGCTGACGGGAAGTTTTACGTCTATAAGGGTAAACATCGTTGGAGTGGCAGTGAGTTTGTCACTGAGCTGGATATCATATATTAGGAGGTGTGTCTTTGAGTGAAGATATGGTTTTCTATCGGCAATTTAAGCGGGATATCCTCCTTTCCATCAACACGTCGATGCCAGGTAGAGTTATAGAATACGATAAAACGAACAGAGAAGCCAAGGTACAACCGTTATTCAAAACGAAAGAAAAAGGGAAGAATCCTGTATCTCTGCCAGTATTGGAAGGTGTGCCGGTACTCTCTCAGAGATTCGAGGTAGACGGGATAGAGAAAGAGTACGTACCTATCCTCAAAAGGGGTGATGTGGTCTTGCTATCTATCTCTCAGCGGGAGATTGATGATGTATTAGGTGGGAAGAGTGCATACCCTAGCCCGAACCTACTGTTTCCCTTAACTGGCGCCGTTATTGTGGGGGTGATTAGTTGAAAACGATAAAACTGGATGACAACAGAGATCTAGCTTTCGAAAAAGGTGACTTTGTCATGATTGACGAGGAAGAAGAAGTGTTGCAATCAATTTACATCTTACTCGAGACGAATAAAAAAGAATGGTTCTTCGATCCAGATATGGGACTGAGGCGCAGGTCCGTAACCGGAAAGCCTACCGACGGCGAAGTTCGTGCAGCAGTCACGGAGACAATCAGCCAAGAAGAACGTGTTGATATAGAAGAAATAAAGATTAATCAAGACCGCAAAGCCAGGAGGCTAACGGTCTTTTTTCGTGCGCGCATACGGCGAAGTGGATCAGTAGTGCAAGGGGAGGTGGAAATGAATGCTTGATAAGAATGGATATCGCAGAAAAACGTATGACGAAGTTCTCACCGAAATATTGAATAGAGCTAAAGAATTGTTTGGCGAAAACACCAACGTTTCAAAGCGCTCTATCTTAGGCATTCTCCTGCGTATAATAGCATGGTTTTTGTCCTTGTTATGGAAAGACAATGAGGACGTTTATTATTCCGCTTACCCTTCTACGGCAACAGGAGTTCAGCTAGACAGAATCTTACCTTACGCTGGTATTAGACGGAACCCTGCTACACGTGCAATTGGAACGATACAATTAGCAGGAACAGCAAACTACACGGTGCCGGCCGGATTTGCTGTGGCTACTGATACAGATATATTTTTTCTCACAACGAACGATATTACACTTGATAGCAATGGTACAGGAACAGGTACGATCGTTGCTCAATCGCCAGGAGAACAAGGGAACGTCGGCGCTAATGTCATTACGGTTATCGTTAATCCTGATGCGAATATAGATAGTGTCACCAACCCTGAAGCCACAGAGGGCGGAAGAGAAAAGGAAACCACTCAAGAAGCTAGAGAGCGTTTCTATGCTTCCCGAGAGGGTCTAGGATCACGAACAGAGCCTTCCATCCGTAGCGCAATATTGGATGTTCCGGATGTCCGTGCGGTATATGTAAAAAACAATCCAAGCAACACAACGGATCCATATGGAACGCCACCTAAAAGCTATCAGACGTTTGTCTTAGGCGGGAGCGATGCTGGTGTGGCTCAAGCTATATTGAATACTGGATCATTAGGCATTCAGCCTTATGGCACTACGCAAGTGATATTAAAGGATGATAGCGACAACGACCAGGTCATTGGCTTTACAAGAGCGACTGAGGTACCTATTTATGTTCGGGTAACTGTTACAAAAAACTCTCTTTTCCCAGCTGACGGGGTGGAGAAAATCAAATCGTCCATTATCCGTTATATCGGCGGCGAAAACAAAAGTGGATCTGTGTATACCGGATTAAACATGGGAGACACGGTGACGTTATCGCGCTTGATAGCTAGGGCATACCAAGTCGAAGGCATTGAAGATATATATATTGAGATTTCTAAAGATGGCGTGACATACAGTGATACAAACATATCTATTGATATCCTAGAAGTGGCACAGGTGAATCATGCGGATATCGAGGTGGCTGTCAATGTATAACATTCAAGATATTATGAATCGGTTCGCATCGTTTTTGCGTAAAGATCCAGACAGTAATCTAAGAAAATTGATGACCATCTTTTCTGAACAACTTCAAGACCTTGAAAATACGAATGCAAAAATCAAGGAATGGCGAGACATCGACAATGCCGAAGGGCAAGGATTAGACCAAATCGGAGAAATTGTCCGTCAATCTAGAGGGGTTGCCTCAGATGAAATATACCGTGTGCTCCTGAAGGCGAAAAATGCTCAGGCGTATTCAGACGGCGCTGTGAATAGTGTTATCAAGGTTATTTCGATTGCTTTAGATATTGAGCCAACCCAATTCAAAGTGACCCCTAAGTGGAATGATGCAGACGAACCGGAAGAGGCAGCTGTGAAAGTGTTAGAAGTACCAGTTCACAGGTTGAATGAAGTTGGTTTAACTACAAGTCAATTCAGCGTTTTAGTTCAACGTACCTTATCAGCAGGGGTTCGCTTAGATTCTATTGAATTGTCCGGGACATTCTCTTTTGGAGGCATTCCGATAGAAAATGATGCAAATGCCGGATTTGCTGACATAGATGGAACAACCGGCGGATATTTCGGAACAGTATTTATTCCTGCCACAGACGAAGAATTGCCATTATAGGAAGGAGGAGCTTAAATGCCATTTCAAAATCCACTATTAGGGTGGAATGTCGCTGGTGTAGAACCACCTCAATCATTAAAAGACGTGGGATGGGAAGCTACACAGAAACCGCCAGCAGCTTACTTCAACTGGACATTTTATTTGTTAGATCAAGCATTGGCTGAATTGCAACAAAACGCTATTCATCAGGAAAAGATCGGTGTGGCCGGAGGGATAGCCAAGTTAAACGCTGAAGGTAAACCTTTGAACGCCGATGGAACCCTGGCCGGTGAAGTTACTCAAAATGAGTTTAGTAACCACACAGGGAATACGACCATACACATCACAGATGCCGAGCGAATCGATTGGAATGCCAAAGAAACCCCTTCCGGCGCCCAAGAAAAGGTAAATACGCACGAGAATAAAACGAATAACCCGCACGGGGTTACTGCTGCGCAAACTGGAGCAGAACCAGCATTCAGTAAAAATACAGCATTTAATAAGAACTTCGGCGCAACCGCTGGAACGGTAGCGGAAGGTAACCATAGCCACACCGCTGCGGAGGTAGGTGCAGAACCTGCTTTTACGAAGAATACAGCATTTAACAAGGACTTTGGAACAACTGCTGGGACAGTCGCGGATGGTGGTGATCTTGCGACACATCAGGCGGATGAAATGCCGCATCAATTTACTGATAGCGCAGGTTCGACTTTCCGCTATGGCTTTAAAACGAATACAAATAAAGATGGACTGGTTTTCGTTTATGAGGAGGTATTGTAGTGGCTACAGAAATTAATTTACCAACAAAGGCAACTCAGGATGATACAAATACCAAAGTTACTGATATTCAAGGTGATACGGGGAGAATAGAGGCGGACACTCAAGAAATACAAAATAGGGCAGCTAGAATTGAAACTGATACGCAAGACATTCAAACTAAAGCTGGTAATATTTATAGTGATACACAGTATATTAGAAGCCAGTTTCCTGTTCAAGCGGGCGTTGATTGGAGTAACAAGAAACCAATGTTAGCAAGTTCAGGCAATTCGAGTGAATCATGGACTACCGTAGTCTCTGCTACTGGATCTGGTTATGTTTTAGGTATTGCACAACATGTGCAAGCGATAAGTGATTCTACGTATGGTCAGTTTGAGTTAATAATAGACGGATACAGTGTAGAAGGGATTAATTATCTTTCTTACGCAGGTGACACAGACGACGGGATATCTGGTGCAGGTATCTCTACTATTTTCAGGTTTAATAGTTCATTTGAAATTGTTCACCGTGGTTATTTAGGGGGTGGGACTGTTCGTACAGTTGTAAGTTATGTTTTAGACTAAAAATAAGGAGGTAAAATGATGAAATTCGAAGTGAAATCGAAGGGAGAAGTTTTGAGTGTTAAAGAGGTAATGACGTCTAATCAAACAGTAAAAGTAAAAACTTATTTCGACCAAGAGTTCCACACAAAACTAACGACCGACAAAGAAACTATAACCGCAGACGGATCAGCTGGCACAACCATAACAGCAACCGTTTATAACTACCTGGACGAACCGCAGGCTGAATGGTCAGGCGACATCATATTTGAACTGGACGGAGAACAACAAACTATCCTAACCACAAACGGACAAGCAGAAATAACATTCAGCACAAGTGTGCCAAGGGAATATACAATTAAAACAAATATCCCTAATTTCCGAAACGGTGAAATAAGGGTGGTGGCTGAGTAGTGGCAAATGTTAAAGCGAAAGGATTGGCAAAGAAAGTAAGAGGCGGTTTTTCAGTCGAACCAACACCGGAATACCTTGAAAAACAAGAACGTGAAAAGCGTATGAAAGAACGTAAAGCAAACAGCGTCAAAGGGAAGGCGAACCTGCAAGGTGGCGTTCCGAATGAAGAACTGTACGAACTTATGCTAGATATGGCGGATAGACAGAGCGAGATGTATGACTTATTGAAAAGAAAGTAAGACGCGTAGAGAACACGATACATCGTAACGAAAACACCTTAAAAGGTGTATTTGTATGAATAAAAAGGATTTCTACCTCCTATTGTCGAATATTATAGGTAGAATGGGAGGGTGAAAATAATGAAGGAAGAATATCTTATTTATGCAAAGACTCTTCACGAAATTGGTGATAAGATTATTAGTATTACTAACCATACAGCAAATTTAAATGCCAATTTAGTGTACACTAAGGAGCAATTACTCGAAAATAAAAACAACTCAGAAATGGCTTTAGAAGAATATAATTCATTAGTAAGAGAATTGGTAGAATGGAAGTTCCAGATATTGTAGTAAAGGAACATAATGGATTAATTAGTGGAGTAACTTGTTTTGTTCATGCGAATAGTCTATTGATTGACAGTATTAATGTTAACGAGCAAACTGTAGATAAAAGACAAATGGCTCAGGGACTGGCAATAAATGAAATAGGTGTAGGTACTGTGAAAAAATCAACTGAACGTATATCTGATATATTGGCTAAGCATCTTTAATAGGGGTGCTTTTTCTTATGCCTGAAAAAGGGTTGATCCCATGGGAAGGAGTTTATTTGGTTCCTCGTACAAATACAGGTATATAGCGATCAAAGAAGGCTTATTTTTTATGCCTCTAGGAAGGACTATTGTCTCTTCTTGTCGAAGAGAATAGGCAAGGAGGGGAGAAACTTTGCAATTTTATAGTAAAGAAGGTCTGGTAGAAGGGTATAAAAAAGACAATGTTGATACTATAATTACAATGGCATTTATAGTTGATGGCATGACTTTATTGGAACTTGGCATAACACAACAAGCAACAGTAAGCCCAGATTCCGGAGTGGATCAGGGCAAGGTTTATCACTGGTTATGGGAGCAAGGAAATGAAATAATCTTAAGAGAGAGCTTTAATTATGGGACAAAAGTAACCATAACAGCTAGCGATGTAAAAAACGGAAATATAGTAACTTATTTTGAAAACCTTAAAAAGGAAAACATATAGCATCCTCCGTGGTGCTTTTTATTTTACGCTCAATCAAGCGTTTTTTATGCTTAAATATTCCCATCCTGTCACCCGATATAGTAATAAGGGATAGGGGGGATACAATGGAAGCTTTACAAGAAACAGTTAATGGATTGGCAATGCAGCTTGTTAACCTGGCAGTTTTGATATTGGTATTTATGGGGATAACAGCGATTATCCTACGGTTTATACCTATATTTCAAGAGATTAAAAATTTTATTTTAGGACTATCATCATTGGCAGCAACTTATTTTTGGTTTCAAATTACTTTTATGTAAAAGCATCTCACACGAGGTGCTTTTTCTTATGCCTGAAAGGTGGTGAACTCTGGCATGAATACGAGAAATCTTACATGTGAAAAGGGGGTCGCAAATGTCACATGATAAGGATGTGGAAGATGTGGACGTGTGGAAAGAAAAAATACAACAGGACATAAATGAATTGAAAACGAATCAGAACAATCTCCAAACAGATGTCGCAGCTTTAAAAATGAATGATAAGTTGCAAGATAGGGAGATAAGCACCATTAAAGAAACATTGTCCGGCATCAAAGAAGATACTCAATGGATCCGCAGGAAAATCACCGGAGCTGTCATTACTGCAGGTATCACGGCCATAGTAGGTGGCGTTATAGGCATAGCAATAGCAAATATTTTCTAGGAGGATAAAAATGAAAATAAATTGGAAAACACGTGTCCGCAGCTATCCCTTCTGGATGGCTGTTTTTGGTTTGGTTGGATTAATCGTCACCAGGTACATGGGATTTGATTCAGGGGAATTTCAAGATATCGCTGATGCAGTCATGTATGTGCTGATCACCGCCGGTATTGTGGCAGACCCAAATACCGAAGGCTTTAAGGACAGCGAACTGTCACTGGGATATACGAAACCTAAAAAGGAGGTTAAATAATGGCCTATAAATTCGAGAGGTTGCCGCAGCTGGTTGATAAACGCAACAGTTTAAGAACAAATGGAAGGTATAGCAACCGAAGGCAGTCTATCCGCACACGTACTTGGCATCATTCTCTCACTAGAAAACATTTAGGCGGATCTGATGCCGCAAGCTTTGCCAAATTCCATGTAGAAACGCATGGCTGGCCGGGTTGCGGATATGCCATTGTAATCGAGCCGAAGAATATAGTAAACACACCTAATGGAAAGCGCGCCCGCATTGTCTATGCCAACAGTATCAATAAAAGGACGTACCATGCTGGTAATAGCAATGACTACAGCTTGGGTATCTGTGTAGCTGGTGATTATCGGTATGACGAAATGGACGAGCCTACACTTGCCAGCATAGATGAATTGCAGGCAGCCTTGGTTGCAGATGGAATCGGTCGAGAAGATAAATCTCATAATGAAATGCCAGGGTATAACTGGAAGGCTTGCTGTGAGTATAATTACATGCAGGCGTTCAAGTTTCTGGATGGGGATATCAAACAAGCTCCTATTCCGGACACTTACACTATTCAAGAGGGAGATACTCTCTGGAGTGTTGCCAACGGTCTGAAGGATGTAAATCTGGATGATCTGATGGCGGCTAACCCTGACGTTGATCCGACCAAATTGAATATCGGTCAAACAATCAACCTGGGCAAAGCCAAAAAAGCATCTGCACCAAAGAGGCAAACAAAGTCAAGTACCATTAAAAGCGCCGGCCTTGTTGTAGATGGCTACTGGGGAGCATTGACGACAAGGGCATTACAAGAATCCCTTGGAACCCCGGTAGACGGCGTTATAAGTAACCAGTACCGGAATATCGTTACAATCAAAATAACAAGCGGAATCACCTTTAGCCATGGCGGTAGTACAGTAATCAGAGCCCTACAGAGGAAAATCAGGGCGAAGGCGGATGGATACCTGGGGCAAGAGACAGTAACCAAACTGCAACAGTATTTAGGAACACCAGTAGACGGTATCATCAGCTCACCTTCTACAATGGTTAAAGAATTGCAACGTAGGTTGAGCCTTGGGACATTTTAAAATAAAGCCTCCCTAGATAGATATTTAGGGAGGCAAATATTTTGTGGATAACTATTTATATTGTGGATAACTTGAATGTTGTGATAATATAATATTGCTACTAGTTAAAATATCCTAGAAAAGGAGGAACGTTCTTTGAACAATTACAGTAATCAATGGAAAATATTCTGTGAGGAATCCGGAGATAAAGGTATCCCTAGAAGTGCCGGTTCTTCGCATTTCTATATAATAACCGCTATATTGGTGAGAGCAGAGGATGCAGAAAAATTTAGAAGTTCTATAGAGGAACACACATTTAAGGAATTGCGCTTAAGGCAACCATTAGAGTGGAAACAGCTAAAGTCTCGTTTTAAAAGGGATGATAAAAGGATTTCTAAGTTTTTAAGAAGAGTGGAACGAGATTCACCAGAATTTTTAATTACTAATGTCTTTTGTAATAAGGAAGAGACTAATGGACCAGGGCTAGTAGATAGGAATGTATTTATGAATTATCTATATGGATTGATGTTTCGACGAATTGCCGGTTTTCTCAGTAAAACAAATTCCCGTGCAGAATTAATAATTGATAGAAATACAGATAAAATGGCACAAGATAGTTTAAAAAATTATATTTCAGACGTTACCAGGTATTATACCGGAAGCCATCCTAGGCATTCAAAACCAAAATGGATTAACCCAGAGGATGATCCAATCCTAGGGATGTCTGATTTCATATCTGGTGTAGCTCTTCGCTCATGGACCGACTATGTGGAAAATGTAAGTGACGAATGTAAAAAATGTGAAGTGACTAACTGTATGTACAATTGTGATGAAAGCAATTATAAATACAAACGAAGTTTCCGATATATTCAAAAATGGAATTATAACACATTATCTAATTGGGACTGGCAAGGTCTTTTATATCACCCTTATGTATATAAAGATAATTACCCCCATTTAATTCAACCAAAATAAAAAGATCTCCAATTAATAGGAGATCTTTAATCTGGTATATGTAAGGCGGGAGGATCCCACACCGTTAAAAGGTGCTGCCGCTAAAAAGGAGCTCATCGCTCGACGCGACCTGCCGCCTAATTCAATTCTACCATAATTGGAGTTCTTGTCAAACAGATATTATAAAGAAGAGGTGTAGGAGGATCTCACACTAAATTAGTGCTGCCGCTAAAAAGGAGCTCATCGCTCGACGCGACCTGCTACACCTCTGTATTATATATATCCTTTTTTATACAAAATATACCGTTTGACGAGACGAAATAATAATTTATGGATGCCAATTTCACCTTCTCTTATTCCCTAGAAAACCCCTTCAATTTGAAGGGGCAAATTAAGGGGTATTCAGAGGTGGCCTTCTTAGCCTTCGCACATAGCACCTGTTTATACCCCACTTAATGTTCTTTTCTCCTTAAGTAACCTCCCGCACACCTATACACGATTTTCTTTTCAATTAACCTTTCAATAATCTTTTTTCCATACATTTGTAACTGCCTATCATCAGTGAGTTCCTCAATCGTCACGGCATTAGGGTATCTCTTATCAAGTTGGACCAATACGCTGATTTCTGTTAAATCTAAATTGTATTCTCTCGAAAGCTCTAAATAATTTGTCATATTTCCTCACTTTTTGTCGTATTTTCATTCATAATTTTACCAAAGAAGTTTTTATGGAGGATAGTCCTATATACATTAAGTTTTTGTAAATAGCAGTTATGTCATTCAAAATTCCTTATACATAAGATTAACTTTGTAAGCTAATTCACTATAAAATATAATAAAGAGACAAAATTTGGAAAAAAGATGTTATATTATTGGTGTTGCAAATTTTATTAATTTCAGGAGGATTCGGATGGATAACGAGTTAACAAAACAAGTTAGTGTACTTGAAATCCCTGATGATATAGGGTATTGGTTACTACGTGCTGACGGTGGGAAATATTATGATGATTTCTTCCTTAACAATTTTATAGCTATTTCAGATAATAAAATCTCACTGGAAAAATTGCGAGATTACCAAGAAAATAGTATTGCTGGGATAACCCTCGACCATTATAAGCAAGTCTATAAGGATACATATTCGGATTGGTCCAATCAGCAAATAGCCCATGCAGCTAGTAGGACAGAAAAATTCTGTGATGAAATGAAAGTGGGCGATTTAGTACTAGTTCCTGCGAAGAGATCAAACAGCTTTCTGCTCGGTGTAATAAGTGGAGAAGTTTATGAAATAACAGATGATGACCTCAACTCTGGTAAACATATCCATTATGCTATAAATCCCTATTTTAAAAGGAGAAAAATGAATTGGATAAAGGAGATACCTCGCTCAGAAATCTCCGAAAAACTTTACTGGATGTTATCAGCTCATCAAACTATATTTGATTTACAAGATCACAAGGAATATATTAATCAACTCCTCGCCCCTATATATATTCAGAACGGAAGTTGTCATGGAACGGTTAAAATATCAAAAAGGGAAGGTTTGAATTCCGATGAGTGGTACGATTTACATTCCACAATTAAAAAATATACTGATTTAACTTCGGAAGAAGTAATTGTTAAATCTAATGTTCAAAGTCCAGGTTTATTAGAGTTTATTTCTAACAATTTAGCATCAATTATGGCTATTACAACGGTTTTAGGCGGAGTTTTAATAGGGGAAGTCAACTTACTTGGAATTAAAGTTAAAGGGATATTACCGTATTATCAATCGCATAAAAAACAAAAAATAGAGATGGAGATAATGGAAGAAGATAAAAAGGCAAAACAATTAGAAAATCATAAAGCTGAGTTCGACTTACATAGAGAAAAAGAAATTTGGGAAATAAAAAAAGAGACTGAAGCCGAACAGTTACGTGAACAACTTCGAATCTCTAGTTTCGATGCTGGTAAAATAATTGCAAATCAAATGCAAACGGATACTTCGGAGAATCCGAATGGGGATGAACTCTAAAAAATACGAGAAATAATGATATTAATAATATGTAAATAATTAAATTGACTGGTAAGAAAAGGGAGAGTAGTTTTACAAAAAGATAAATTATGGATAAGGTGAAACAATAACCATAAATAATCTGAATGTATTTAATCATGTCCTCCCATCCCTTCTTATTATAACTATATAATCTCATTAATGAGGATATTTTTCAAGAAAGGAAAATATTACATTTTTAAGACTATAAACTCCACTTTGTGTTTACAGTTATGATTTGAAGCAACAATAAATAATGGAAAGTCCTTATACCTAAGGGCTTTTCCCTATCTGCAATCTCCTCAGAGTGGATTCGGATTCCCAAAACATATATTTCCTGACAGCCCTAAAATTAACTTTGCATGATTCTTCTGCTCAGTGGTAGTATAAGAACAAAGGTTCCGAACGTATATTCTTATCAGGAGGATGAAAGTATAATGGGAAAAGTAAACGATCGTGGAACAAAAAAATGGACTTCTATAATGATGCCGGAGCACACCAAGCTATTGGAGGAGATGTGGAAGCAGCAGGATTACAGGGAGAGACCCATGCTTAACGACCATCAAATTGAAGATATTAATATTGCTTTGCAGCTGGCCCTAAAAGATGATCTCACTGTGGAGATAGAATACTTTAAGAATCATTATTATCACAAAACCAAAGGGAAGCTGTTAAGCGTTGATGTCCTCAGTCAATACATACAGATAAATAACGATTGCATCCCGCTGCCTAATATAACTGGCGCCTGGATTGATTAAAAAAAGACCTCAGGTTATTACGCCCGAGGAATTTGTCTGCTTCGAGAGAGGTATAGTATAGGGCCTTCCAGAACATAAAGGTAGCACAGCTACAGTATTAGTATTTTTAACCAAAATATACTTAAACATCATACTTTATTTTCGAGAATTAGGCGGCCTGTTCAATTTTACGTTAACCGGTTTGTTTATCCCGACCTCCCAGCTCTAATTATGTTAATGGCATGGTATTTCTTCATGATTAGAGTGTCCTCTGCCGTAAAAGGTGCTATTTCCTCAGCCAAGTCAGTCATTGATTAAAGATAGAAATATGGTAAAATTAGATTCCTATCAGCTCTTATACTATTGTCTCAGGTGTGGAAAGCTTGGGACTATGAGATAGCCCCTCTTTTGAGGGGGCTATTTTAGTAAGGGTAAATTTCACGGTCTGTTATTTTGTTATATGCCGAATAAAACTTTTCCTCAATGTAATTTAGATGGTCTGTGTACCGTTCTTCGACTTCTTTTTCCGCAAACCCTAGGACAGCCCTTAACAGAAAATCAATTGTATAATCCTTTTGTCTATCTGATAAATCTAAGTTCCAATAAAAGGGTTCCTCGTCATCAAGGATTTCTCTGCACATCTTCGCAATTCTTTCATATCTTTTATAATCACTCATTTTTAGCACCTCCAATGAAAGGTATTCTTTGGCTAGGAAATTTATTCATTAGTAATAGCCGGAATTTTAACCCATCAATACTTTAAATAAACACATTCAGTTAAATGCTGGAAATCGAAACGTAATTCCTTTGGATAGTATCCTGAATGTACTTATTGAATAGCCCCTCGGTTGGGGGCTATTATTTTGGGAAAGATTGGTTTTTATGCAGGAATTCATTTAACCATGTCGAACCTTTATTATATATAGCACCATTTGCATAGTTATTAATTGAGAGTATTAAGGAGAATAGTCAAATGAAAACTGAATACATGAAAGAAGCCTATGGGTTGCTGTACGAATTAGAAACCGGGCTGGGGCAATACATTGAAATGACAATGGAGAAAACATATGGAATCGGCTGGCAGGTCCAAGCTCCCATTGCGATGAAATATAAACCTCACTCCAAACGATTTGACTCCTTCTATTACCACGAACTTGTCTCCATCCTGCGAGCATACCCCTGTTTTTCTGAACTTCCTAAAGACGTTTACCTACAGTTGCTAAGAACCGTCCCCATTCGAAATAAAATTGCTCATTGTAAGAGTATTAGTGATGAAGAAATGATGCAATTACAAAATACTTGTGGGTTAGCTATGAAATATATATGCTTTACAGAGGAAATTACTTGTTAGGCAGGGGTAAGGAGTCGTTCTTATTAGGTAACCTAGGCTTGAAACCTGAGGTGGTACATTCCTAAAACCAAGTTTGGTACTTATAACTGTATTTATTTATGGAGGAGTATTTGTGTTTCTTCCTATATAATAGAAGGAATGGTATCATGGGAAAGGTAAATGGGGTTGAACTGGGGTTGAAACTCCTCATTTGGGGTCGGAAATGAACATACTTAACCCCATAAAGCAAAATCAAAACCCTATAAACTCAAGGTTTTTCATAGAACATCCGTTTCGTACCCGGTAACAACAACAGCCTTCTAAGCTGTGGGTCGCAGGTTCGAATCCTGCCTGGGACGTCAGCGGAGAGAAACCTATAATTATTTAGGTTTCTCTTTTATATTTTTCGGGAATCATTTTATACATAAAAGCTGTGAGAATGTATATCTATTAAAAGAACCATGAATACTAACAATGGAGGGAAGGGGGAGAAGGAATGGCGCAGCAGTCTGCTAACGACAATATAATACTTTTTCCTAAATGGAAATTTGCCTTAGAAGAAGAGAGTTTGAAGGCATTAAAAGAGAAGAGATATGATGAAGCGCTGGCAAAGTTGGACCAGCTGTTGAGCTACCACGTGGACAATCATGAAATCATAATAGGAAAACTAATTTGTCTGATGGAACTGGGAAGATACAGTGAGGCCCAGGAACTATGTGAAGAGTTGCTCGGATATAGGGATGAGCATTATTTCCATTACGTACATATCTACTTGACCATACTATTTCAAACTAATCAATATGACCTGCTGATGGAACAAGTGGAAGTGGAACTTGAAGGTGAGAGTATACCTTCCGCGCTTAAAGAACAATTTGAACAGCTTTATGATATGAGTAAAAAAATGCAGAATGATCTGGTCATTGAGGATAGCAAAACACACATAGGTGAATTCTGGCAGGCCGTGGAAGAAGAAGATCATAGAAAACAATGGCGGCTTGTCGAGAGCTTAAGGAAATCAAATACCGTAGAACCGGAAAGACTATTAAAATATTTAATGGAACCAAAAGTCCATCCGGTAGTCAAAACGTCAATATTCCTATGGCTCCAAGATGCAGAATCATCCAAGGAGGTTACCGTACATAAGCTTGGTCAACAGATTACAGTGGTACCGAATGAGACAGGCGGGATACAGGTGAATGGGCTGGCTAAGCAGATCGGGTTGCTTATAAGTGAAATAGAACAAAAGAATCCATCATTGTTCCATCTGCTGAATGACTTGCTCTACCGATATTTATATGTCCGTTTTCCAATCATCCCGCCGTATGAAGATGCTCTACAAGTGGCCGAGGCCCTGCGTACTGTAGGCAAAGAATACTTGAATGTACATAATGAGTCCGTGATTAAAGCCGACCCGGCTGTTGAGGAGTATATGGAAGAAATAAAGCTATGTGATGTTTTATATTATAGTGTGATTGAAGATTGATATGATCGCCTTGTCAAATGCTTGAAAGGCAATATAATTATGTTATAATAAGATGGTTGCAAATTTAGCATCAAGAAGATCATGCTGATTGTATGAACGTGAAAAATGAATGACTCAATAGATTTTGGAGGGAATAGTAATGTCAGCAAAATGGGAAAAACAAGAGGGAAATGTTGGAGTATTAACGTTCGAAGTTTCTGCGGACGAATTCGAGAAAGCTTTGGATCAAGCATTCAAAAAAGTACGCAAGGATATTCAGATACCTGGATTCCGAAAAGGGAAAATTCCGCGTAAAATCTTTGAAAGCCGTTTTGGCGTAGAATCACTCTATCAAGATGCAGTAGATATTGTACTTCCAAATGCCTATGTTCAGGCGATTGATGAAACAGGCATTGAGCCAATTGAACAGCCAGAGGTGGACATCGAGAATATCGAGCGCGGGGAAGACCTTGTTTTCACTGCAAAAGTCCAAGTGAAGCCGGAAGTATCTCTGGGCGATTATAAAGGCCTGGAAGTGGAAGAACAATCTGTGGAAGTAACTGACGAAGAAGTCGAAGAAACAATTGAAAAACTCCGCCAAGACCATGCAGAACTTGTCGTAAAAGAGGAAGGGACAGTCGAAGAAGGAGATACAGTGGTCATCGACTTTGAAGGATTCCTCGACGGCGAGGCATTTGAAGGCGGAAAAGGGGAAAACCATTCCTTGGAAATTGGTTCCGGCCAATTCATTCCCGGCTTTGAAGAACAGTTGATCGGTAAAGATATCGATGCCGATACAGAAATCGAAGTAACCTTCCCTGAAGATTACCATGCGGAAGAACTGGCTGGTAAAAATGCTACTTTTAAAGTGAAAATCCATGAAGTGAAATACAAAGAGCTTCCAGAACTGGATGATGAATTCGCTGTAGATGTAGATGAAGAAGCTGAAACACTGGATGATCTTAAGAAAAAGAAAAAAGAAGAACTTGAATCCCAGAAGAAACAGGATGCTGAAAACCAGAAGCGGGAAACCTTGCTGGAAAAAGCCTCCGAGAATGCAGACGTTGACATTCCAGAAGTAATGGTTGAAACAGAATTGGATCAGATGGTGCGTGAATTTGAACAGCGTCTTCAAATGCAGGGAATGACGATGGAAATGTATTCCCAATTCTCCGGTCAAGACGAATCAGCATTGAAAGAGCAAATGAAAGAAGATGCTGAGAAGCGAGTGAAGACAAATCTGACATTGGATGCTATTGTAAATGCAGAAAACCTCGAGGTTTCCGAAGAAGATGTTGATGCAGAGCTTGAGAACATGGCTTCCATGTACGGTACTGATAAAGAACAGCTTAAGCAGATGCTTGGCGGAAACACGAATGCCATCGAAGAGGATCTCAAATTCAGAAAAGCTATCGACTTTCTTGTCGAAAACAGCAAAGCAGTATAATAACCTATTAAATGTTTAGGTACAGGTGAATAGGGAAAATAATTGGACAAGGTGCGAACATTCGCACCTTGTTTCCATTTTATCCATATTTATTAGAGGGAGTTGGCCGGTTAAATGTTGATTTTGCTACTTAAATCCAGGATTGGACATATAGTATAAGTAAATATGTTTGACTTTTCCCTGAAATTGGCCATAATTGATATAATCCCTGCTTAAAAGGTGTATTGTTTTGTAATTTAATATTCATCTGATATGATGACTATAAAAGTTGTACCTAACTGAAAATGGGAGCAGATATAAACTTTTAGGGGTGAATTGAATGTTCAAATTTAATGAAGAAAAAGGGCAATTGAAGTGCTCATTCTGCGGAAAGAGTCAGGAGCAGGTCCGTAAACTGGTTGCGGGGCCTGGTGTATATATATGTGATGAATGTATTGAACTCTGTACGGAAATTGTGGAAGAAGAACTCGGCACCGATGAGGAAGTTGAGTTGAAAGAGATTCCTAAACCGAAAGAAATCAGAGAAACGCTGGATGATTATGTGATCGGCCAGGATAAGGCGAAAAAGAACCTATCTGTTGCTGTATACAATCATTATAAGCGGATTAATTCACCGAAAAATGCGGATGACGTAGAGCTTGCAAAAAGTAATATTGCAATGCTGGGACCGACCGGAAGTGGTAAAACACTGCTTGCTCAGACGCTTGCAAGAATTATCAATGTCCCGTTTGCTATGGCCGACGCGACTTCTTTGACAGAAGCCGGCTATGTAGGGGAAGATGTGGAAAATATCCTGCTGAAGCTTATCCAGGCTGCTGATTACGATGTGGAGAAAGCAGAGAAAGGCATCATCTATATAGATGAGATTGATAAAGTTGCCCGTAAATCTGAAAACCCATCAATAACACGGGATGTTTCTGGAGAAGGCGTTCAACAAGCCCTTCTTAAGATCCTGGAAGGTACTGTTGCCAGTGTGCCGCCACAGGGAGGCCGTAAACATCCACATCAGGAGTTCATCCAAATCGATACGACTAATATCCTGTTTATCGTAGGGGGAGCTTTCGATGGTATTGACCAAGTTATCAAGCGCCGTCTTGGTGAGAAGGTCATCGGTTTTGGTTCGAATGCCGAGCAGGAAAATCTTGAGCCCGCTGAACTGCTGGAAAAAGTATTGCCGGAAGACCTGCTGCGATATGGTCTTATTCCTGAGTTTATCGGAAGGATTCCAGTAGTGGCCAGTCTTACTCCATTGGATGAGGAAGCATTGGTGGAAATTCTCACGAAGCCGAAAAACGCATTGGTTAAACAATATAATAAACTATTCCAAATTGATGATGTGGAACTGGATTTTGAAGAAGGAGCTTTAGAGGAAATTGCGAAGAAAGCAATTGAACGCAAAACAGGGGCCAGGGGTCTCCGCTCCATCATCGAAGGAATTATGCTTGATGTGATGTTCGAGCTTCCTTCCAGAGAAGATGTAGAGAAGTGCATCATAACCAAGGATACGATTATTAGGGAAGATGGAAGTCCTAAATTGGTATTCAGGGACGGAACAGTCAAGGAAGGTAACAAAACACTTCCAAAAGAAAGTGCCTAATTCATAAAAATTTATCAATTTGGGAAGACTGACCTGGTGTATAACTTCTTCGCTATTCAGGCTGAAGGGATATGCTTTGGTCAGTCTTTTGATATCAATGGGCAGACAGGGATTGTCTGTATTAAACATTTACAAACAGGTGAGTTTTCTATAAACTTTAAGAACGTACATAAGACGAAATAATACCTAATTACGATGGAGGTACATATTTATGCCAAATGAGCCAATTCAACTTCCCCTCCTTCCTTTACGCGGGCTTCTGGTTTTTCCTTCCATGGTACTGCATCTGGACGTAGGCAGAGATAAGTCTGTCGCCGCGCTGGAAAAGGCAATGATGGATGACCAGATCATTTTTTTGGCCGCCCAGAAGAAAGTGAGCATTGATGATCCGGAGACATCGGATATCTATCATGTCGGAACAACTGCAAAAGTAAATCAGATGATCAAGCTTCCAAATGGAACACTGCGGGTCCTTGTGGAAGGGCTGGATAGAGCACAGATCATTCGTTATGTTGAAGACGAAGATGAATTCCTGGTGGAAGTGGAGAAACTGGAAGATATACAGGGAGATCCCCATGAAGAAGAAGCATTGATGCGTTCCCTTCTGTCCCAGTTTGAAGAGTATATAAAAATTTCAAAGAAGATTACCCAGGAAACATTGAATACGGTAACTGATATCGGAGAGCCGGGAAGGCTTGCTGATATTATTACTTCGCATTTATCACTCAAAGTGAAAGAAAAACAAGAGCTGCTTGAAATGCTGGATATTAAGGAAAGACTCCAGCACCTGGTTAAACTTATATCGAATGAGCAAAAGGTTTTGGACCTAGAAAAAAAGATCGGGCAGCGTGTGAAAAATTCCATGGAGAAAACTCAAAAAGAGTATTATCTTCGTGAACAATTGAAAGCAATTCAGAAGGAGCTAGGTGAAAAAGAAGGAAAGACAGGAGAGGTCGGCCAACTTCGGGAAGAGGTGGAACAGTCCGACATGCCTGAGCATATCAAGGAAGTTGCACTCAAGGAATTGGGAAGGTATGAAAAGGTGCCACAAAGTTCTGCGGAGAGTTCTGTTATCCGAAACTACCTGGACTGGCTCCTTGCTTTGCCTTGGACTAAAAGGACCCGTGATACGATAGAAATTCCGACAGCGGAAAAGATACTTGATGAGGATCACTATGGCTTAGAGAAAGTGAAAGAACGCATCTTGGAGTATCTGGCCGTTCAAAAATTGACAAAGTCCATTAAAGGTCCCATCCTCTGTCTAGTCGGCCCTCCAGGGGTGGGGAAGACATCATTGGCTAAATCGATTGCCCGTTCCATCAACCGCAATTTTGTCAGAATCTCGCTTGGCGGAGTTAGAGACGAAGCTGAAATAAGAGGCCACAGAAGGACCTATATTGGTGCAATGCCCGGAAGAATTATTCAGGGTATGAAGAAAGCGGAAACCATTAATCCAGTGTTCCTTTTAGATGAGATTGACAAAATGTCCAATGATTTCCGTGGAGATCCGTCATCAGCTATGCTTGAGGTGTTGGATCCTGAGCAAAATGTTAATTTTAGTGATCATTTCATTGAAGAGACTTATGATTTATCCAATGTATTATTTGTCGCCACAGCCAACTATGTCAATAATATACCAGGACCTTTGCTGGATCGGATGGAACTTATTTCTATTCCGGGGTATACAGAGGTAGAAAAGCTTCATATCGCCAAAGAACATCTGTTGCCGAAACAGCTGAAAGAAAACGGACTGAAAAAAGGTAATATGCAGGTCAGAGATGATGCATTGCTGAAGCTGATCCGGCGCTATACCCGGGAAGCAGGTGTGAGAAACCTTGAACGCCAGCTTGCCACACTTTGCCGGAAGACAGCTAAAATTATTATCTCTGAGGAGAAAAAGCGAGTGATAGTAACGGAGAAAAGTATAGAGGACTTGCTTGGAAAGCCGGTATACCGTTACGGTATGAAAGAGCAGGAAGATCAGGTGGGTGCAGCAACAGGGCTGGCATATACTTCAGCCGGCGGTGATACGCTGTCCATTGAAGTTTCCCATTATCGTGGCAAAGGAAAGCTTACCTTGACAGGGAAATTAGGGGATGTCATGCAGGAATCTGCCCAGGCTGCCTTCAGTTATATCCGCTCCCGTGCAGAAGAACTGAGAATCGAACCTGATTTCCACGAGAAATATGATATTCATATCCACGTTCCTGAAGGTGCTACTCCGAAAGATGGACCTTCAGCTGGTATTACAATGGCCACGGCCCTTGTTTCCGCTTTAACAGGAAGGGCTGTAAAGAGGGAGGTAGCTATGACGGGAGAAATTACGCTCCGTGGTCGGGTACTTCCGATTGGGGGACTTAAAGAGAAATCATTAAGTGCCCATCGTGCTGGAATTTCCACAATTATTATACCTGAAGAAAATATAAAGGATATTGATGATATTCCGGAAAGTGTGCGCAATGGCCTGACATTTGTTCCGGTCAGCCATTTAGATCAAGTCCTCAAGCAGGCACTTGTGGAGGAAGAAAATGAAGATAACTAATGCAGAAATTGTCATCAGTGCAGTAAGCAAAAAACAATATCCAGATGACCGCCTGCCGGAAATTGCTCTGGCAGGACGGTCAAATGTGGGGAAATCTTCGTTTATTAATAAGTTAATCAATAGAAAAAACCTTGCTAGAACCTCTTCTAAACCGGGGAAAACACAAACGTTGAACTTTTACCGGTTAAACGATGCTTTCTATTTCGTAGATGTTCCCGGTTACGGATATGCGAAAGTTTCCAAAAAGGAGAGGGAAAAATGGGGTACGATGATGGAAGAGTATTTCGAGACAAGGGATACATTGAAGGCTGTTGTCCTTATTACTGATAGCAGGCATGAGCCTACGAGGGACGACATTCAAATGTATGACTTCCTAAAGTATTTCGAATTGCCGGTGATCGTCATTGCTACGAAGATTGATAAGGTGCCGAAAAACAAACGGTCTTCCCATTTAAAAAGGACGAGGGAAACATTAGAGATGGAGCCTGAAGATGAATTGGTCGCTTTTTCTTCAGAGACAGGTGACGGAAAAGACGAGTCTTGGAGACTGCTGAGGAGATATCTCTAAAAACGGCTGCTATTCAAAGGAGGGTCCTTTGGAATAGCAGCTTTTTTATTCAGAAAGTTATTGGATAGTGGATACCGAACAGACTACACGTGTGGGACTATGCTCTTACTTTTTCTTTTTCCTTTTCAATAAGTAAATACCTATGAAGATTAAAATGAGAGGCCAAAAGTTTTCAAGGAAATCCGACATTATATATATCCAGGATAGCCATTCGGGCAATTGTATGGAAAATATTAATAGGATAGAAAGGCTGGTCAGAAGCAAACCAGTTATAAAACCGTCTTTGGTTTTTGTAGATTTAATAATGAAAGCAAGGCCAACCAGCAGCAAATACACCCCCCAATGATCGATCCACCATTGGTAGTGCTGATTGCCGTGAAGGTGAATACCGATACCAAGTAGGAGAGAGCCTGAAAATAAATTATCATACAACTTTGACGTATAGCCATGAATAACCAGTGCCAAGCCGACGATAATAAGTAATGTCGTCCAGGAATAAAAATCGGTGAATAAAGGCAGCCTCCATTCCCGGAACAGAAAATAAATGCCTATCCCAATTAAGATATAGGCAATCAACGAATTTCTTTTATTCATTTCTATATCACCCCGCTACACATTCATCTATATACTGATTCCTTGCTAATTGAAAAACGTTATGGTAAATTACATTGGAACTCAATTTATAACAAAGTACGGCCTGAATCTATTCTATTGTTTCATTATCTGTTCACATTTTCAAAAAAAGTGCAGGGTAATTTATGTTAGAATATTGTTAGAAGATAAAAATTGTGGAAGCACATTTACTGTATAGAATGTTGGGGGTATTTAGTTTGCATATCGTGAAAGTTGGACTCAATTATAAGACAACCCCGGTTGAAATCAGGGAAAAACTTACCTTTGCTGAACCGTCGCTGGTAGATGCGATGATTGAACTCAAAGAGCGTAAGAGTATTCTTGAGAATGTGATTGTTTCCACATGCAACCGGACGGAAGTATATGCGGTCGTTGATCAACTTCATACAGGCCGTTATTATATAAAACAGTTTTTGGCAGATTGGTTTCAGGTGGAAAAGGAAGAATTTTCCTCCTATCTTCAAATTGCTGAAAATGATGGTGCAATAGAACACTTATTTCGAGTATCTTGTGGGCTGGACTCCATGGTGGTTGGAGAAACACAGATTCTCGGACAGGTAAAACAGTCCTTTCTGACTGCACAGCAAGCAAAGGTAACCGGAACGTTGTTCAATGAACTGTTTAAACAAGCTATTACCTTTGCAAAGAAAGCACAGAAGGAGACGGCTATAGGTACACAGGCGGTTTCGGTCAGCTATGCAGCCGTAGAACTTGCCAGGAAAATATTCGGCAAGCTTCAGGATAAGCATGTCGCCATTCTTGGTGCAGGGGAAATGGGAGAGCTCGCTGTAAAGAACCTTCAAGGTTCAGGTGCAGATCATATTACAGTAGTAAACCGGTCCCTGGAGAAGGCAGAAAAGCTTGCGGCGAAATTCCAAGCAGAAGTAGCATGCCTGGAACAGCTTCCAGCTGTGGCCGAGAAAGCTGATATTCTTATCACCTCTACTGGCGCTGATTCCTATGTGGTAACGAAGGATATGATTGCGCCAGTATTAAAGAAACGAAAAGGAAACCCGCTTTTTATTGTAGATATTGCCGTTCCCCGGGATGCTGATCCGGAGCTAAGCCAACTGGAGGATGTATTCCTCTACGATATTGACGATCTGCAGCATATCGTGGATGAAAATATGGCTTCGCGAAAAGCTGTTGCCGAGGAAATTGAACTTCATCTGGAAGGGGAAATTGTGGCGTTTAAAGAATGGGTGCGTACGCTTGGAGTTGTTCCGGTTATTTCAGCTTTGAGAAAGAAGGCACACTCTATTCAGACGGAAACAATGAAGAGCATTGAAAGAAAGATTCCTGATTTGACCGACCGTGAAAGGAAAGTTTTGAATAAGCATACAAAAAGCATTATTAATCAGCTGCTGAAAGAGCCGCTTACTCAAGCAAAGGAATTGGCTGGCGAAAAGAATGCAGAGGAGTCTCTGGACCTGTTTGTAAGTATTTTCGGGCTTCAAGATGAAGTAAAAGAAGAACTGATGAAACAGGCCAGTGAAAATAATGCATATCCAGCACTGAATGACAGCGGAAAAGCATCCTTGCCATTGCTGCATAAACTAACCGGCATGTAAACGAAGGGATTCCAAATATGTTTGAACTGAAATGGCTTTCCGAGATCATACTGCTTATTTACGGATCCAGTCTGTTTGGATATTTTATTGATTTCATTCAAAACAACCAGAAGGCGAATCGAATTGCTTTCTGGTTGCTTAGTATGGTCTGGTTTATTCAGACCCTGGTTTTTGTCATATATATTTTCTATGAAAAAAGTTTCCCGGTAGCTACATTGAATGACAGCCTTTTTTTCTACTCGTGGATTCTGGTCACGCTATCACTAGTTATCAACAGACTATTTACCATTGATTTTATCGTTTTTTTCATTAATCTGTTCGGATTTTTTCTTTTGCTGTTCTATCTCTTGACGGAGGCTCAGAATCAGATGCCTGGCAATGGTATTGAATTAGTACACGAGATTCTCATCGCTCATATTGTGCTTGCCGTTTTGTCATACGGGTTTTTTACTGTTTCCTATATTTTTTCATTTATGTACGTCATTCAGTACAGGTTCCTTAAAAATAAGAAAGGCCTGAAATGGATGTGGAGGCTGGGTGATCTTAAAAGACTGGATACCTATTCCTTTACATCGGTGACACTTGGAGTCCCTTTGCTATTAATTAGCATTATTTTAGGTGTAGTATGGGCATATGTAACCGAATCGGAATTTTACTGGTTTGACGTGAAAACCGCAGGCTCTATTCTGGTTCTGTTTGTTTATATAGGGTACCTGCTGCTCAAATTGGTGAAAGGTTATCAAGGAAAAGGGCTGGCTGTGTATAATACAGCAGCTTTCCTTATTTTATTAGTGAATTTCTTTTTATTCAGTGTATTATCCAATTTTCATTTTTAATGGAAAATTAAAGAAGGAGGATGACTATGCGTAAAATAATTGTTGGATCCCGGCGCAGCAACCTGGCTCTTACCCAGACTGAGTGGGTAATAGACCAGTTGAAAAAAGCGGGTGTAGAAAATGAATTTGAAATCCGGAAAATAGTTACCAAAGGTGATAAGATCCTCGATGTAACACTCTCCAAAGTAGGAGGGAAAGGCCTGTTTGTAAAAGAGATTGAGCAGGCGATGTATGACGGAGAAATCGACTTTGCGGTACATAGTATGAAGGATATGCCGTCCGAAATGCCTGATGGATTGAAGATATCCTCCATACCAGTCAGAGAAGACCACAGGGATGCCTATATCGCTGTCGACAATGTTCCCCTGAAAGAACTGCCTGCCGGAGCTATAGTTGGGACCAGCAGTCTGCGACGGGCAGCACAGGTTCTTGCAGAGCGTCCGGATGTATCTATCAAATGGATTCGCGGTAATATTGAAACGAGGCTCAGAAAATTACAAGAAGAGGATTATGATGCAATCATCCTGGCCGTATCGGGTTTGAAGCGCGTGGGATTAAGCGAAGAATTGATCACAGAATATCTAGAACCAGATGTATGTGTTCCTGCTGTCGGACAGGGAGCCTTGGCTATAGAAAGCAGAGAAGATGATGATGAGCTGGATGAGCTGCTTGCAAAAATAAATGATGATTATACAACAACTACAGTGACGGCTGAACGAACCTTCTTGCATCTGCTTGAGGGAGGCTGCCAGGTTCCTATCGGTGGTTATGCTTATCTGGAAAAAGAAGAAATTGTACTTACTGCCCTAGTTGGAACTCCGGATGGCAAGACAATCTTGAAGGAGACTGTACGAGGCAGCGATCCTAGGGAGGTTGGAAAAGAAGCAGCTGATAAACTCATTTCTCAGGGCGCTAAGGATATTGTTGATCAAGTGAAAGAGGAGCTGGATCAGTAATGACCATTTCCCTCGAAGGAAGGAAAATCCTTATAACCAGGGAAGTGAACCAAGCAAAGGTCTTTGCCGATAAAGTTAAAAAGTATAAGGGTATCCCCATAGTGGTTCCGCTGCTGACGGTTGTCTGCAGGGTATCGGAAGCCAGCAAAGGGGCCATAGGCCGGCTAGGAACGTTTAAATGGATTTTCTTCACGAGTGCCAACGGGGTTCGTTGCTTCTTTCAAACATTGAACCATTTTGGGCTGGATGGCCAACCTTTCTTGAAGGAGTTAAAAATAGCGGTGGTCGGCCATAAAACTGAGGATGCATTAAAATCCTTTGGTTACAGAGCTGATTTCATTCCTTCAGAATATCACGCAGAGGCGATGGGGCAGGAGTTCTTGAAGAAATATGATGACCCGGCGCCCATCCTTCTTGTACGAGGGAACCGCTCAAGAAATGTTCTGCCCGATGTATTTTCCAAGCTGAATATACCTTTTGATATGATACAGGTATACGAAACTTCCTTTAATTTTCAGATGAAGGAAAAGCTGCGTGAGAATTTAAAGGATGGGAACATCGACTATCTGACATTTACCAGCCCGTCTGCTGTAGAATCATTCTGCGAAATGGTTGATGAGCGGAAAATTCCCTCTTTCTGTATCGGTACTACTACTCAGATTCGTGCCAAAGAGCTGGGCTTCCAGGAAACCTTCTCGCCTAATGAGTTTACAACTGATAGTGTCCTGGAATTGATCAGTGATTATATAGCTGGAAAGGATAGATGAAGATGAATATTAATCAGGAATTTAAGCGGCATCGCAGGTTAAGATCTTCTGCATCCATGAGATCCCTTGTCAGAGAGAACCATCTGCGTACCGAAGATTTTATTTACCCGATTTTTATCGTAGAAGGAAAGAGTAAGAAGAACCAGGTACCATCCATGCCCGGAGTTTATCAAATATCCCTTGACCTTCTTGAAGAAGAGCTAGAGGAGATTTACCATTTGGGTATCCGGGCAATGATGATTTTTGGAGTGCCGGATGAGAAAGATGAGCAAGGGACTGGAGCTTTCATAGAGAGCGGAATTGTACAGGAAGCAACCCGTATTATTAAAAAGGCCTATCCCGAGATTTTGGTTGTAGCAGATACCTGTCTTTGCGAATATACTTCGCACGGGCATTGCGGGGTCATCCATAATCATGATGTCGACAATGATGAGTCATTGAAACTGCTGGCTCAAACAGCAGTTTCCCAGGCAAAAGCTGGTGCAGATATCATTGCCCCATCCAACATGATGGACGGGTTTGTAGCTGTAATTCGTGCTGCTCTGGATGAAGAGGGTTTCCACCATATTCCTATTATGTCCTATGCTGTAAAATACGCTTCGTCGTTCTACGGCCCTTTCCGGGATGCGGCAGACAGTACGCCGCAGTTCGGTGATAGGAAAACATATCAAATGGATCCGGCTAACCGCTTGGAAGCTCTGCGTGAGGCGGAATCGGATGTGGAAGAGGGAGCAGATTTCCTTATCGTCAAGCCGGCCATGTCCTACCTTGATATTGTCAGGGATGTCAGAGACCGCTTTAATCTGCCCGTAGTCGCTTACAATGTAAGCGGAGAGTACTCGATGGTCAAGGCAGCCGCACAAAATGGCTGGATTAATGAAAAAGAATTAGTACTCGAAAAGTTAACAGCGATGAAACGAGCGGGAGCTGACTTGATTATCACATATTTTGCAAAAGACGCAGCAAAATGGTTGGCTGAAAAATAAATCAACTAAATTATAGAGAGATAGGATGGATATATGATGAAAAGTTTTGATCATTCTATAGATGCCTATAAAGATGCCGTCGATCTTATGCCGGGAGGAGTAAACTCTCCGGTCCGCGCATTCAAATCAGTTGGTATGTCACCAATTTTTATGGAATCCGGCAAAGGCTCGAAAATAAGAGATATCGATGGAAATGAATACATTGATTACGTACTGAGCTGGGGGCCCTTGATTCTCGGCCATGCTGATGACAGGGTTGTGTCTGGCCTGCAGGAAACAGCGGCCAATGGAACAAGCTTTGGTGCACCTACCATTATCGAAAATAAGTTGGCTGAGCTGGTGATCGACCGTGTACCTTCCATTGAAATTGTAAGAATGGTAAACTCCGGAACAGAAGCAACCATGAGTGCATTGAGGCTGGCACGCGGTTATACCGGAAAGGATAAGATTCTAAAATTTGAAGGTAACTATCATGGCCACGGTGACTCGCTTCTCATTAAAGCAGGATCAGGAGTTGCCACACTTGGACTTCCAGACAGCCCAGGGGTTCCTGAATCTATTGCCCAGAATACTATCACGGTACCTTACAATGATATGGAGAGCGTCCGTTATGCATTTGAACAGTATGGTGATGACATTGCAGCGGTAATTGTAGAGCCCGTATCCGGTAATATGGGCGTGGTCCCTCCCCGTAATAAGTTTTTGGAAAACCTGAGGGAAATTACCGAGGAATACGGAACTGTATTGATTTTTGATGAAGTAATGACTGGTTTCCGAGTTGACTATCAATGTGCCCAAGGGCATTTTGGTGTGACCCCTGATCTTACTTGTCTTGGTAAAGTGATTGGAGGAGGCTTGCCAGTAGGAGCATATGGAGGCAAGCGGGAAATCATGGAGAAAGTAGCTCCCACAGGCTCCATTTACCAGGCGGGAACACTATCCGGAAATCCATTAGCCATGACTGCCGGCTATGAAACATTAAGTGCCCTCGATGAATCCTCTTATGAGGAAATCAGTCGAAAAGTTGATAAGCTTGTTCGTGGGTTCGAGCAGGCTGCCGAGGAGTATAATATTCCTCTCCATATCAACCGGGCAGGTTCCATGGTGGGAGTTTTCTTTACTAACGAAGATGTAGTGGATTATGAATCAGCTCAAACTTCAAATCTTGATTATTTTGCCCAATACTACCGGGCCATGATTGAAGAAGGGATTTTCCTTCCTCCATCCCAATTTGAAGGCTTGTTTTTATCAACCGCACATACAGATGAGGATATTGAAAAAACTGTACAAGCCATACGTACTGCTTTCTCTAAAATTAAATAGCAGACCATCCCCATAGGAGATGAATAAGCTGTTTCCCCATCAGTAGCAAAAGCCATTCCATACAAAGGAATGGCTTTTGCTATTCCTAAGCATAACCTCTGAATAGGTATCATATAAATAATCTAGATATTGCCAACATAGGGTATTTGTATGTTGAGGGGAGGAGTTCATTTGTCTAACGACCAGTCCGCATTCAGTTTTGAATTAAATGAATCCCTTTATTTCGAGAAGGGACAGGAAGTTGAAGAGTTGCGAGGCATTTCGCTAGATCCTGAAATTTCCATCCAATCTTTCAATGACTATATTTCTATAAGAGGGGCTATTGAACTGAATGGAGAATATGTGAAGGCGGATCATACAAATGCAGTAGAAGAGGGAGCGGAGCAACAATCAGAATTTCAGGCAAAGCGGTATGTGGAAAGGGTAGTCGACGCCGAAGACGGCATCTCTTCATTCACCCATCGTTTCCCCGTAGAGATATCGGTCCCTACCTATCGGGTAGAAGATTTGAATGAAATAACTGTGGCCGTACAATCATTTGATTATGAAATTCCTGAGCAAAGGCAGTTGAAATTGTATTCGACCATTGAAATCGTCGGAGTAAATGGACTGTCGGATGCAAAGCCGGAAGAAGAATCAGAAGAGGAAGAAATACCCCAAACAAGAGAATCGATCGATGAATCATTCGAGTTTGAAATTAAACAGCCTGAAGATCAACAACAGGAACAGGAAACAGCCGAAGACTCAGAACAAGCCGATGAATATCCGGAGCTTCAAGCAGAAACGAATTCACATCCCAAGGAAGATTCACACCCCGTGGAAGACCCAGATGAAAAGGACCGCTGGAAATATAAAGAGACAAAGTCTTTGAAGGAGTTCTTTGATAAAGGAAAATCAGCAGAACAAGATGAAATCGAAGATAAAGGGGAAAATGCAGTAGAAGCGGCCGAAACAGCTGAATCAGCTGTGGCTGGTAAACAGGAGGAAGAAGAAACCACGGTAGTTGAAGAGCATGTGCAGAAGGCGGCAGAAGAGGAAGTAGAAGATGTGAGTTACCTGGCTGATATGTTCAGGAAGTCGGAAGAAGAAGAATATTCCCGTATGCGTTTATGCATAGTTCAAGACAAAGATACCATCGAATCAATTGCAGAACGTTATGAAATTTCTGCCCTGCAGCTAATCAAGCAGAACGGCCTGGACGATGATTATGATATATCAGAAGGTCAGCTCCTGCATATTCCTGCCAAACGGAGATGAACACCCAGCCCCTTGCTCAAATGACAAGGGGTGTCTGCTTTTTAGTAGATGATCACGTCATATTATCTCTCCCATAATTTGTACAGGTGGTGATTTAAGTGGAAACTGTCCGAAAGGTAATGAATTCTTACTCCGTTTATCCGAATTATATTACGAAAGTAACAGATAGGCTGTTTCGTATCCAGGATGGCCAAGGGGATTATGCTTTGAAAAAGAGCTTATTGACAAGGGAGACAGTTGCTGGCTGGGAGAATGCTTATCATTTGGCTGCATCCCAGAATTTGCGGAGCGTCCTGCCTGTATACTTGACTCATAAAGGAAACCTCCATGTGGAGATGGATGGATCCATTTATTATCTGACACCTTGGGTACAGACCGATGAACGGCAGGACAAGAAAGAATATATTAAAGGACTTTTCCATGGCCTGGGCGATATTCATGCCAACACAAAAAGAAGTGAAAGCATTGACAAAGACGAAGTATGGAACAGTTTTGATACATATAAGGAATACTGTATAGGCCTCCAACAGGATTTGCTGTCCTTCGTCGAACGATTCGAAAACAATCGCTATATGTCCCCAGTAGAATTGCTGGTTTGCACACATTTTAAAGAACTGGAAGCTGCCTGTTTTTTAGGGGCCAAGCGAACGGAGCAGTTAATGGAAAAAGGAAGACAAGATCGCCGGTGGAACTGGAGTTTATGCCATGGAAATCTTCGAATGTCGCATACGCTCCAAACCGCCGCCGACCCCTTTCTTATTAATTGGGAAAATACCATGTATGATAATGCTGTGAGGGATTTATCCGGCCTATTCAGCCGTGAAACCATTTATCACAATCATTCCGGCAGCCTGTTCATGGAATTATTCCCAGAATACATGGAAAAAAACAAGCTGACGACCACGGAATTATATCTCCTGATTATACATCTGGTGAATCCCTCCAGCTATTTAAAACTCATAAGAATGTATACAGCCGAAGATGGACCTCTTATGGACCATATACCTTCACTGCAGCAGAATTACCGCCGTATTCTGTTTGGGCTTGAATTTTCCAGATATATTGAGGAAGAATATGAATCATTCTCTTTCAATGAAAACGGCAATTAAATCCATTCCAAGTAAAAGGCAATGAACAGTCCGACCAGCAAGCCGAGAAGGAAAACATCTAGAGTGGAAGGAAAGAAAAGTGTCCGTATGAGCTGGAAGACAAGAATAGGCAATGTAACCTTCTCAATAACTTCAATGCAATGTCTTGCCCATGGGGGAAGACGATACCGATAATATCGGGCCATAGGAGCCACCCCTTTCATTTGTCTAAAAAGAAAGATTTATTACCTATAATATGTATAGAGAGTGCCTTTCTGTGCAAAGACTGGAATAACAGTTGACGACATTCCTGCGAATAGATAAAATGAATAATAATGAAATACCACAAGCGTGGAAAAGGAGTAGTACAAAATAATGCCTGCAGAGAGGGAAATCATGGGCTGGAAATTTCCTAGGATTCATTATTTTGGAAGTCGCCTTGGATGCTGTTTCTTTGAAAAGAAAAGATTTGCTTTTCTGAATAGAAGAAGCCGGGATATGGCCGTTATCATAGAATGAGTGTACAAAACTGTGTTTTGTAAACAAAGGTGGTACCACGGAAATAAACCCTTTTCGTCCTTTATTAAAGGATGAGAAGGGTTTTTATATGAAATGGAGGTAAAGAAATTGAAGGAACACGATCATGCTGCTCTGCCGCCAAAATATGACCCGCAGACAGTAGAAAAAGGCAGATATAAGTTTTGGCTGGAAGGAAAATATTTTGAGGCTACAGGAGATCCTGATAAGGAGCCTTTTTCCATCGTCATTCCACCGCCCAACGTAACAGGAAGGCTCCATTTGGGCCATGCATGGGATACAACCATGCAGGATACCATCTCACGGATGAAACGGATGCAGGGATATGATGTTTTATGGCTGCCGGGCATGGATCATGCAGGCATCGCTACCCAGGCAAAGGTGGAAGCTAAGCTGAAGGAGCAGGGGTCCAGCCGTTATGAACTAGGCAGGGAAAAGTTTTTGGAGAAAGCATGGGAATGGAAAGGCGAATACGCTGACTTCATCCGTGCCCAATGGGAAAAAATGGGCTTAGGCGTGGATTACAGCCGCGAGCGCTTTACCCTGGATGAAGGCCTCTCTGAAGCCGTTAAGGAAGTTTTTATTAAATTGTATGAGAAAGGACTCATCTATCGCGGGGAATATATTATCAATTGGGATCCTGCAACAAGGACAGCCTTATCTGATATCGAAGTCATCTATGAGGAAGTAGAAGGCAAATTCTATCATATGCGTTATCCTTTAAAAGATAGTGAGGAAACCATTGAGATTGCAACAACCAGACCGGAGACCATGCTCGGGGATACTGCAGTTGCTGTCCATCCGAAAGACGAACGCTATCAGCATTTAATCGGGAAAACGGTTGTTCTGCCGATTACCGGCAGGGAAATTGAAATAGTCGCAGACGAGTATGTGGATATGGAACTTGGGTCTGGAGCGGTGAAGATAACACCTGCACATGATCCGAATGACTTTGAAATAGGCAATCGCCATAATCTTCAGCGGATACTGGTCATGAACGAAGACGGGTCCATGAACGAGAATGCAGGGAAATACCAGGGGATGGACCGATTTGAATGCCGAAAGCAAATAGTGGAGGATCTACAAGAACAAGGTGTTCTCTTCCAAATTGAAAAACGTGTACACCAGGTCGGCCATTCCGAACGAAGCGGGGCAGTAGTCGAGCCTTATCTGTCCACTCAATGGTTTGTGAACATGCAGCCGCTTGCTGATGCAGCCATCGACCTTCAGGATGGGAATGAGAAGGTTAACTTCGTACCCGAAAGGTTTGAGCGCACCTATCTGCATTGGATGGAGAACATCCGTGATTGGTGCATATCCCGACAGCTGTGGTGGGGCCATCGTATTCCTGCTTGGTATCATAAAGAAACAAATGAAATATACGTCGGCAAGGATGCTCCGGAAGATGCTGAAAACTGGGAACAAGATGAAGATGTTCTCGACACCTGGTTCTCTTCTGCACTATGGCCTTTCTCTACAATGGGCTGGCCGGATGAGGAATCAGATGACTTCAAACGTTATTTCCCAACTGATGTGCTTGTCACCGGGTATGATATCATCTTCTTCTGGGTAGCAAGGATGATATTCCAATCGAAGCAGTTTACGGGCAAACGCCCTTTTAAAGATGTTCTGATCCATGGACTCATCCGGGATGCAGAGGGAAGGAAAATGAGTAAGTCGCTGGGCAATGGAGTTGACCCAATGGATGTAATCGAAAAATATGGAGCCGATTCCTTGAGGTATTTCCTCCTAACCGGGTCTACTCCAGGCCAAGACCTCCGCTTCCATTGGGAGAAAGTCGAAGCAACCTGGAACTTTGCCAACAAAATTTGGAATGCTTCCCGTTTTTCTCTAATGAATATGGAAGGATTTACTTATGAGGACATTGATTTACCCGGAGAAAAGTCTCTAGCCGACAAATGGATCCTCACTCGTCTAAACGAGACGATTGAACAGGTGACCAGAAATACGGATAAATATGAGTTTGGGGAAGCAGGGCGCCATTTATATAATTTTATCTGGGATGAATTATGTGATTGGTATATAGAGATGGCGAAACTTCCACTTTATGGGGAAGATGAACAGAAGAAAACAATGACACGGTCGGTACTTGCGTATGTTCTTGATCAGACCATGCGGATGCTTCATCCATTTATGCCGTTCATCACAGAAGAGATCTGGCAGCAGCTTCCACATAAGGGTGACTCTATTACTGTTGCTTCTTGGCCGGAAATCCGCCATGAATTCGATGACAAGGAAGCATCAAAGGAAATGGGCCGTCTTGTTTCGATCATCAAATCTGTAAGGAATATCCGGGCAGAGGTGGATACACCAATGTCACGGCAGGTGGAATTGCTCATCCAGGCAGAGAATGCCGACATTGCGGCGGAACTGGAGAATAACAGGGAATACCTGGAGCGTTTCTGTAATCCGAGTGAATTAAAGATTGCTGAAAAAATTGATGCTCCGGAAAAAGCCATGTCTTCCGTAGTAACCGGGGCTGAGCTATTCCTGCCGCTGGAAGGCTTGATTGATTTCGACAAGGAAATCCAGCGGTTGGAAAAGGAATTGGATAAATGGAATAAAGAAGTGGAACGTGTGCAGAAGAAACTGTCAAACGAGGGCTTCGTAAAGAAAGCGCCAAAGGCTGTAGTAGATGAAGAAAAGCAAAAGGAAAAGGACTATCTAGAGAAACAGGCGAAAGTTAAGGCAAGGCTGGAAGAATTGAAAAACTAAGACCGGAAAAAGCGGCATTCCTTCTAAATGGAATGCCGCTTTTCCATATGCTTACGGATATAGGTCATATATTCACATACAATATTAGGTCCGTTCACCTGGCTTAAAGTTCTGGAACCAACCACATCTTCTATTTCATTAAAAAGGAGATTCCCGTCATGGTCGATCAAAAAGTCTATGCCGACCATGCCAAAAGGAAAATGGCTGGTTATTTTCTGTACGATATCCATCTCTTTTCCCGTAAGCTGGTATAAGGAGGCGCTCCCTCCAAGCTTATAATTCGCACGGAAATCATGCTGATTCTCCCGCAGAACGGCAGCAGTAACTTGCTTTCCCACGACAAATACCCGAAGGTCTTTCCCGAGCTGGACATCTGCTGATTGAACCAAGATTGTTGTATCAGCAAGTTTGCCCCTGACTTGCTTCCAATCCTCAGCAGTATGGATGATGTATACTTCTTTTCCCCCTCTTCCGCCTGACTCCTTTACTACGATTGGCAGGTTGAGCGGGGGAGCAGGGGGTAAATCTGTTTTACGATAAAACAGACTGTCCGTCATTGGCACTCCCATCTTCTGTACATATTGGTGGGTCCATGCTTTATCATTACAGATTCTAGACACTTCCGATGGGTTAAAGACCGGTATCCCCATATTCTCTAAGTGGAAGCTCAACAGCGGATCGACCGCCCTGTTAATGGCAAACTCCGGGGGGGGCAAAAACTTATCGTTTTTCCAAATACCATGGCCTTTTTCGGTAATGCCCATGGTTATTTCTTCCCGGTAGATCAGCTTCAAAAGCAATCCTTGCCATGCGGCTTCCTCTTTCATCCATTCAATATACGTCTCATTAGCTGCTGCGTCTTCTTTCCGGTAGATGAGCCATCCTTTTATCATCCGATTTACTCCTCACCTTTTGACATGCTGTCCAGGATGTAATCCATAATGTCATCTGCCACATTGATTCCTGTACAGTCATACATATTTCTAATATGTGCATTCGAGTTAATTTCACAGATGAGAGGCTTTCCTCCTGGCCCAAGAAGCAGATCAACTCCGGCGATATCTGCACCAATACATTTAGCCGCCATGATGGCAAGCTCAGCTTCCTCTTCTGTTGGCTGATATGCTTCCATAGTACCTCCGGCTGTGATGTTGGCACGAAAATCATTGGCTGATTTACGCTTCATCGCTGCAGCAATCCTGTTTCCTACTACATGCAGCCGAAGGTCGGTTCCATAACTAGTCTTAATAAACTGCTGAAACATGAAAGCTTTACCTGCAAGAGCATTTGCTTTTTCATATAGTTCAGCTTCATTGCTTACAAGGTACACTTGTTCACCAAATGAACCATAAGCCTCCTTAAGGATCATTGGAAACCCGAGTTCTCGCCCTGCAGTATGTATAATTTCTTCCTCAATAGTTCCGCTGGAAAAAATTTTGGGGGAGATGATCGTCTTTGGTATAGGGAGATTTTGACTTGCAAGCCGTTGGTAAGAAGCTATCTTATCGTCACTCCGCTCGATCGCCTCTGCACTGTTGAACACTCTTACCCCCAAGAGCTCCAGTTGTCTTGCCAAGTAAATATCTTTATCGGCAAATACCACATAATCGGGCAAATTACTTTCCGAAAGCTTTAGGAGATCAAGATTGCTGGTATCCAACTGGCTTAACAGCTCATTGTTTTTGAATATCTTAGTTTTGCTCTGTTTCCTGGACGCTGCGTCGTGCATCCACTCAGCGAAATCCAGAAATTTATTTCCAGGCAAGTTGCCGTTATAGATGATCCATCCTTGTAGATTCAATTGTATATATCCTTTCTGCTATACTATTAGGGATTGAAAAATAGAAAGTGGTGTATCAAATGTTTAAGTCCTTTCAAGAGGCGGAAGCCTTTTTTGAATATCGCAAATCAGCCGGAATAAAACCGGGCACCGGACGGATCGACATACTGCTGAGGCTTTTGGACAGCCCTCAGGAGAAGGTGAAGGGAATCCACGTAGCAGGAACGAACGGAAAAGGCTCTACTGTCCATTTTTTAGAACAGGCCCTCATATCGAATGGTTACCGAACGGGAGTATTCACCTCCCCAAGTCTCTCGGGGATTACCGGCCATATGCTGGTTAACGGTGAGCAAATATCAAGGGTAACCTTTCTCCAGCTATGTAATCAGGTACTGCCGGCAATACAACAGATGGATAAAACAGATAACGCTCCGACAGAATTTGAAATACTCACAGCAATCGCCTTTCTCTATTTCTCCATTACGACAGATATTGTCTTAGTGGAAGCAGGAATGGGTGGAAGGGAAGATACAACCAACTGTTTTCAACCGCTAGTCTCCATTATAACAAACGTTGCAATGGATCATATGAATTTTTTGGGTGACAAGATAGAGAAAATAGCTTGGCATAAAGCGGGTATCATTAAGCCTGGCATTCCTGCTGTAATTGGAAAAATGCCCGAAGAAGCCTCCCTCATCATAGAAAATGAGACACACGTAAGAAAGGCAGAGACTTTTATGCTGGGCAGAAATTTTTCTGTTACCCATCATGCTGGAACTACGGTGATAAAGTTACATAATTTTACTGGTTTTGGTGAAAGGTCGTTTACCGTACAATTAAGAATGAAAGGGAGACATCAGGAGATAAACGCTTCGCTTGCATTGGTTACTCTCGCCTTGATAATGGGAAAAGGGCAGAATATCGATATGGATCGCTCTGTGCGGGCAATAGAACAGGCACAGCTCCCAGGGCGTTTTGAATTAGTGAAAGGAGAACCGCCAATTATTATTGATGGGGCACATAATCCAGCTGGAATGGAGTCTTTTCTCCAAACAGTAAAGGATCATTACAAGGACAGGGAGACACATTTAATCTTTGCCGCGTTCCAGGACAAAGATACCTCCACAATGTTAAGACAGGCCGTGGGTCAATTTGATTCCATTACTGTAACTTCCTTCGAGCATCCCAGGGCAGCCTCGGCAGATGAGCTGGACAAGATGGCAGGGGGGCTGCCGGTTTCTGTTGTGGATAGTTGGCAGGATGTGTTAAGTCAGAAAAGGTCACAAGAGAATGCTTGTTATTTCATTGCCGGTTCCCTGCATTTTATTGCAGAAGTAAGGAAGTTCTTTCTTGGATGAAAAACAGTGCGGTTTTTGCTGAATGCTTTTTTAAAAGTTTGACAGGGTTCGTCTTACTTTTCATCTCTCCTATGCTAGAGTTGATGATATATTAACCAGCGGCGGGAGGGCAAGAAATGGACAAGAAAAGAAAAGTGCAAATAAAGGAAGATGGTAATAGAATCAGTTTTAAATTAAATGACCCTGCCAATGAACAACAGGCGGCTGTACTGGAAGATTCAGAGGAAGATCCGGCAGAGCCACTAACTATGGTCACAGATCATCAAAAAAAAAAGAAACAAACAGGCCGTGGGAGATTTTCTCGTTTTCATCTATGGAGGCCCGTTTTACTTGCAGGCATATCAGCCATCGGCATTGGATCAGTTTTAGGGTTTGTCATGCTCCGGATGATTGCCGGCATAGATGCGGGGGTGCCTCAAAATGGCAGCTTGCCGGCCGGCACAGTAGATACAGAGGAACAGGAGGCGCAGTCGAAAGAGGGTTCTAGGACACCAGAAGGTTTAGAAGCTTTCGTAGTACAAGGCGGTGTATTTGGGAACAGGGAGAATGCGGAAGAATGGGCAGGGAAATTTTCAACGGCAGGAGTCCCTCAAGTGATTTGGCTGAGGGATGGCCAGTATTTCCTTTTTGTCGGCGCCGCAGAAACAGAAGATGCTGCCACCCGTTTATCAGAGAAAATGGAATCTCAGCAATTGGAGACCTTTGTAAAAGAATGGGAGACCGGGCAGGCTGAAGTCGAACTTACTGACACTGAAAGCGAGTGGCTGCTAAGCTTCGAGGAGGTATGGCAAAGCAACTTGGCAAGGCTGCCGGATGCTGTTTCTGTTGATATAGACAGCTGGGAAAAATTACTGGAAACATTTCCGGATGAGTCGGAAAAGCTTTCCTCATTGAGAGATGAAATATCCAGTCAAAAGGATAGATTTAAGCAGCAGGATGTCGAAGGAGCCCAGCAGGCACTTTTAAATCTCTGGTATCAATATGAACAAGCACTAAGAGAATAGTGGAATGAATGGAATTTTAATTTTTCCTTGGAATACTAGCGGCCGTTCTGCCATTTTTGAGAACGGTTTTTCTAGTTTTAGCAGAACAAATCTGTAAATAATCGGTTTTTAGGCATTTGTAAGTTTTCTTCCTTTCCAATAAGATGGTTCTATCTTAGGAAGGAGGAGGAAAATGACGACAACATCGATCATGCTTAAAGATGTACCAAAGGAAGACCGCCCGAGGGAACGGCTTCTAAAGCTGGGAGCATCTCACCTATCTAATCAGGAACTCTTGGCAATCATACTTGGTAGTGGAACGAAGGAAGAGTCTGTCATGACACTTGCCCAGCGGGTGCTGATGCACTTTGAAGGGTTAAAGCTGCTTAATGATGCTGCTATCGAGGAACTGGTTGCCATAAGAGGTATAGGTGTGGCAAAAGGAGTACAGGTTCTTGCTACCATTGAGTTTGGAAAGCGGATGAACCAGTATAAGCCGAATGAAAGGTATGTGATTCGTTCTCCTGAAGATGGAGCAGATTATGTAATGGAAGAAATGCGAAGTCTTAATCAGGAGCATTTTGTCGTATTATTTTTGAACACAAAAAATCAAATCATCCATCGACAGACGATTTTTATTGGCAGCCTCAATGCTTCTATTGTCCATCCCAGAGAGGTAGTGCGCCCATAAGGGCATATAGAAAATCTGCTCTAACAAAGCAGTAGGGAAATATCACTAGATCCACCCTATCATCAGCCAACTAATCCGCAGGGGAAACTGAGCGGGGAGTGTAGCATGTTGGCAAAGCCATAAGTTGTCTAGTTGCCAAGACACGACTGAATGGCCAGATGAAATCATAGATGAGGATGAAGGCTGAATTGCCTGAATGATAGCTTTAAGTGGACTACGGGGGCCTTCAACGGGAGGCAGCGATAAACGTTGAACGAAATGTGCATGTGTCTTAAAAGCTTCGAGGTACATGAAGTGACACCATTTCGGCTGACTTCTATATGGAAGAAACGAGCGAAAGTCACATCCGACACTATGAAAGTTATGTTTCTATATGCCTAAAAGGGGATTGCCTAAGTTGGAAAGCCATTAAGGCTATGACAGCCGTGTCTGAATATCCAATATGGCAACGGAACTCTTATAGTAGTCCGAGATAGGGAAAGCCTATTACATGGCGAAGGAGAGTAGTTTATCACGTTTAGTACAAAATTGGGAAGGAGCGAGAGGCTCTATGAGAAATCCGATCGTAGTATTAAACAGTTTAGCTTCCCATGCAAAAGATGAAAATTACACATTCCAACGTCTTTATCGAAATCTATACAACATTAACTTTCACCTGGAAGCTTATACAAAAATTCACCCCAAGAGAGGGATGGGGTCAAGAAGGATAAAAAACCCAGGTACCGTCGATGGAATGGGGTTAAAAAGAATAAATGCGCTTATTGATAAGCTGAAAAAACAAAGCTATCAGCCGAATCCCACAACCAGCATTTATGTTCCTAAAAATAATGAGAAATCGCGATCACCCGGTCTGGCAACCTTGGAGGATAAATTAGTTCAAGAAATGGTCAGGAGTATACTTGAAAGCATATACGAACGCCAGTTTTCTGATAGCTCTCATGCATTCCACCCGAATAGAAGCTGTCATACTGCTCTTACACAAATAAAAAACACTTTCACGGATACGCGTTGGTTCATAAAGGCTGACATAAAAAATTTTTATGAAAATATGGACCATCACACCCTCATTAATGTCTTGAGGAATAAAATCAAGGATGAAAAGTTTATCAACTTAATTTGGAAATTTTTAAGAGCAGGTTATTTAGAGGAATGGGAATTCCGCCAGGCATGCTCTGGAACTCCCAAAGGTGGAATAATCAGTCCAATTCTTTCTAGCATCTACCTACATGAACTGGATCAATACATAGACGCGTATACAGCCAAGTTCAATAAAGGTAGTATCAGAAAGCAAAAGATCAGACGCCATCACCTACCGTCGAATATAAACGATGGGGAGTACCATAATAGACGCCAATGTTCTGAATTGGATAAAGGGATGCATGAGGGAAGAGCAGGAATGGAAAAACTTTATAAAGAACAGTCCAATTCTGACTATCGAAACATGAATTATGTGAGATATGCAGATGAATTCTTAATTGGAATCAATGCAAGCAAATGGGAGGCAATGGAGCTTGAGAAGGAATTAACTGCCTATCTTGCAGAAAAACTGAAATTGGAACTAAGTAAAGAAAGAACGTCGATAACCCATAGTAAAAAGAATGCAAGGTTCTTATGGCATGATATAAGAGTATCGGGGAATGGGCAGACAATAAGAATGCCAGGCGGCACTCAAAAAAGAAAGCATAGCTTTCACGTTAAACTCTATGTGCCACGTGAGAAATGCATCAAAACACTCATTGATTTAGGCGCATTAAGCTTAGGGAAAAATAATCATTGGAAACCGATTCACAGATCCAATCTCATCCATAAAGAGGAACTAGAAATAATAAAGCAATACAATGCAGAAATAAAAGGATTGTATAGTTACTATAAGTTTGCCAGTAATGTAGGCGTGCTGCAATCTTTTCGCCAAACGATGAAATGCAGCATGGTTAAAACTTATGCTTATAAATATAAAAGTACCACGCGCAAAATAATAAGCCAATACTCTATCAACGGTAAATTCGGCATAAGATATAATACCAAGGACGGGCAGCGCATTGCCTATTTTAATGGTTGGGGAACGGAAAGGTCCAAAGGTTATGACTAGAGGTGCCGATAAAGAAACCAGCCTAATGAAAATGCCTCATAAGATTATGATATATTTTAATGAAAGCATGGGAAAATACATGACTGAAAGAAATTCTAAGATAGGACGGATTTGAATGTGTGTAAGATGCTATCACGACTACACAATGGGAAGTTGGATTGATAAATGGAAAGCCGTATACTCTGGGAGGAGTACGTACGGTTTGGAGGGGAGTTCCCGGAAACCTGTTTAAGTAATTAAACAAGGCGCCAGGTACTTACCCTACTTTCGCGAAGCGGTAAAACATTCAGCAGCCTCCCTCATTGTTGCCCACAATCACCCCTCTGGCGATCCCTCACCCTCACAGGAAGACATCCACGTTACTAGGCGGCTGGCAGAATCCGGGAAAATGATTGGTATCGAACTTTTAGACCATTTGGTGATAGGGGACAGGAAATTTGTCTCCCTCAAGGAAAAAGGATATTTATAATACTATCTATTTTGCAGTTTTTTTCGTATAATTGTATAGACGAGCATGTACAGCGCCATTTTTCAATTTTCATGGAAAGTGGCGCTTATTACGCGTGCTGCAGAAATTGTCATTTTATTTATTTACTAGAATGGTGTAAAAATAGATATGGTTCAATGATCATCATATTATAAAGAAACCGACTTTTATGTTGGAGAGGGAGATTTGTTTGGGAAGATTTAGCTTATCACAGGATCTGGGGATAGATTTAGGTACGGCCAATACACTAGTGTTTGTCAAAGGAAAGGGAGTTGTCGTCCGGGAACCTACCGTAGTCGCACGTAATACATATACAGGAGAAATTGAGGCTGTCGGGGAGTCAGCCCGCAATATGATCGGGAGGACTCCGGGAAATATCACGGTTATCCGTCCAATGAAAGACGGAGTCATCGCAGATTATGATACGACGGCTGCAATGATGAAGTATTATATTAAGAAAGCAATGCAAAACCGCTCATTTTTTGCCAAGAAGCCAAATGTGATGATTTGTGTTCCTTCTGGGATAACGATGGTAGAAGAGAGGGCTGTCCTGGATGCTACTAAACAGGCGGGGGCAAAGGATGCTTTTCCGATTGCAGAGCCCTTTGCTGCTGCAATTGGCGCTGGCCTTCCTGTTTGGGAACCAACCGGCAGCATGATTGTGGATATTGGCGGAGGCACTACAGAAGTCGCGGTAATCTCACTTGGAGGAGTAGTAACCAGCCAATCCATCCGCACTGCGGGTGACGGAATGGATGAGGCGATCATCCACTATATCCGTAAACAATACAGCCTGATGATAGGTGAAAGGTCTGCAGAATCAATTAAGATGGATATCGGTGCGGCCGTTCTTAAAGAGCCGGTTGAAACGGATATCAGGGGCAGGGATTTGTTGACAGGATTGCCCAAAACCATCACTATAACAGGAGAAGAAATTCTGGGCGCCATCCAGGATACAGTGGATGCAATTGTAGCAACGGTGAAAAACACCTTGGAAAAGACTCCGCCGGAACTTGCTGCGGATATAATTGACCGAGGCATCGTCCTTTCCGGAGGAGGAGCTTTATTAAAAGGTTTAGACCAAGTCATCAGTGATGAAACAAAAATGCCTGTGTTCGTGACCGAAAATCCATTGGATAGTGTAGCGCTTGGGACTGGAAAATCCCTTGAATATATCCAGCACTTTCGCGCACATCCGAATGTGTCGTCACGTCCTTCCATTGATTAAGTAGGTGTAAGTATGTCATTTTTACGTAAAAGAAGGTTATTTATATTATTAATAGGTTTTATTGTGCTGGTTGCATTAATAGGTTACTCCTTGAGTGACAGGGATAATATTACTACCGCAGAGCAATTCATAAATGATACAGTGGGCTGGGCACAGCGGACGGTCCACGCTCCTGTCCAGTTCGTTACAGATATTTTTACAAATATCGACGACGTTCGGAACGCGTATGAGGAAAATAGGATCCTGAAAGAAAAGCTGGCCGAATATGGCGGCCTTATCTATGAAGTTCAGGAGCTTAGGGAAGAGAACGAAGAACTAAGAGACACGTTGGGAATAACGGATTCAATCAGGGAGTATACCCCGGTTCAGGCTTCGGTAGTTTCTCGTTCTCCTGAAAGGTGGATGGAACAGATTACCATTAATAAGGGCGAGCAGGATGGTATTCGTCCCAATATGGCGGTCATCACCTCCGAGGGAATGATTGGCAAAGTACAAACATCTTCTCAATTCACTTCCACTGTGCAGCTTCTTACCGGGTTTGACCAGCTGAACAGGATATCTGCCACTATATCCCGGGAAGATGGACAGGATATTTTTGGGATGATCGAAGGATTCGATCCTGAAACAGATTCCCTGCTGTTTCGGATAATTGAAGAGTCCGATGAAGATCTCAAAGAGGGGGAACTAGTAGTATCTTCGGGAATGGGGGGCGTTTTCCCAGCAGGCCTACAGATCGGGGAGGTCAAAGATGTAGTTCCTGACCAATATGGTCTGACACTAACAGCCTTAGTGGAGCCAGCCGCCAATATGTATGATATAGACCAGGTGATCGTTGTGGATCGGGAGCTCCTGGAAGAAGAGGAAGGCGGGGATGAGACCTAATGAAACGTTTATATATTCCCGCCATTCTCTTTATTATGACCATCCTTGAGGGAGTGGCCTTAGAACTGCTGCCCCCAAATATAGTTAGCGGAGAGATGTTGATTATCCCCCATTGGGTGCTTATGTTTCTGATTTTGCTTGCTATTTTCTATGATAAGGAATCTACATATTATTCCGTGATGTATGCCCTGGTCTTCGGGCTGTTAATTGATATCGTTTATACAGGGATTCTTGGTGTATATATGTTTTCTTATGCAGCCGCTATCTATTTTGTCCTTGGATTAAAAAAACTCCTGCATGATAATATTTTAACAGGACTAATCCTTGGAATTGTAGGAATTATTTCTGCAGATATTTTCATCAACATCATTTATATGATTGTAGGGATTGCGCCCAATGGTTGGGAATATTATTTTACGTATCGGCTCTGGCCTACCGTGTTGGCCAACCTCCTGTTTTTAATAATTATTTATCCAATTTTTGCCAAAAGGCTGATTGGCTGGAGTGATAACCAGGTATTTGAAAGAAATAGATTCTAGACTGTCCAGGTAATCTTAATGAGGTGACTTAACGTGCAAGACAGGAAACAATTAATAACAATCAAGGGGACGAGAGACGGCCTTTCTCTTTTTATCGATGATGATTGTGTTTTCGATGATGCGATAAAGGAGCTGGAGTCCAAACTAGCTGTAAGCCGGCCCCGACAGGATGAACCGATTGTGTCTGTGTCTATTAAAACCGGCAGACGCTATCTGAGTGAAGAACAAAAAGACAAAATTATGGAAATCATGGATAATGAAAGCCAATTCATTATCCAATCAATTGAATCCGAAGTTATTCATCAAGAAGACGCCAAGCGATGGAAGGAAGAAAGTGAAATTAAAGCATTCCACCGTATCGTGAGATCAGGACAGGTTCTGGAGGCAAAAGGGGATCTCCTGCTGATAGGTGATGTCAACCCTGGCGGTAAGGTGATCTCTACAGGCAACATCTTTATTATGGGGAGTTTGTACGGGATTGCCCATGCTGGAGCGGATAAAAATCGTGGTGCATTTGTTGCTGCTTCTTATATGAAGCCCAGCCAGCTGCGTATTGCTGATTACATCAGCCGATCACCCGATTACGAAGCGGAAGGTGTGTATATGGAATGTGGAATGATTGATGAGCAGCAGGATAAGATTGTAATCGACCGGCTCCAGGTTCTATCCAAAAGAAGAATTGATTTGAGCAGGTTTGAAAGGAGAATGCAAAATGGGTGAGGCAATCGTTATTACATCCGGCAAAGGCGGAGTGGGGAAAACTACTACATCTGCCAATATAGGCACAGCTTTGGCTCTATTGGAAAAGAAAGTATGTTTAATAGACACTGATATCGGGCTGAGGAATCTGGATGTGATTATGGGGCTTGAAAATCGAATCATCTATGATATAGTGGACGTCATTCAGGGCCGCTGTAAGCTGAAACAGGCAATGATTAAAGATAAGCGTTTCGATGATCTCTCATTACTCCCAGCTGCCCAAACAAGTGATAAGTCTGCCTTGACAGCTGAAGGCATGAAAGAAATAATTGAGGAATTAAAGCCGGAATATGATTATATTATCATTGACTGTCCTGCTGGGATAGAGCAGGGGTATCAAAATGCTGTAGCCGGTGCTGATCGGGCGATTGTAGTTACCACCCCAGAAAAATCCAGTGTCAGGGATGCTGACCGAATTATCGGATTGCTGGAGAAAGAAGATATGGAGCCGCCAAGATTGGTTATCAACCGTATCCGCAACCATATGATGAAAAGTGGGGACATGCTGGACGTGGATGAGATTGTCCAAGTCCTTTCCATAGATTTAATCGGTATCGTAATTGATGATGATGCCGTGATAAAGGCTTCCAACAATGGTACACCAGTAGCGTTAAAGTCTGACTCGAAAGCTTCCATTGCATATCGTAATATTGCTAGGAGAATTTTGGGTGAGACTGTGCCGTTACAGTCCCTGGAGGATGAGAAAGGGATGCTTGAGAAAGTCAAAAAATTCTTCGGAATCGGCAGTTGAATAATCAGTAGCCATTAGAAGCAGTGATTGTAATCAATCATTGCTTCTTTTCATATCTTCTCCTTGTCCCACATATAATCTTCTATAAATGTATACGAAGGATTGTGAGGATAATGAGCAGAGGCATTAGAAAAGTTCGTCAATCCATTGAAAGGCGGAAGAAGCTCCGAGGGTTGTCTTCCGGTAAGGAACCAGAAAAAGAGAGCCAACTATTCCCGGCGTTTTTGCAGGAAGAGGAAAAGCATGGTGTCTATCCTGGTTTTGCGGAAGCTCAAGGTGGGGCGGAAAAGGCTGGCTGGAATCCAGTCAAGGGACTGGCTGTAAGGGCTGCTGTGTCTGCTCTATTATTCGCCGGGGCAGCGTTTTTCAGTCAAACAGATTCCGAACTGTTTAAGGAGCCAAAGGATTGGACAAGGGCGGCACTGACAGAAGAGTTTCCTTTTGCAAAAGTCAATGCCTGGTACCAGGAAACATTTGGAGGGCCGATGCAGCTTGCACCGCAACAGGCGGCCAATACGGAAACAGTAGAACAACTGACACTACCGGTTTCTGGAAGCGTGAAAGAATCTTTTCAGACAAATGGTAAAGGAATAAAAATTGCCCCAGGGGAGGAAACTGGAGTAGCAGCATTGGAAGATGGGGTAGTTGTATTTGCCGGAAATGATCGGGAAACGGAACAGACGGTTATTATTCAGCATCCAGATGGCAGCAAATCGACGTATGGATTTCTCAGCTCGTTAGATGTCCACCTATATCAATTCGTCCAGCGCAGCCAAAAGGTCGGCAGTTTTACTCCAATGGAAGAAAGCGAAACTATGTATTTTTCTATAGAGAATAAAGATAACTATATTGATCCTGTCCAGGTGATAAAAGTTGACGAAACTCCATAGTTTTCTTCCTAGTATCCATGTCCACCCCATTCTTATGATATTTATTGTCATATCCTTTCTGACAGGGACTTTTGCAGAATTGGCCGTCATCCTATCAATTGTTTTTTATCATGAGCTTGGCCATTATACGATGGCCAAGCTGTTTAAATGGCGGGTTGATAGTATCATTTTGTGGGTGTTCGGCGGAATAATGGAGACAGATGAACACGGCAACAGACCGGTAAAGGAAGAGGCTTTGGTAACCATTGCCGGTCCTCTGCAACACTTGTTCATCTACTTCTTCATTTATCTTTTTTCCGTTTTTCAAGTTTTCCCTGACTCCATCATAGATCTATTCCTCTACTACAATACCGTAATTCTCTTATTCAATCTGGTACCAATATGGCCTTTGGACGGCGGGAAGTTATTGTTCCTGTACCTCTCCAGCCATCTCCCGTTTAAAAAGGCATATTACTCCATCTTGGTATTTTCCATGGCCGTCAGCTTTCTCTTATTAATTGGAATGCTGGTATTCTATCCATTCACCTTAAGTGTTTTTCTAATCTGGCTGTTCTTATTAATGGAAAACAGGTCGGAGTGGAAGCAAAGGCATTTTGTTTTCCTGCGCTTTCTGCTTAAACGCTATGAAGGTAATAATCCAGTAAAGGCTGTTCAGCCAATTAATGTCAATTCAGATAGTACATTTATGGAAGTTTTTTCGGAATTCATGAGGGATAGGAAGCATTCCATTTATATTTCTTATCCGGATGAGCGCAGGTCTTTATTGGATGAAAATGATTGCCTTAGAAGCTATTTTCATGATAGGCTGTATGATAAGCGTATTGGCGAGGTCATGGACTATGTATTATAGTTAACTGGACAGCTTGACAAAGGGCTGGAATACATGGTAATATCAATACGTTATTCATCGTAGCACCAGTGCTACAACCGCTCAGAACAGGTTTAAACTTTCGGGTGCCTGTATGGCGAGTCTGAGTTATCTAAGGAGGTGCAGGTATGTACGCAATTATTGAAACAGGCGGAAAACAAGTTAAAGTAGAAGAAGGCCAAGAAATCTTTGTGGAAAAAGTTGCAGCAGAAGCAGATGAAGCTGTAACCTTTGATAAAGTTCTTTTTGTAGGCGGAGATGATGTTAAGGTTGGTGCCCCATACGTGGATGGCGCTACTGTAACTGCTAAAGTTGCTAAACATGGCCGTCAAAAGAAGGTCACTGTTTTCAAATACAAGCCAAAGAAAAACTATCACCGCAAACAGGGTCATCGTCAGCCTTATACGAAACTAGTAATTGATAAAATCAATCTGTAAGGATTTTAATTTATGATCCAAGTAACTGTATTCCGGTCAAATAACCAAATCGAATCATTTGAGTTATCGGGACATGCTGATTCCGGCCCGTATGGCTATGACTTGGTGTGTGCTGGGGTTTCTGCTGTTTCTATTGGAGCAGTAAATGCAGTGATGGAATTATGTGAAACAGATCTCGAAATTGAACAGGGCGGTGAAGGGGGATACCTCCATGTGGAGATTCCCCGCTCCCTTAAAGGAGAAAAAAGGGAAAAAGCCATGCTTTTATTCGAAGGTATGCTGGTCTCATTAAAATCCATTGAGGCTGAATATGGCCAATTTATCAGATTAGAAAATAAATAAGGAGGTGGAACTTATGCTACGTCTTGATTTGCAGTTTTTCTCTCAGAAAAAAGGTGCAGGTAGTACCAAAAACGGCCGTGATTCCGAAGCTAAACGTCTTGGATCCAAGCGTGCAGATGGACAGTTTGTAACTGGCGGATCCATTCTATACCGTCAGCGCGGAACCAAAGTTTATCCTGGTGAAAACGTAGGCCGCGGCGGAGATGATACTCTTTTTGCCAAAATGGACGGCGTTGTAAAATTTGAACGCTATGGCCGTGACCGTAAAAAGGTAAGTGTCTACCCGGTTGCACAAGAAGCATAATCGTTGATAAAAGCTCCAGCCATTTTGGCTGGAGCTTTTATTATATAAGTGCTTATAGAAGATGGCTATCTTGAGGTTATACATGATACATATGTACGAAAACTTCCTTAAACCGAGACCTGTTAAGAAGGTATGAAATCTTTCAACTTTTCTGTTATACTTTTTCTTAGATAATTGGGGGGAAATGTAAAATGGAGGAGAAAGAAGTCATAAACGTCCTACAGCATTATCGTCATGACTTAATGAATAATCTTCAGGTCGTACAGGGATATCTAACAATGGGGAGACAGGACAAAGTGGAGAAAAAGGTAGGGGAAATGCTTCGTCAATATGGGGAAGAAAGCAAACTGATGGGGTTGAAGGCCCCAGGCTTCACACTTTGGGTTCTCCGCTTTAACCACATTTACAATAATCTCAGGTTAAAATATCGGGTAAAGACAGAAAATAAAAATCTGGCCAGTATTGATAGGGAAGTTACTGAACTATGCAGGAAAACGGTTGAATGGCTAGAAGAAGCTTGTGATGAAACCCAGATGTATGACATAATACTGGAAGTGACCGAAAGCGAGCAATCCCCTGAACTCAAGGTGAAAATCCTGCTTGCCGGGGGGAATTCTGTTCAACTGGACGAACGGGGAAAACATCAAGATAAAAGACTGAGCATCAGTAAAACAGCGAATGGAATTCAATGTGAATTGTTTGTTCCATTTAATATATGAGGTGAACAATTATGTTTGTAGATCAGGTCAGTGTGTATGTGAAAGCTGGGGACGGAGGTAACGGCCTTGTAGCGTACAGAAGAGAAAAGTATGTCCCGAAAGGCGGTCCCGCCGGCGGGGACGGAGGTAACGGTGCAGATATCATTTTTAAAGTGGATGAAGGTTTGAATACGTTGATGGACTTTCGTTATAACCGCCACTTTAAAGGAAAGCGCGGGGAAAATGGAATGAGCAAAAACCAGCATGGAAAGAATTCTGCCCCCCTCGTGATTCCTGTTCCTCCAGGTACCACAGTTATTGACGAGGATACAGAAGAGGTTATAGCAGATTTGACAACCCATGAACAGAAAGCGGTTATCGCTAAGGGGGGCAGAGGAGGAAGAGGCAATTCCCGCTTTGCCAGCCCAAAGAATCCTGCACCCGAATATGCGGAGAACGGAGAACCCGGACAGGAACGCAATATCAAGGTGGAATTGAAGCTATTGGCAGATGTTGGGCTAGTCGGCTTTCCAAGTGTCGGCAAATCTACATTCTTGTCGGTTGTCAGCGCAGCAAAGCCAAAAATCGCTGATTATCATTTCACCACTCTTTCCCCAAATTTAGGGGTGGTCGATACGGGCGATCAGCGCAGCTTTGTCATGGCTGACCTGCCGGGCCTTATTGAAGGTGCCCATGAAGGCGTAGGTCTCGGCCATCAGTTCCTGCGTCATGTGGAACGGACGAGGGTCATTGTACACGTCATAGACATGGCGAGTACGGAGGGGCGCGACCCTTATGATGATTACCGTAAAATCAATGAAGAATTAAAAGAGTATGATGAGAAGCTGATGAATCGGCCGCAGATTATTGCTGCGAACAAAATGGACATGCCAGGGGCGGAAGAAAATCTCCAATCATTCCAAGAAAAGCTGGAAGAAGATTTTCCTGTGTATCGAATCTCCGCAATCACTAAAGAGGGGCTTCGTGACATTCTTTACGCTATTGCAGATACATTGGAACGAATTCCTAAGACAGACCCAGAAGTAGAAGACAGTGAGGAAACGGTGATCTACCGATATCAGAAAGAAGAAACCCCATTCCAGATAACGCGTGACCCGGACGGTGCGTTTGTTTTATCCGGAAATAAAATTGAAAAGCTGTTTAAGATGACAGACTTTAACAGGGATGAGGCTGTCCAGCGCTTCTCACGCCAAATGAGGGGAATGGGTGTGGATGAAGCGCTTAGGGAACGCGGTGCCAAAGACGGAGATACGATAAGATTGATGGATTTTGAATTTGAATTTATTGAGTAGATAAAATCCAATGAAACTGAAAGCTGCAGTAAGGGAGAGGCTGAACTTTGACAAAGACGATAGGATATTTAGGACCTAAGGGCACATTTACAAAAATGGCAGTAGATTCGATATTTAATGGGGAGGATAAGCGGGACTTTGATACAATTCCCGCCTGTATGGATGCAGTAGAATCAGGTGAAATAGATATCGCTGTGGTGCCTCTTGAAAATGCTATTGAGGGAACCGTGCAATTAACAGTGGACTATCTGGTCCATCAAGTGAGATTGCCGGTGGTTGCTGAAGTAGTTGTTCCTATACAGCAACATCTCCTCGTACGTGAAGATTTTGACGGTGGGCTGATGGATATTAGGGAGGTTCACTCCCATACACAGGCTATTGCGCAGTGCCATCAATTTATCCATAAGGAGCTCGCCAACGCAGAGGTGCAATTTGCCTCCTCTACCGCTAAGGCCGCAGAGATCATCAGCACCAGTGATTCGCCGATAGCTGCTATTGCAAACAGGATGGCGGCGAAAGAATATGGGCTGCAGATCATGTCAGAAAACATCCATGATTATCCTAATAATCACACCAGATTCGTAGTGCTGACCAAGAATGAAGATGGTATTTCCATCAAGCATCCAGTAAAGACGGATAGGACTACTCTACTAATTACCTTGCCGAGTGACCAAGCCGGCGCACTTCACCAGGTGTTATCAGCTTTTGCGTGGAGAAAAATGAATCTATCTAAGATTGAATCCCGACCCATGAAGACCGGGCTGGGGAATTACTTTTTCATTATCGATGTAGATCAGCCATATGATGATGTCTTGTTCCCAGGGGTAGAAGCGGAACTGCAAGCATTAGGATGTAAAGTAACCGTGTTAGGTACATATCCGGTTTACCAGGTAGAAATGTAAAAAAATCGTTCCTCCTTGAATAAAGGATGGAGCGATTTTTATATGGATAATCAACTTTTCTCTTTTTCTGCATATGTTGGTATAGAGTAATTAGCCCAGTTTCAGAAATGAGAGGAGTTTTTTGTCTTGAAAATACACATTGTACAAAAAGGGGATACATTATGGGAAATTGCCCAACAATATGGGGTAGACTTTGAACAGTTAAAGGATATGAACTCCCAGCTTTCTAGCCCAGATATGATTATGCCGGGAATGAAAATTAAAATACCAGGCACTTCCAAAGCAGTGAAAAAGGACAATCAGCAACTGAAAGAAACCCAAAAAAAGGAAGTTGAGAAACCAAAGGCTCCTAAGCCTCCAAAGCCACAGCTGCAGCCGGCAAAACAGAAACAGGAGAAGCAGCCTGAGCAGGCTGAAAAGAGCGAGCCGCAGAAACTACCAAAGCACCCATATAAAGACATTTCGGTTAAGCCCTTTCCTGTCCTTAAGGAAGACGACGTGGAAAAGCCGAAAAAAGTAACGCCACAGATGCCCGTTCAGCCTCTGCCTAAGAAAGAGGAGAAGCCTATGGTTGAATTTGACATCAATAAATACACATCCGTAGAGTTTCCTGAAATGCCAAAAGTCCCGGAAACAAAGGTTGAAAAGCAACAAAAAGAATTTAAAATGCCAGAACATAAGGTTAAGGGGGCAATGGATTATCCGGCATCTCCTATTCAGCAGCCGATGCCTATGTGCTGCTATATAGTTCATCCCTGCCATCCACCGATGCCGTTTTCTGTGATGGGCAGCCTACCGGAGGGTTTTAATCCCGAACAGCCGCACCATGCTCATTTTCTGCCACAATATCCAATGGGTCCGGTGAGTATGGGAAATCCACAGTTCCCAATGGAGCCAATGAATATGAAGTTTCCTCATCAATTGCAGGGATCAATGGGGAATGCTTCCCAAAAGAAGGGCTGCGGTTGTCATGGGCCATCTTCACTTCCGCCAACACACTCCTTCCCATATAGAAGCGAATTGCCTGAAAGCCAGTTGTGGCCCGCACCCGATTCCATGCCGGCTCCCGGGGTGTATCCTGGCGTACCGATGCCAAAGGAGCCCCCACATCCGTTCCCTGTTCCTCCAGCACATCCGGAATATCAGCAGAATAACCAAGAAGAGCGCCATAAGAAGGATGCAGAGAAAAAGGAAGAATAGCTTTCTGAGACGATTAATTTTCGTCTCTTTTTTTTTGTCTGAACCGTAATGTTTCAATAAGGTAGGTTAAGGATATAGTTTTAAATAAGCAGGGAAGTGTAAGTCGGATTTATGAAATAGAATGAATTTGTTGTAGAATTAACTCAAGAGATGTAGATTAAAGCAGAAGAGGAGATGTTATCATGGAAAAACAAGTTAATGAGATTGTGGATTGGCTGCGCCAGCAAGCAAAAGATGCAGGGTTAAAAGGCATGGTGGTAGGAGTGAGCGGAGGGCTTGATTCAGCCGTAGTAGCACACTTGATTAAACGAGCATTTCCGGAGAATTCTCTGGGTGTGAAAATGCCCATACAAACAAGCAGTTCCAATTTGGATGATGCGGACCAAGTAATCGAGAGCTGTGGAATAGATTCAATCACTGTGGATTTGACAGAGACACATGAAGTAATGTACACCCAAATCAGAGACAGGATTAAGGAGAAAAAAGAGTTCAGTGAGGAGAATGACCAACTTGCTGGAGCAAATTTGCGTGCAAGATTGCGTATGAGCACCCTTTATACCATTGCAGCAAACTACAATTATCTTGTGGTCGGAACGGATAATGCTGCAGAATGGTATACCGGATATTTCACAAAATATGGAGATGGCGGTGTAGATCTTCTTCCGCTGGTAGAATTCACCAAAGGAGAAGTAAGAGAAATGGCTGCATTCCTCGGCGTGCCTGATCATATTGTCAATAAGGTGCCAAGTGCAGACCTTTGGGAAGATCAGACAGATGAGGCAGAGATGGGCACTACGTACGCGACAATAGACGCATATTTAAAAGGGGAAAAGGTATCAGAAAAAGATAAGGAGATCATTGAAAGTCTTCATCGTAAATCTGCGCATAAACGCGACGATCTTCCTCAATTCCACCGCGGCTGATCGACGAGCGAAGGGGAAATAGGGATGTATTGGAAACTCCATTTTTCTCTTATAATATAACCTTCCTTATCCAAACTAAAGGTTAAGGGAGGTTTTTTATTATGAAAAAAATAATTTTATATACAATTGTATCATATATGGGATTCTTGGCAGGCTGTACTGGAGGAGACGATGTAAACGAGAATCAGAATGCAGAAGGGCTGAACAATCAACCAATCCATTATGATACACAGGGAGAAGACAGGCAGGCGAGTGAGGAAGAGCAGGAATCAATTGGAGAAGAAGGACCGAAAGGGTATCCGCAGAAATATCAGGATCGCGCTAATTCTTCTGAGTATGAACATGGATATTCCGATCCCTATACAAATGAAGATACGGAAGAAATTGCAGAAAACTTGGAAGAACTGGATGATGTTGTCCAAGCCCAGGTGGAAGAAACTAATGACAGATTAATTATCGGGCTGCAGTTAAAAGAACATACAGATCCGGACAGACCGGATGATATTGAAGAACAGGTTAAAGCATTAGTACCTCCAACTGACAAGGAGATCTTCGTCTTTACGGACAAGATATATTGGGACCGTATGAAGAATCTGGACAGTCGTGGAAGAAGTGGGGAAGATATTAATGATTTATTCGAAGATTTTCCGCCACAAGACTAAACCTTTAATTCCGCTTTAATTTTTGGTATAGTAAAAAAGGAAATTCAGAGAGAGGAGAATGTCCATGGCTGGTCATTCTAAGTGGAAGAATATACAAAGAAGAAAGAATGCTCAGGATGCAAAAAAAGGAAAAGTATTCATGAGGCATGCAAAGGATATTTATATTGCGGCTAAACAGGGCGGGGGAGATCCTGACACCAATCCGGCACTAAGGACTGCCATTGAGAAGGCCAAAGCAGATAATATGCCTAATGATAATATCGATCGGAACATTAAAAAAGCCACAGGGACCCTGGATGGGGCAAGTTATGAGGAGATCACGTATGAGGGGTATGGGCCTGGCGGAGTCGCTGTAATTGTTAATGTACTCACAGATAACAAGAATAGAACAGCGGCTGAAGTAAGGCATGCTTTCAAGAAAAACAATGGAAATCTTGGTGAAAATGGCAGTGTTTCCTTCATGTTTGATCGTAAGGGATATATCGTCATCCTTAATGAAGAGGGGCAAGTTGATGAAGATGAACTTACCCTTGAAGCACTCGAAGCAGGAGCGGAAGATATTATAGCGGAAGAGGGCGCATTTGAGATATATACCGAACCGGAAAGCTTCCAGGAAGTCGTAGAACACCTTCAGAGCAGCGGGTATGAAATCGAGGACAGTGAAGTGACTCTTTTCCCTCAGACATACAGCCAGCCCAGCGAAAAAGATGCAGAAAACATGAACAAACTGATTGAACAGTTAGAAGAGAGTGAGGATGTCCAAGATATCCATCATAATCTTGAGGAGTCCAATTAAATTGAACGGACCAGATGGCTTCTATCTCCCTAGAGGGGATAGAAGTTTTTTACACTGCCTGAGATGAAATATTGGCGGCCCATCAGTCAACAACAGAATTCGCTAAGGGGCTGATTAAGTTTTCTTATACCCCTGTGTATGATAAAATGGTTGAAGATGGCAAAGGAGTAAGGATAATGATTGCATATATAAAGGGGAAGCTTACCCATATTCTGGATGAGTCGGTGATTGTCGATGTCCAAGGGGTTGGTTATGAACTAATCTGTGCCAACCCATTTGCATTTCAAGAGTCGCTGGAAGAAGAAGTACAAATAGATACATACCATCATGTCCGGGAAGATGCCCAGGTATTATACGGATTTAAAAATAGAGGAGAAAAATATCTATTCACCAAGCTCATTTCTGTGTCTGGTATAGGGCCAAAAGGTGCTTTGGGAATCTTGGCTACTGTCGATACTGCAGCGTTTGCTGCGGCGATTGAGAGGGAGGATGATAAATTCCTGACCGGCTTCCCGGGTGTCGGAAAGAAGACAGCCAGACAGATAATTCTCGATCTTAAAGGGAAGCTAATCGACTTGGCTGCCCAATCGGATGCTCAAGGCGAGGAATTTGAACATGTTAAGCCAGCGGACAATGATTCTCTAGTAGAAGCATGGGAAGCACTGAAGGCTCTTGGTTATTCAGAGAAGGAGTTAAGAAGCATCCGTCCGGACCTGCAGAAGGAGGATGCAGGTACTGATGAGCTGATAAGGAAGGCCCTTTCCTTACTGATGAAAAATGCATAAAGGGGGGAGAATAATGGAAGAACGCATGGTGACAGGTGAATTGCATGACAATGAAACAACCATTGAACTAAGTCTTCGGCCCGAAAGGCTTGGGCAATATATTGGACAGAGGAATGCCAAAGAAAACCTCCATATATTTATTCAGGCGGCTAAAATGAGGGAAGAACCTTTAGACCATGTGTTGCTGTATGGACCTCCAGGTTTGGGAAAGACTACGTTGGCAGGAATCATTGCAAATGAAATGGGAGTTCAGTTCCGGACCACCTCCGGCCCTGCAGTTGAAAGGGCCGGCGACCTTGCTGCCATTCTTTCCTCTCTGGAGCCCGGCGATGTGTTGTTTATTGATGAAATTCATCGACTCCCCAAAACGGTGGAAGAGGTATTATACCCGGCAATGGAGGACTTTTTCCTCGACATTGTAATAGGAACAGGGCCGAGCGCCCGTTCCGTCCGTATTGATCTTCCACCTTTCACCTTGGTTGGTGCTACGACAAGGGCTGGATTGCTTTCAGCACCGCTTAGGGACCGCTTCGGCGTATTAAGCAGGCTGGAGTTTTATGAAAAAGAAGATTTATGTTCTATCGTGGAACGGACAGCAGATATTTTTGAGACGAGAATATCCAAGGAGGCAGCGATGGAAGTGGCCCGCCGTTCTAGAGGCACCCCTCGGATTGCCAACAGAATGTTGAAAAGGATCCGTGATCTCTCCCAAGTAAAGGGAGAAAAGGAAATTACATTGGAAACAACCGGCCGCGCATTAGACATGCTGCAAGTGGATAAGGAGGGGCTCGATCATATCGACCATAAGCTCCTTAAAGGAATTATAGATGGTTTCCGCGGAGGGCCGGTCGGCCTTGATACAATAGCAGCAACGATTGGAGAAGAATCACAGACGATTGAGGACGTTTATGAGCCTTACCTGCTTCAGATAGGTTTCATCCAGCGTACCCCACGGGGGAGAGTGGCTACGGCCAAAGCATATCAGCATTTTGGGATGAAGGCAGAGGATAATCAATGAACGTAAGCAAGTTTTTCATTGTCATGGGGATCATATTTCTGCTGATCGGCATAATCTGGTCTGTTGTCGGAAAGCTACCAGGGGATATCAGCTTCAAACGCGGCAACTTTTCCTTCCACTTTCCAATTATGACCTCTATCGTGGTAAGCATCATACTTTCCTTGATATTTTTCATCATAGGAAGATTCCGCTAACACAGAACAAGGAGTAAAGCCATGAATATAGAAGATTTTGATTTTAATCTACCAGAAGAATTAATAGCTCAAACCCCACTGAAGGACCGTACTGCTTCCCGCCTGCTTGTACTTGACAGACATACGAGAAGGACGGAGCATAAACACTTTGCTGATATTAAACAATACCTCAGGGAAGGGGACTGTCTTGTATTGAACGATACCAAGGTGCTCCCAGCCCGGCTCTACGGCATCAAGGAAGATACGGGGGCGAAAGTGGAAATCCTCCTGCTTCATCAGCAGGAAGGGGATACATGGGAAGTCCTTGCCAAGCCGGCAAAGAAAATAAAATCTGGCACCCGCTTGATATTTGGCGATGGGGCTCTGAAAGCAGAATGTACCGGAACAAAGGAACATGGCGGCAGGATCCTTCAATTTTCCTATGAAGGAATTTTTTACGAAGTGCTTGATCAGCTTGGTGAAATGCCGCTTCCGCCTTATATCAAGGAACAACTTCCTGAAAAGGAAAGATACCAGACAGTGTATGCCAAAGAAGAAGGCTCGGCCGCAGCTCCGACTGCAGGCCTGCATTTTACTAATGAACTTCTACAAGAAATCAAAGAAATGGGAGTAGAAATCGCCTTTATCACTTTGCATGTAGGACTCGGCACCTTCCGACCAGTAAGTGTGGATGATATTCAGGAACATAAAATGCATGCGGAATTCTACCATATGTCACAGGAAACAGCAGATCAGCTCTCTAACGTACGGAAAAATAACGGGAGAATCATTTCCGTCGGCACCACCTCCACCAGGACGCTAGAGACAATTGTTCGGGATAGTGGAGGGGATTTCCGGGAGGCGAGCGGATGGACGGATATTTTTATCTATCCTCCATATGAGTTCCAGGCAATAGATGGCCTCATTACTAATTTCCACTTGCCTAAGTCCACACTGATCATGCTGGTAAGTGCGTTGACTGATAAAGAAACCATTCTAAAGGCATATAATGAAGCTGTAGAAGAAAGATATCGATTCTTCAGTTTTGGGGATGCCATGCTAATACTTTAATAAAAGGACGAAGGTTATGACAGCTATCACATATGAATTTATCAAAACATGCAAACAGACAGGTGCACGACTAGGGCGAGTTCATACTCCTCATGGATCATTTGACACTCCGACCTTTATGCCGGTGGGTACACTTGCTACAGTTAAAACGATGAGCCCCGAGGAACTGAAGGAAATGGATGCCCGTATTATCCTTTCCAACACATATCACCTATGGCTTCGACCGGGCCATGACATTATCCGGGAGGCCGGAGGGCTTCATAATTTTATGAACTGGGATGGGGCGATCCTCACCGATTCAGGAGGTTTTCAGGTATTCAGTCTTAGTGATATGCGTAAAATCAAGGAAGAGGGTGTCCATTTTCGCAATCACTTGAGTGGTGAGAGAATGTTCCTCTCTCCAGAAAAAGCTATGGAAATTCAGAATGCCCTCGGTTCGGATATTATGATGGCTTTTGATGAATGCCCTCCTTATCCGGCCACCTTTGAATATATGAAGTCGTCAGTCGAGAGGACTTCACGCTGGGCGGAAAGATGTCTGGAAGCCCACCAGCGGCCGGAGGACCAGGGGCTGTTTGGAATCATTCAGGGTGGAGAGTTTGAAGAACTTAGAAAACAGAGTGCAAGAGATCTCGTATCCATGGACTTTCCGGGGTATGCGATCGGAGGGCTATCTGTTGGCGAACCAAAGGACGTAATGAATAGGACGCTGGAGTTCACCACGCCGTGGATGCCGGAGGATAAGCCACGGTATCTAATGGGTGTTGGGTCGCCGGATTCATTGATTGACGGCTCCATCCGTGGAATTGATATGTTTGACTGTGTTCTACCGACCAGAATTGCTCGGAACGGTACGTGTATGACTTCCAATGGCCGACTCGTGGTAAGGAATGCGGCTTATGCACGCGATTTTCGCCCGATTGATGAAAATTGTGACTGTCATGTTTGTAAAAATTACTCGAGAGCATATATACGTCATTTGGTTAAATGCAACGAAACTTTCGGTTTTAGACTAACTACTTATCATAACCTGCATTTTCTGGTAAAATTGATGGAGCAAGTCAGAGCTGCTATTAGTGAAGATCGACTTGGTGACTTCAAGGAAGAATTCTTTGAACAATATGGTTTTAATAAACCGGATGCAAAGAACTTTTAAGCGAGGATAATAGAAGGAAGGAGGGGAAAGAATATGGAAATGTTAATTTCCCTATCACCGATTATTCTGATGTTTGTCATTTTTTATTTCCTGCTGATCCGCCCACAACAGAAAAGGCAGAAGCAGGTAAGACAGATGCAGAATGATCTGCAAAAGGGTGATACCGTCATCACTATTGGAGGATTTCACGGGACGATTCATGCATTGGATGAGAACAGCGTCGTTCTTACAACAGAAAATGGAACAAAGATGACGTATGACCGTTCAGCCATTCGTGAAGTTAAAAAATAAAAGCCTTTTTTAATGTAAGTAATGTGTATGGAATACATACAAGCAATGTAAGAAGGACAATACCCTTGTATTGTCCTTCTTTGTGTTTCAAGTGGGTCTATTCATTTTCCGGTTTGGCGATATTGACACCCAATATACCTCCAATAAGGGCGGCAAGTACATAACCTCCATGATGAAGTGCCTGCTCCAGAGTGAATCCTTGGCTATATCCCAGATATTGGAGAAGAAAAGTGAAGAGGGTAAAGCCTGCTCCTGTGATCCCTCCTATGATCCATCCCTTCTCCTTCCCTTTAACTCCAGCTGCTAGGCCTCCCAGAAAAAGTGAAATAAGGCCAATAACCAAGGTTACCCATGTAAGAGACGGTTCATTGAAAGTTGTAAATCTCAATAACAAAGCAATCAGTACACTTGCAACAAGGATAAGTCCGAAAATAACAGTCCAACCGTACAGCAAAGCGGTAAATTGTTTGCCCACGAGAATCTCCCCCTTTGTCCACCTATTCTGATTGTATTCACGAAATTAAAAAAATAGACGAAAAATAAAGTTTGTCCTTTCTGCATATATATTATTGGTATGTATTTTCGACCATGGAAGGGATGAGAGGATGGACATTGTTTTTGCAGCGGTAATCTTCCTTGTCAGTTATTTTTTTATTATGACGGATAAGGTGAACCGTGCAGTGGTGGCACTTGCTGGGGGAGTGCTTCTGCTCCTGACAGGCATATATACAGCTGAAGAAATGTTTATCAGCCATATTGATTGGAATACAGTGGCACTGTTATTTTCGATGATGGTCCTAATATCCATTACGGATAAAACAGGTTTGTTCAGTTATATTGCCATCCGGCTTGCACAGCATGTCAGAGGTTCACCCATTCCCCTCTTAATCGGAGCAAGCATCCTCACTGCAATCGGCTCTGCATTGCTTGACAACGTAACAACCGTATTAATATTTGTGCCGATTATACTTAGAGTTACAAGAATGCTGAAGCTTCCGGCTTTTCCATATTTGGTTGCCATTATATTCAGTTCCAATATTGGTGGATCAGCAACGCTGATAGGTGACCCGCCGAATATAATGATTGGACAGGCGGTAGAACATTTGACATTCCTGTCATTTATCCAACACCTTGCCCCATTGGCGTTTCTATTATTTCTTGTCATGCTTGTGTTTCTCAGGCTGCTCTTCCAAGATCTACTGAAGAAAGGGCAAGGAGATGTTAGTGAATTGATGAAGATAAATGCTGAGGCATATCTGATCAAATCGCCGATGTTGTATCAATCGGTTGCGGTCCTGCTCATGACTCTTAGCGGCTTCCTTCTCCACAGCTTCCTCCATATTGAACTGACTGTTGTGGCTATAAGCGGTGCGGTGCTATTGCTTCTGCTGACGGAGAAGGAAATTGATGCAGAACAAGTGTTTGAGAAAGTGGAGTGGGTCACCTTGTTTTTCTTTATTGGTCTATTTATGCTGGTGGGCGGCCTGGAAGAGGTGGGCTTGATTGATCGGATGGCAGAAACAATTGTTGCTTCCACGGAAGGGAACTACACCCGGACGGCGTTATTGATATTGTGGGTATCCGGGCTTTTGTCGGGAATTGTGGATAATATTCCATTCGTAGCGGCAATGATACCTGTTATACATGAATTTCAGCATTTTGGGATGACTAATCTCGACCCAATTTGGTGGGCACTTGCCCTGGGGGCGTGTCTAGGAGGGAATGCAACTTTAATTGGAGCATCTGCAAATGTGGTAGTGGCCGGTATGGCCGAAGGAGCCCGGCAGAAAATACCCTTCCTTCGTTTCATGCTTTATGGTGTTCCATTTGTCATCCTATCCTTAATAATTACCACGGCTTATATCTATCTCCGCTATTTACTGCCTTTGGCAGGGAATTAAAAAATGCCGCTATCCTCAGGATAGGCGGCATTTTTTAATGAGTAAGAAAGTGAAAAAACCTTAAGCTTCCTTTCATCTCCATAAGCAAATTGTAACCGCGGAAACACTGGAAGGTATTTAGATCCATTTTTGGAAAAGAGGGATCTGTTTCAATTCCTCTCTAGTAATGAAGCGCAGAAGGATAAGAAAAACGATATAGCATCCAGACAGGGCCACCAATAAAAGAATGAATAATGGAATACTTGGTATATCATGTGTATACATGGACTTAAGCAGGCTTCCGGTGCTCCATGTCAGTAAAATCAATGTCACCATCTTTGAGATATCCAGCAAAGGGATGGAGAATTGTACTGCTTTACGAAGCGTGGCCAGATGCAGGAAAGTTACAAGGATTACACCCACCGACATGGCAATGGCCACTCCCTTGATGCCGAATTCGGGATTGGAAGCAAGTAAAAATAACGTGATGAATTTAAATATAGCGCCGATCAGACTATTCCACATTGCAGGCTGAGCTAAATCCATTGCCTGCAGGGCGGCGTGCAAGGGAGCCTGGATATAAAGCAGCAGATAAAAAGGCGCCATCAATAAGAGCAGATACCCGGCATTTCCAGTGCCATACATATACGTCAGGATGGTTTCACTGAATAAGGTAAGAACAATGGTAGCAATCGCTCCGGAAGCAAAGGAAATCCGTATGGATTGGTGGATGCGATAATGAATAAGCCTGGTTTGATTTTTGGCTGCGGCTTCTGATATAGATGGTACGAGAGCGATAGATAAGGAATGGGTGATGAAAGTCGGCAGAAAGAGAAGCGGAAGTACATATCCGGTCAGTTCTCCATACTGCTTCGTTACCATGGTGCTTGATATTCCTGCTATTGCCATACTTTGGGCTACAATGATAGGCTCCAGAAAATTGGAGAAAGAGCCGATCATCCGGCTGCCTGTGCTAGGAAGGGAAATGGAAAATAACTCTCTGACAGTATCCCCGCTTGCTCTTACATAGGAGAGAAAGTTTGTCCGCAGCTTGATCAGTTTTTTTCTTTTGAAAGTATGCAGCATATACATGAGCGAAACGAATTCACCTAGGATAACACTGAACATAGCTCCAGCCGCAGCGAATTCCACGCCATAAGGAAGAAGCAGATTCACAAAGAATGCAACACATAAAATCCTTACGATCTGTTCAATAACCTGTGCATAGCTCTGAGGCTTCATGTTCTGCTTTCCCTGGAAGTATCCTCTGAGGACAGAAGAAATAGCTACTATAGGGACAATAGGGCTGATCGCAAGCAGGGGGTACATCGTCCTTTGGTCTGTGAGCAGGTGTGATGCAACAAATGGTGCAGCCAGAATCAGGCCGACCGTAAAGAAGATACTGGAGATGGACGTGATCAATAGGGAAACAAGCAGGATTTTTTTTACTTTGACCGAATCGTTTACAGCCTCAGCTTCAGCCACCCTTTTCGAAATAGCTACAGGTAGGCCGAACTGCGTCAGGGTAATAACAAGAAACAGGGTTGGAAGTGCCATCATGTAAAGCCCTACTCCTTCTTCACCCATTAGCCGCGCTACAACGATACGGTTTATAAAGCCTAGGAATCTAGTGATCATCCCCGCAGCAATCAAGATTAGCGCACCTTGCAAAAATGTTTGTTTGGTCATTGCCTGAAGACCTGCCTTCTCAAATAATGGAATTTCAGATACAATGATATATATGCTCAAGAGTAGGCCAAGCATGACAAGAAGCAAATGAATATCCACCTGGGAGGAGGTAGGTCGTTTGGAAGTCATTCAAAAGGCAAGTGAATGGAAAGAAATGGTTGACCCAGCGCTTGAAAGCAAAGCCGGTGAATTTCACTTGATGGGATATGAAAAGGCGACAGGAGAAGATATTTGGAAATGCCTTGTGCAGAAAGTATGGAAGAGAGATCCCGACATGAGGTTATATGAGGTGGTGTCGGATATTTTTCATCTAAGTACGAATATATATTTAAGTTATTTGACTGTAAATGCATATAAAGATGATGATTTGATGGCATCTATTGCTGCGTTGACCGGTGAAGATGCACGTGAGAATTAGATGAATACATAGCTTGTTTGTCCGAACAATCAGAGGGAGGAAATAGTCAGATGAAAAGCAGAGGCAGAATTGTTGCCTTTTTTCTGATTGTCCTTGTATTTGCGGGAACAATCGGAACGACGGTTTCAGGAATCACCAAAGATATTAACTTAGGACTTGATCTTCAGGGAGGATTCGAGGTTCTATACGAAATAGAGCCGATGGAGGAAGATCAGGAGATTACGAGAAGTTTGATGGAAGGGACAGTGTCCACCCTCAATGACCGGGTCAACCGTCTTGGCATCAGTGAAGCGGTAATCAATATTGAAGGGGAAGACCGGATACGAGTACAACTAGCCGGTGTCGAGAATCAATCAGAGGCAAGGGATATGCTGTCAACTTCTGCACAGCTTTCCTTTCGAGACGTCCATGACAATAAACTGCTTGATGGCTCGGATATTCGAGAAGGGAGTGCCAGCCAGGACTTCGACCCCCAAACCAATGCACCTATGGTAACATTACAGCTGAATGATGCCTCCAAGTTTGCGGAAGTAACGGAACAGATCAGCCAGATGCCTTTTCCGGACAACCGCCTTGTAATATGGATGGATTATCAGGAAGGGGACTCCTATAAAGAGGAAGTAACAAAAGAAGATCCAAAATATGTTTCTGCTCCGACAGTCGATGAGGTAATAAATTCCTCCAATGTGCAGATCAATGGAGACTTTACAGTGGAGTCCGCCCAGCAGATGGCAGATATCATTAATTCAGGTTCACTGCCTGTAAAAATGAATGAAATATATTCTACCTCTGTCGGCGCCCAGTTTGGGGAACAGGCTTTGAATAAGACTGTTTTCGCAGCCTTTGTCGGCATAGGGCTGATTTTCCTGTTTATCATTAGTGTCTACCGTTTCCCAGGGCTCATGGCTGCAATTAATTTGAGCATCTATATTTATCTAGTTCTGCTTGTCTTCAATCTGCTGAATGGTGTGCTTACCCTGCCGGGGATTGCAGCACTTATTCTCGGAGTTGGTATGGCCGTGGATGCAAATGTTATTACATTTGAGCGTATTAAAGAAGAATTAAGGGCTGGTAAGTCAGTGATGGCATCCTTTAAGGCGGGAGCTAAAAACTCCTTGTCGACCATTGTAGACGCCAATATCACGACATTACTGGCAGCCGCCATCCTGTTTATTTTCGGGACAAGCTCGGTAAAAGGGTTTGCAACCATGTTGATTATCAGTATTGTACTGAGTTTCCTTACATCCGTATTTGGAACGAGGCTTTTGCTCGGGCTGTGGGTGAAATCCCGTTTCCTGAAGAACAAACAGAGTTGGTTCGGGGTTAAGGATAAAGATATAAAGGATATTGCAGATGACCAAGAGGAAGAGCCTCTATTTATGGGGCGTGAGTGGAATGTAGTAGACCATAGAAAAAAATTCTTCCTGGTATCAATCTTTATGATTATCTTGGGAACCGTGTCCTTCCTCTTGTTCCAATTGAATCCCGGTATTGATTTTACCAGTGGATCACGTGTAGAAGTAGTGGCAGAGGATAGTCTTACTACTGAGGAAGTAGAAGAAGGCCTGGAAGAGCTTGGCATGGAAGCCCAAGCCATTGTCTTGTCAGGTGAGAACAACGAAATTGCTGTTGCCCGGTTCGATACGGTCCTAAGCGAGGACGAAGTTGCGGAAGTTCAGCAATACTTTGAAGGTGAATACGGCATCCAGCCAAGTGTCAGTGTCGTGTCGCCAATCGTGGGGCAAGAGCTGGTGAAGAATGCTATATATGCGGTAGCGATTGCTTCCGTAGGCATGATTATCTATGTAGCGATAAGGTTTGAACTGATTTTCGCCATTACAGCTATACTTACCCTGCTGCATAATGTTTTCTTCATGCTGGCAGTATTCAGCTTTACGCGACTGGAATTCGATGTTACCATCGTGGCAGCTATTCTGACGATTGTCGGTTATTCTATCAATGATACAATTGTTATCTTTGACCGGATCAGGGAAAATCTGCGTAATGAGAAAAAGGTTAAATCTTTCAAAAAGCTTTCAGCTATTGTCAACAAGAGTCTGGTACAGTCGTTCACCCGGAGTATAAATACAACCGTCACCACCATGATTGCAATACTTGCCTTCTTGTTCTTAGGTGCCCAGCCAATAACAGGTTTTGCTATTGCATTGGCGGTTGGATTGTTTGCCGGCTCCTATTCTTCCCTCTTTATAGCAGCCCAATTGTGGCTTGTCTGGAGGGGAAGGAATATTAAAGACAAACCAGTCGACTTTACGAAGAAGAAGCGGGTGGAAGGCCCTCAAGTGTAATTTAATTATGGAAAACCTCTGCTCTAAAGGGAGCAGAGGTTTTTTGGTGTTTTTTTATAATAGAAAAGGGTAGTTTAGGTAATAAGGAAAATATAAGAATGGGAGGTTTCCAATTGAAAGGACAGACATATGTAATTTTGGCAATTATTCTATTGTTCTTCGTGGCTCTATTCGCGGTAGTAAATGTGGAGCCGGTCGAAGTGAATTATATTTTCTGGAGCGGAGAATCTCCCCTTGTACTGATTATTCTTTTCTCGGTGCTTATGGGGGGAATAATAACTGCAGCCGTAGGAGCAAGAAAAATTCTTCAACTCCAAAGGGAAGTGAAAAATCTTCGGCGCCAGAATAACCAGGTTCAAGAGGGGGAGACCCAAGTTAAACCTGACCAAACGCAAGAGCCTGGTGATGTTGAAGAGCGCGATGAATCCACCAAATCAAAAAATACGTTCTAATTAAATCTTGATTGTTCCCCTGGCTTACTATGTGTATAATAGATAAGTCAGGGGTGAACTTATGTTACAAAGCAAGGCTAATTGGAAAATAAAAGAACTTCAGGGCGATATGGATTTGTGGATGGATGATACATTGGACATATCACCCGTTGTCAGGGAATTGCTGCTTCAAAGAGGGATCACCACAGCGGAAGAAGCTGCAATTTTTTTGTCGCCCGATGTAAAGAATTTACATAACCCATCAGACCTTGATTCCATTACAGAGGCATGTGCCCGGGTCTACCGTGCGGTGGAAAATCAGGAAAGAATCCTGGTATACGGTGACTATGATGCGGATGGAGTAAGTTCCACCGCGGTAATGCTAAAGGCATTGAGAGAAATAGGGGCTGACTGTGATTTCTATATACCAAACCGCTTTACAGAAGGTTATGGGCCGAATGAAAATGCATTTAAAGAAGCATACAAAGAAGGATTCCAACTAATTATAACAGTCGATAATGGTATTGCAGGCGTTCATGAAGCTGAAATAATGAAACAACTGGGAGTAGATCTAATCGTTACCGATCATCATGAAGTGCAGGCTGAGCTTCCAGATGCATATGCCATCCTGCACCCTAAGTGTTCTCCCTCCTATCCATTCCAGGAATTGGCAGGAGTTGGAGTCGCCTTTAAATTTGCTGAACAGCTGCTTGGTTATTTCCCCGAAAACCTGCTCGAGTTTGTGGCGCTTGGCACCATAGCGGACCTGGTGCCGCTTGTCAATGAGAATAGGATTCTCGTTTACCATGGTCTGCGTCAATTATCCGTTACGTCGAACCCGGGACTCAGGGCATTGAAACATGTCTGCAAAATAGAAGGCAATGTTACCGAGGAAGATGTGGGATTTTTGATTGCACCACGGGTTAATGCAGTAGGCAGGCTGCAGAATGCAGATCTTGCGGTACAGCTTTTGATGACAGAAGACGATCTAGAAGCTGCCAAGATAGCAGAAGAAATTGACCAGATAAACCAGGAAAGGCAAAAAATAGTGAATAAGATTGCTAAAGAAGCAGAAAAGATGGCAGATCGAAATAGCGGCGTCCTTGTTGTAGCAAAAGAAGGATGGAATGAGGGAGTTCTTGGTATTGTGGCTTCGAAGCTTGTCCGAAAGTTTGACCGTCCTGCTATTGTCCTTGCTGTCAAACCAGAAACTGGCGAAGTCAAGGGGTCGGCAAGGAGTATTCCAGCTTTTGATTTGTTTAAAAATTGCATGGAAATCAGGGGATATTTCACCCACTTCGGTGGTCATGCCCAGGCTGCCGGGATGACACTACCAACAGAGAATCTGCCAATTATTCGAAAGGAGCTGGACAGGCTGATTGCCGAACAGCTTACTGAAGACGACTTTAAACAGGAAATTGAGATCAGCCGGGAACTGACATTACCCGAGATCAGTGAAGAATTGGTAACTGAAGTATCAAGGCTGGCCCCATTTGGAATGAAAAACCCCAAACCTGTCTTCCAAATAAAAGAAGTACCAGCAGATGCAAGGCAGATTGGGGGCGGAAAAGACCATCTTAAGCTCCAATTTAAAAGGGAAAAATATCTATTGGAAACCATAGGGTTTGGCATGGGAAACCTATTTCCTCACATATCACCGGGCACACCAGTAACCGTTGCAGGGGAACTTGGCATCAACGAGTGGAACGGAAACAGGAAGGTCCAACTAGTTATGAGGGATATGAAGATTGAGGAAAGGCAATTATTTGATTATCGTGGGAAACGAAGGAAGGAAATGCTTCCATTCATGGAGGACAGAAAGAATCTGGCTGTTGGAACGAGTGGAAGCCTTCTGCCCCCAGAAGTTGAAGAAATTACTTACCAAGCGAACATGGATGAACTTCCGGATGCAGACGTCCTGTATATCTTCCAGCTCCCGGAAAATTTGGAACAACTGAAAGAAATTGTCCGTACGGTAAAGCCGGATGATATTTATGCTTGCTATCACATAGAAGACAGCATGTATCTCTCATCCTTTCCTACACGCGAAGATTTTAAATGGTTTTATGGTCTCATCCTCAAAAAGAAGATCATTCATCTGGAGGATGACATCCCTGCCATAACTCGAGTAAAAAGCTGGACCAAAGAACGTATACTGTTTATGTCAAAAGTGTTTTTTGAGCTGGGGTTTGTTAAAATGGAAAAAGGACTGATTGAAGCGGTGCCTAACCCCGAAAAGAAAGATCTAAAGGAATCTTCTGCCTATCAGAACAGGCTGGAACGCAGCAATATAGAGAAGATCCTATATTACTCAAATCTTGAGGACTTGAAAAGATGGTTTGAACATTGTATGGATGACGTGGGAAGACCTAAGGAGGAACAGACTTATGGATTATAAAAAATATGTGAAGATTGTGGAAGACTGGCCAAAAGAAGGAATCAAATTTAAGGATATAACTCCATTGATGGCCGACGGAGAGGCATTTAAATCGGCTGTTGATGAGATTGTAGAATATTCCCGGGAAAAAGATATTGATATTGTAGTAGGGCCGGAAGCACGCGGGTTTATCATTGGATGCCCTGTATCATATTCGCTGGGAGTTGGTTTCGCACCTGTCCGGAAGGAAGGTAAATTGCCACGGGAAGTCATAAAAACGGATTACGGGCTGGAATATGGAAACAACGTACTTACTATTCATAAGGATGCAATTAAGCCTGGGCAGCGTGTGCTTATTACTGATGACTTGCTTGCAACAGGCGGTACCATTGAGGCGACCATCAAGCTGGTTGAGGAACTTGGTGGCGTTGTTGCCGGTTGCGCATTCATCATTGAATTGAGCTACTTGAATGGTATGGAGAAACTTGAAGGATACGATGTATTAAAACTAATGAGCTATTAAAAATAAAAACAGAGGTCTGGTAATGCTCTTGGCATTTCCAGGCCTTTTGTCGATTAATTGTACAATTTGTCAAACTTTCAATGCTTTTTCATACATTTCTCCCATGTTTTTTGATAGTATTAGGAAGTATATACCTGAATATATTCAGACAGCGAATAAGGTGATTAAATGGCAAAAGATAATATTTTAACAATAGAAGAAGTTATTGGCCGGGCTGGGGAATTCCTGGGCAAGGAGGAAACACGTCTGATTGAACGTGCCTATGACTACGCAGCGGAGGCGCATAAAGAGCAGTACCGTAAATCCGGGGAGCCGTATATCATCCATCCGGTACAGGTTGCAGGAATTCTTGTGGATCTGGAGATGGATGCAGAAACAATTGCCGGAGGACTGCTGCACGATGTCTTAGAAGACACCAGTGTCACCTTTACTATGCTTGAAGAAGAGTTTAACGAGGAAGTTGCCATGCTGGTGGATGGAGTAACCAAGCTGGGGAAAATTAAATACAAATCCCGTGAAGCGATTCAGGCGGAGAATCACCGTAAGATGTTTGTAGCGATGGCCAAGGATATTCGTGTCATATTGATCAAGCTTGCGGACCGCTTGCATAATATGCGGACGTTGAAACATCTGAAACCGGAGAAGCAGAGAAGGATTTCAAATGAAACCTTGGAGATTTTTGCACCACTTGCCCATCGGCTGGGGATTTCAACCATCAAATGGGAATTGGAAGATACTGCCCTTAGATATTTGAATCCGCAGCAATATTACAGAATTGTACAATTGATGAAACAAAAAAGAGAACAGCGGGAGTCCTATATTGAAGGAGTCATGAAAGAAGTCGACACCCAGCTCAAGGATCTTAACATTGAGGCCGATATGTCCGGCAGGCCGAAGCATCTTTACAGTATCTATCAAAAAATGGTGAAGCAAAATAAACAGTTTAATGAAATTTATGACCTTCTCGCAGTCAGAATAATCGTAGACAGCATCAAGGACTGCTATGCAGTACTCGGGATCATCCATACATGCTGGAAGCCTATGCCAGGGCGATTCAAGGATTATATAGCAATGCCAAAGCAAAATCTTTACCAATCCCTCCATACCACGGTCATCGGCCCCAAAGGCGACCCATTGGAAGTACAGATTCGCACAAAGGAAATGCATGAGATTGCAGAATACGGAATAGCTGCACACTGGGCTTATAAAGAAGGCAGACAGTTAAGCAATGGGAAAAAATCATTTGAGGAAAAACTGACATGGTTCAGGGAAATTCTTGAATGGCAGTCAGAAACAAATGATGCTGAGGAGTTCATGGAATCATTGAAAGTTGACCTTTTCTCCGATATGGTCTATGTGTTCACACCAAAAGGAGATGTCATTGAACTGCCTTCCGGTTCAATCCCTCTTGACTTTGCCTATAAAATCCATACAGAAATAGGTAACAAGACAATTGGTGCGAAAGTGAACGGGAAGATGGAGCCGCTGGACTATAAGTTGAAAAATGGCGATATTGTCGAGGTCATGACTTCCAAGCATTCATATGGTCCGTCTCAGGATTGGCTGAAGATTACTCAAACTTCTCAGGCGAAGAACAAAATCAAGCAATTCTTCAAGAAACAGAAGCGGGAAGAAAATATTCTAAAAGGGAAGGAAGCTGTAGAACATGAGATTCAAGAACTCTCCTTCCATCCTAAAGATGTACTGACACAGGAAAATATTGACCGCGTCTGTGAGAAGTTTAATTTCTCAAATGAGGATGACATGTACGCGGCGGTAGGTTACCAAGGAATAACAGCTGCAGTGATTGCAACCAGGTTGACAGACAAAATAAGGGCGACACGGCAGAAAGAACAGGACCTGGCCCAGACAATTGAAGAAGTCAATACAGATTTCAAGAAGAAGAAAGCACCAAAAGGAGATTCGGGGGTCCGAGTGGAAGGAGTGGACAACCTGCTCGTCCGTTTGGCCAAATGCTGCAACCCTGTGCCAGGTGATGCCATTGTCGGTTATATTACAAAGGGAAGAGGTGTATCTGTACACCGCGCTGACTGTCCTAATGTACAGACGGAGGAAGCGAAGCAACGCTATATGCACGTAGAATGGGAAGGAGCACAGCCGGAGAAGAAACAATATCATGTTGATTTGGAGATATCGGGCTATGACCGGCGCGGATTATTAAACGAAGTCCTTCAAGCAGTAAATGAGACGAAGACCAATATCACTCATGTTAACGGCAGGTCTGACCGCAATAAGATGGCAATCATCCAGATCACCATTCTGATTCATAATACAAGCCATCTAAGAAAGATTGTGGAACGTATTAAGCAGATAAAGGACGTATATACCGTAACAAGAACTATTCATTAGCTAGAGAATCATGCATAGAAGTAAAGGAGCAGCGGTAATGAAGGCAGTTATACAGCGTGCAACGAATGCAAGTGTTTCTGTAGAAAATAGGAAAGTGGGGGAAATCGGGGCCGGACTGGTCATCCTTCTTGGCGTCACCCACGATGATACTCTGGAGGACGCGAAGTATCTGGCCAATAAGGCAGTCAATCTGAGAATTTTTGAAGATGATTCTGGAAAAATGAATCTGTCCCTGAAAGATGTCTCAGGAAGTATTTTATCCATTTCCCAATTCACCCTTTATGGGGATGCCAGAAAAGGCAGAAGGCCGAACTTTATGCAGGCTGCCAAGCCGGAGATGGCGAATGATTTATATGAGAGGTTCAACGAATTTGTCCGCGATGAGAATATCGACGTAGAAACAGGAGAGTTTGGGGCAATGATGGATGTTCAGCTGACAAATAATGGACCGGTAACATTGATACTGGACAGTAAGGAGCAACGCTAGGTGACGGGCAGAGTGTCTTGATGCGCTTCTTTTAAAACCGGCTTTGCAGGGTTGCCGGGTATGCCTTTCTATAGCATCTGTCCAGCTTGCTGGAAACTGGATTCTAATCCTTCTCGGTAATCGATCCGCCGGAACTCTTTTCAGTCGTAATTATAAAATGCCGGGTTGTAGGCAAAGATAAAAAAAACGACAATGGAGGGGATTTCCGGTGAGAATAAATGAAAAACATGGAACTACCATACATGGTGCGGATGTAGCCGGGATTAATTTTCACCGATTCATGGAATTGGAGAATTATGCAAATCATATGGAAATTGCTGAAGAGTTTGGTATATCGTTGGGCGAAGTGCACAAGCTGAAGAAAAAGATAAGTCGCTCTTGACATTCCATCAGGTAAAGATTAACATAATAGTCATTCCAAGCTACTTTTAGATAATATATAAAACGAACACCAATGAAGGAAAGAGTAGTCAATATCCCCTGATAAGAGAGGAAATGCCAGAGGCTGGAAGCATTTCTGCAGCGGGCTTGATGAAAGACATTCCGGAGGATCCATATTGAACCTTTAGTAAATATGGACGTTTTGCAGGCGTTAACTGTGAACGAGCGGATGCTGATGCAGCATCAACTAGGGTGGCAACGCGGGTTAACTCTCGTCCCTTTTATATTAAAGGGACGAGAGTTTTTTATATTCACTAGAGAATCAGGAGGTAGGAAGAATGGCGATAAAAGCACCACGAGGCACCGTGGACATATTACCAGGGGATGCCGAAAAATGGCAGTTCGTCGAATCTAAAATAAAAGAAGTGTGCGACCGGTATCATTTCAATGAAATACGCACTCCTCTCTTTGAACATACAGAAGTGTTTCAGCGGGGAGTTGGTGATACTACCGATATTGTACAAAAAGAGATGTATACATTTGAAGACAGGGGGGGGAGAAGCCTTACCCTTAGGCCGGAGGGTACTGCGTCGGTAGTTCGAGCGTTTGTACAGAACAAATTATTCGGCAACCCTAATCAGCCAGTGAAACTATATTACTTTGCACAAATGTTCCGGTATGAGCGCCCCCAGAAAGGCAGAATGCGCCAGTTGAATCAATTTGGTGTAGAAGTGCTTGGCAGCGACGACCCTGCAGTAGATGCAGAAGTTATTGATTTGGCGATGAGCTGCTATCAGAGTCTAGGACTGAAGTCATTGAAATTGGTGATAAATTCACTTGGAGATAAAGAAAGTCGGGAAAATCACCGCAGAGCGCTTGTAGAGCACTTCACCCCACATAAAGAGGAACTTTGCGGGGATTGTCAGAGCCGGCTGGAAAAGAACCCTCTAAGAGTTCTCGACTGCAAGAAGGACCGCGATCATCCGGCAATGGCAACAGCACCATCTATCCTGGATTATCTGAACAGGGAATCAGAGGATTATTTCAATCAGGTTAAATCATATTTAACAGCGATGGGGATTGAGTATGAAGTAGATAAAAATCTTGTCCGAGGATTGGACTATTATAACCACACTGCATTTGAAATAATGAGTGAAGCTGAAGGTTTCGGTGCAATCACTACCCTTGCCGGCGGGGGCAGATATAATGGGCTTGTCGAAGAGCTGGATGGCCCGTCAACACCCGGAATAGGCTTTGGTATGGGCTTGGAGCGGCTGCTGATGGCATTGGAGGCTGAGAATATAGAAATGCCAATTGATCATCAATTAGACTGCTTCCTAGTAGCAGTTGGTGCAGAAGCTGAAAAAGAATCAGTACGGATACTGCATGAACTTAGGAACAGCGGGATCCAGATTGATAAAGACTATCAGAAACGGAAAATGAAGGCGCAATTTAAAGCGGCAGACCGCAATGCAGCCAAGTTTGTGCTTGTGCTAGGAGAAGATGAATTGCAAAAAGGTGTTATTAATGTTAAATCGATGGAAACTGGTGAGCAGGCTGAATTACCGCTAACCGAGCTTACCGGGCGCCTACAGAAGATACTTAAAGGAGGAAATATCAGTGAGTAATCGGGTTATGGCCGGCACTCTCCGGCAGACACATATAGACCAGCAGGTTTTACTAAAGGGCTGGGTACAGACACGCAGGGATTTAGGCGGATTGATTTTCATCGATTTGAGGGACAGGTCGGGCATCGTGCAAATTGTATTTAATCCGGAAAGTTCCCTTGAAGCATTAAAGGTTGCCGAGACAATACGTACGGAATATGTCCTGGAGGTTAGAGGGACAGTGGTCCAGCGAGAAGAATCGACGATCAACCCTCTACTGGAGACGGGAAACATCGAGGTTGTTGTGTCAGATATCAACATTCTCAATATTTCAAAGACACCGCCGTTCCCCATCAAGGATGAAACAGATGTAGCCGAAGATCTCCGTCTCAAATACCGTTATATAGATCTCAGAAGAAAAGAATTACAGGAAACATTTAAACTACGCCATCGTACAACTCAAGCAATCAGGGATTATCTGAACAAAGATGGCTTTTTAGAAATGGAGACACCGATCCTTACGAAAAGCACCCCAGAGGGGGCGAGGGATTATTTGGTTCCCAGCAGGGTACACCCAGGCGAATTTTATGCATTACCTCAATCTCCTCAGCTTTTCAAGCAGCTAATCATGATGGGCGGGTTTGAAAAGTACTATCAGATAGCACGGTGTTTCCGGGATGAAGATCTGCGTGCTGACCGGCAGCCTGAGTTCACCCAGGTTGATATAGAGACCTCCTTCTTGACCAGTGATGAAATCATGGAAATGACAGAGAAGATGATGCAGTATGTGGTAAAGGAAGTGAAAGGGATTGATATTTCCCTGCCGCTTAAGAGGATGCCATATGATGAAGCAATGGAGCGTTATGGATCAGATAAACCAGATACCCGGTTTGGCATGGAGCTTGTTCATGTTTCAGACGTGGTTGCAGATTCCGGTTTTAAAGTGTTTAAAGGAGCGGTTGACTCCGGAGGCAAAGTTGCTTTACTGAACGCTCGCGGACAGGCCGATAAATATTCACGTAAGGATATAGATAAACTTGCAGAATTTGCGGAAGTTTACGGGGCAAAAGGCCTGGCGTGGTTGAAGGTTGAAGGAGAAGACATTAAAGGCCCAATTGCCAAGTTTCTGTCGACAGAGGAAAAGTCGGGCATACTTGACAGAGCAGAGGCGCAAAGTGGTGATTTATTGCTGTTTGTTGCCGATAAAACGCAGGTCGTCTATGACAGTCTTGGGTCTCTAAGATTGAAGCTTGGAAAAGAGCTCGGACTGATAGACGAGAAAGCATTCAATTTCCTCTGGGTAACTGACTGGCCGCTCTTGGAGTATGACGAAGAACTTGGGAGATATTTTGCCGCCCACCATCCTTTCACTTCGCCAATGGAAGAGGATATGGATATGTTAGCTGATAATCCTGCAGCTGTAAGAGCAAATGCATATGACCTTGTGCTGAATGGGTATGAATTAGGTGGGGGATCGATCCGTATCCATCAAAAACATTTGCAGGAACAAATGTTTAAGGCATTAGGCTTCACGGAAGAGGAAGTAAAGGAACAGTTTGGTTTCCTCATGGAAGCTTTGGAACACGGTGCACCTCCACATGGTGGTGTAGCGTTGGGATTGGACCGTATCATTATGCTGCTGGCAGGCCGTAATAATCTCAGGGACACTATTCTCTTCCCTAAAACTGCTTCAGCTTCTGATCCACTTACAGAAGCCCCAGGGGAAGTTTCAGAGGCCCAGTTGGATGAACTGAAAATCCAGCTGCAACAGAAAGTAGAAAAATAGTAAAATAACGTCGAAAATTCTATTACTATATTTAGATCTTCTCTGTTGAATATGAAGAAACCATGTGTTAATATATATTTACAATCTTAATAATACCAATCAATCCTGATGTGTACGTCTATGAAAAGTATTTTGACCGAACAACCTTAAACTAGGGAGCTCAATGGGTTTTTGTGCTGCGTGCATGCCTCATACCTTTGAGGAAGCACAATATGCACAAAACAGAGCACCCACCTGCCTGGAGCGGGATCAAAACTTCAGATAGACGGCACAATCGGGATTGATGGTATACATAGAAAAATGACCCGGCCACTCGGATGAGCGGCCGGGTCATTTTTCTGCTAGCTTGATGTGCCATTGGCAAGCTGTTCAAGGTTCCCGTTTTTATCCATTTTGAATGCAGGGGAAGACATACCGCCCTGGTCATTCAAAACTGTCATCTTCCTGGCCCGATCCATAATTTGTATGAATGCCTGGTAGTCTTCTTGAATGGTAGACAACTGCTTTTCGGTTTGCTCCAGTTGTTTCTCGAGGTCGGTTACTTGATTTTTCAACGCAAGCTTCTCATTTTCAAGCTGTTCCATCGTCGTTTTTGATTGATTAGAAGCATGATAGTCTTTTTTCAGGTCTTTCAAAAAACGGATGACCATGTCTATTGTCAATTCTGAATCTTCGAAGGCTGGAGAACTAGCCCCTTCTTTTCTACTGTCCGTATTTGCTGGCAGAGTCATAACTTGCTTATTAGCAGGGGACTTTTGTGCTGCCATAGCACGTTTTTTCTCTTTTCGCTGCCTTTTTGCCAGGTCTATAGCATTCTCATACTTCATACGTACCTCCGCATTCCAACGGAAACCGCAAGCAGCCGAAGTACGGTTCAATTTATCCCCAACTTCATCAAAGGCATTCAGTTGGGTGCTTCCTTCCCTTATATGCCGCAATACCGTCTCTGCCAGTAAAAGGTCATCTTCATGTGACCATGCATCTTGTCTCACTTTCACCATTATATTTCACTCCTTCTCCGTTATAGGCAATTAAATAGATTTCGGTGTTTGATCCTAGTGTTGCCCTGGTAAGAAGGAATTATACATTTTACCGCCTCTCTTGCTGGATTTTTTCATAAACTTGTTTCATAGCCTTTTCAAACTTGCCTGTTTCCTTCGGTTGATAATAGTGTCTGTTTTTTATAGAATCGGGCAAATATTGCTGTGTGGTCCAAGCGCCTTCGTAATTATGTGGATACTTGTATTCCAGCCCTCTGCCCAAGGAGGCTGCACCCTTATAATGAGTGTCCTTTAAGTGTGCAGGAATTTCACCGCTCTTGCCGTTGCGGATATCCATAAGGGCGGCATCTAATGCTTTATATGCTGTGTTTGATTTTGGTGATAGTGCAAGCTCCACGATGGCGACCGACAAAGGTATCCGTGCCTCCGGGAAACCGAGCCTTTCCGCGGCTTCTACGGCAGCCAATACACGAGGGCCTGCTTGTGGATTTGCCAGACCAATATCTTCATAGGTTGTCACAACCAGACGTCTTGCAATACTGTCGAGATCTCCTGCTTCGATCAATCGGCCCAAATAATGGAGAGAAGCATCCACGTCACTGCCGCGTATGGACTTTTGAAAGGCGGAAAGTACATCATAATGAGCGTCACCGTCTTTGTCGTGGGAAAAGCTCTTTTTCTGCATACACTCTTCCGCTACGTCTAGAGAAATGACTACTTGGTTATTCTCATTTTCAGGAGTGGATGCTACTGCAAGTTCAATTCCGTTCAAAGCAGCACGAAGGTCACCGTTGGAGCTGGTTGAAAAGTGGTGCAGGGCATCTTCCTCGATGACAATGCTTTTTTTTCCATATCCATCTTTTTCATCTTTTATGCCGCGTTCAATAGCTGTTTTTACATTCTCTTCTGTGAGGGGATGCAGCTCAAACAGGTGGCATCGGCTTCTTATAGCCGGGTTAATGGAATGGTAAGGGTTGCTCGTTGTACAGCCTATCAGCGTCAGCAAATTGCTTTCTAAGTGCGGCAGCAGGAAATCCTGTTTTCCTTTGTCCAGTCTATGTACCTCGTCAAGGACGAGAACCATTTGTCCTTGCATCTTAGCCTCCTCGACTGCAATCTCCATATCTTTTTTCTTATCGGTGACAGCATTTAGGTTTTTCACCGGGAGATTCAGGCTTTTTCCAAGAGCAGTGGCCATAGATGTTTTTCCTGTCCCGGGGGGGCCGAACAAAATCATGGATGCAAGCTTGCCTGCTTGTACCATACGGTGAAGGATCTTCCCTTCTCCTACCAGATGCTCCTGTCCGATAATTTCACTAATATGTGAAGGTCTCATACGAAATGCAAGTGGTTTTTGGTTCATTTTTATCTTCCTTTATATTATAATATTTATTCGTTCATTTTAACGTAAAAGCTGTATCGATAAAATGCAATAACCATGTTATTCATGCTATAATATCATGGATTGTAGCAGATAGTTAAAGAATTTAACCATAATATAAGTAAGACTGATAAATAATAGAGGTGTGAAGGATGAAAATATCCACAAAAGGAAGATACGGTTTAACGATAATGATTGAGCTTTCCAAGAAGTATGGAAAAGGCCCGACTTCGCTTAAATCGATAGCACGGGAAAATGACTTGTCGGAACACTATTTGGAACAACTGGCCTCTCCTCTGAGGAATGCAGGTCTTATCAAAAGCATCAGAGGGGCATATGGAGGTTATATGCTGGCAAGAGAACCGAAGGAGATAACTGCCGGTGATATTATACGCGTACTCGAAGGCCCAATCACCCCGGTTGAAGGGATAGAGGATGAAGAGCCTGCAAAACAGGCATTATGGATCCGTGTTCGAGATGCCGTCAAGGATGTATTGGATACCACTACATTGGAAGATTTGGCAAGTCACAACAATGATGAGCCGCAGGAGTCCTATATGTTCTATATTTAATCAAGCAGGAAGGGAAGATTTTATGGATCACATATATCTAGATCATGCCGCCACTGCTCCCATGCATGAAGATGTATGGAAGGCTATGTATCCTGTATATCAGGAAGTCTTCGGTAACCCGTCCAGTGTGCATGCATTCGGCAGAAAGGCCAGACAGCAGTTGGACCGAGCGAGGCGGGTGCTGGCAGAGAGTATCCATGCCAACGAGAAGGAAATCATCTTTACAAGTGGCGGCACAGAAGCAGATAACATCGCACTATTTGGCACTGCTTCCGCCGTTAAATCCCGCGGGAATCATATTATTACCACGGCACAGGAACATCATGCCGCCCTTCATACTGCGGAACAGTTGGAAAGACAAGGATTTGACGTCACCTATCTGCCGGTGTACGGGGATGGGCAGATTTCCATGGAAGACTTGAAACAGTCGTTGAGGGAGGATACCATCTTAGTATCAGTCATGTATGTTAATAATGAAACTGGGGTCATACAGCCTGTTGAGGAAATAGGAAAGCTGCTAGCTGAGCATCAAGCTTATTTCCATACAGACGCTGTCCAGGCGTATGGCCTGATAGATATTAATACGAAAGAGCTGGGTATAGACCTGTTGACGGTATCGTCCCATAAAATAAATGGTCCGAAAGGGATAGGCTTTCTTTATGTCAGAGAAGGGGTAAAAGTTGAACCACTTCAATTTGGCGGGGAGCAGGAACGGAAACGGCGTCCCGGAACCGAAAACGTAGCGGGAGCTGTAGGCTTCAGCACCGCCGCACAAATAGGAATGGAGGAGAGGGAGCTTAGGAACGAGCTTTATCAGGGATATAAGGACCTCTTTTTAAGCAAACTCGAGAAGCAGGGGATTTCCTTTGAGATAAATGGGGATTATAATCGGTCAATTGCTTCCATTGTCAACGTCAGCTTCCCTGGTACGAATGTGGAAACTCTGCTTACCAATTTTGACCTGGAGGGTATTGCAGCGTCCAGTGGAAGTGCTTGTACGGCAGGTTCGGTGGAGCCTTCCCATGTACTTTCTGCCATGTATGGAGAGAAAAATGAATGTACAACAAATTCCATCCGGTTCAGTTTCGGCCTATTCAATAATAAAGAGAATGTCGAGGAAGCTGCAGATAGAGTGGCAAAAATAATTAAACGCCTAACTTCACTATAAAGGAAAGTGGTATAGATGAAAAATAATAAGGACACACGCGTAGTGGTTGGAATGAGTGGCGGTGTCGATTCTTCCGTAGCCGCTCTGCTGCTGAAGGAGCAGGGATATGATGTGGTCGGCATCTTCATGAAGAATTGGGATGATACCGATGAATTTGGTGTGTGTACAGCTACAGAAGATTTTGATGATGTCGTCCGGGTTTGCAATCAATTGGACATCCCATACTATGCAGTGAATTTTGAAAAGCAATATTGGGATAAAGTATTCACATATTTTTTAGATGAATATAAAGCCGGGAGAACTCCCAATCCGGATGTTATGTGCAATAAGGAAATCAAGTTTAAAGCATTTTTGGACCATGCTCTGTCCCTTGGGGCAGATTACTTGGCTACAGGCCATTATGCACAAGTGAGAGAGAAGGACGGGCATGTAGAAATGCTTCGTGGAGTAGATGATAATAAAGACCAGACTTACTTCCTTAATCAGTTGTCGGAAGAAGTTTTGTCAAAAGTCATGTTCCCTTTGGGCCATCTTCCCAAATCGAAGGTCAGGGAGATTGCTATGGAGCACGGGCTTGCCACTGCCACTAAAAAAGACAGCACGGGGATTTGCTTTATTGGTGAACGTAACTTCAAAGAATTCTTAAGCGAGTATCTTCCTGCACAGCCAGGCGATATGCAGACATTGGATGGAGTGGTAAAAGGGCGCCATGACGGACTGATGTATTATACTCTCGGCCAGCGGCAGGGATTGGGAATTGGCGGTTCAGGCGACCCTTGGTTTGTCATCGGGAAGAACCTGAAGGATAATATCCTTTATGTAGAGCAAGGGTTCAGTAATGATAAGCTGTACTCCGATGGCTTAATTGCAACGGATGTCAATTGGATCAATTCCGATAAGGTAAGCAGCAGCTTCACCTGTACGGCGAAATTCCGCTACCGCCAGCAGGACAGTGAGGTAACGGTGGAATTATTGGATGACAATAAAGTCCATGTAAAATTCGCGGAAAAGCAGCGCGCAATTACACCCGGACAAGCAGTGGTGTTCTATGATGGAGAAGTATGTATGGGCGGAGGCACCATCGATAAAGTCATCAAAGACGACCAGGCTTTGGACTATGTAGGGTAAGGGGTATTATTATGGACAAAAATGCACAGGCAATCCAATATATGAAAGACAATGAATATGAGAAAGCGGCTGAACTGTTCAATGAACTGATAGAAGAGAACCCAGGGGACCCGGTTGGATTTGTCAATTTCGGCAATCTCCTGCTTCATATCAATGATTTTGTCAGAGCCGAACGTTTTTTCAAAAAAGCAATAGAACTTGATGAAAAAACCGCCACCGCCTATTATGGCCTGGGAAATCTATATTATGAGCAGGAAGAGTATGACAGAGCGGAGAAGAACTATCAAAGAGCAATTGAACTAGGATTGGCCGAAAGCGATGTCTATTTCATGCTAGGTATGATCTTTCAGCAGAAAGAACAGTTCAAGCTTGCCCTTCCCTATCTGTTGAGGGCTGTTGAACTATCACCTGATGATTATGAGATTCAATTCCAATACGGCCTTTCTCTTGCACAGGCAGAGTATATAGAAGAAGCAGACAAAGCCTTCAAGGAGGTGCTCAAGAAAAACCCTGAACACAGTGATGCGCATTATAATTCCGGTGTAATCTCCCTCCTTCATGGAGATGCCGAAACTGCTTTGCATCATTTTGAGGAGTCCCTCCGTATTCAGCCGGATCATGTACTCGCTGCCAATGGGAAGAAAAATATAGAAGATATCCTTAAGCAGGAATAGAAGAGCAGGGGTTGTTCTTGATGGACATGGATAGACAGTCGTCGGTAGAAGAAAAAGGATATATAAAAGGTGAGCTTCTGCACACTATCTTTCATAATGAAGAGGAGCGGTTCTCCATTGTGAAAATACGTGTGCAGGAGACCAATGAGGATTTTAACGAAAAAGAGATTGTTGCTAAAGGGTATTTTGCTGGACTGCAAGAACAAACAGCCTATGTTTTCCACGGTGAATTTGAAAGACATCCAAGGTTCGGATTGCAATATAAGGTGAATTCCTATCGCACCTTCATCCCGGATACCAAGGACGGTATCGTTGCCTACCTTTCCAGTGACCTATTTTATGGAGTGGGGCGGAAAACGGCCCAGAGGATTGTTGAGCATCTTGGAGAATCTGCCATATCCCAAATATTAAGTCATCCTGAGGTGCTGGAGGAGGTTCCTCAGATAAAAAAAGAAACAAGGGAACAACTGGCAAAAAGCCTTCAGGAAAACCAGGGGTTTGAGCATATCGTTGTATTTCTTTCCAAATATGGCATCGGGTTGAAGATGGCTCAGAGGATCTACCAGCAGTATAAGGAAGATGCGATAGAGGTGCTTAATGATGACCCCTATAGATATGTATTTGATATAGAAGGGTTTGGCTTCCAAACTGCAGATGAGATTGCGAAACAGAATGGTTTATCAATGACACACCCAAACCGGATTGGTGCTGGGTGTATTTATGTTTTGCAAAAAAGCGTCCAGGGCGGCCATGTCTTTTTGCCTGTAGAAGAATGTATAGAAGAGATGCTGTCATTACTTTCACATGAGTCACTCACCGTTTCCGTCATCTCCGACCACCTGGATGTATTGAACACAGAAAAGACAATCATCATACAAGATGGGAATGTATATCTACCTTCCCTCTACTATGCAGAAGATGGCTTTTCAGCTAATTTAAAAAGGCTGATGGATACCCCTGTCGATCATGAGACTACAGAGGCCGAACTGATGAAAATTATCGGCGATATTGAAGAAGCAGAAGTTCTAAGCTATGGAAAAGAGCAGTTTGAAGCGATTAATCAGGCTCTTCACTCCAAGCTTATGATATTGACAGGAGGCCCTGGTACAGGAAAGACGACTGTTGTGAAGGGGATCATTAAGTCATATGCTGCCGTACATCAAGTATCGTTGGATCCGGATGACTATGACAGTCCGGATGAATACCCATTTATTCTGACCGCTCCGACCGGCAGGGCAGCCAAGCGTCTCAATGAATCGACAGGACTACCTGCCCTTACCATCCATCGCCTGCTTGGGTGGGATGGTAAGGATGGTTTCAATAAAGATCAAAATGAGCAGCTTACTGGTAGATTCTTGATTGTGGATGAGTTTTCGATGGTTGATACATGGCTTGCCAACCACCTTTTCAAAGCCATTCCTGACGATATGCAGGTTCTACTGGTAGGAGATGAAGATCAGCTTCCATCCGTAGGTCCAGGCCAGGTGCTGGCCGACTTGCTGGCAAGTGAGCTTCTTCCGTCGGTCAGTCTTCATGAGGTATATCGGCAGAAAGAGGGATCCAAAATTATACAGCTGGCGCATGAAATTAAAAATGGCAGCGTCCCATCCCTCGGAAATGATAAAGATTTCAGCTTCATTCGCTGTCATGAGCCACAAGTGCTGGAGGCTATTACGCAAATATTTTCAAGTGCCAAAAATAAAGGGCTGGACCTGCGGGATATCCAAGTGCTGGCTCCCATGTACCGTTCTCAAGCAGGGATCACTGCCATTAATAGGGAATTGCAGCAATTGATCAACCCTAAGACACCAAGGAAGCGGGAAGTGAAAACGAGAGATGCAGTATTTCGAGTAGGCGACAAAGTCCTTCAACTTGTAAACCAGCCGGAAAATGGTGTTTATAACGGGGATATCGGCGAGGTAGTGGCAATTTTTAAAGAAGATGAAAATACGGATAATGTGGAACAGCTGGTCATTGAGTTTGAAGAAAAAGAAGTTGTATATGAACGGAAAGACTATGTAAATATCATGCATGCATATTGCATATCTATTCATAAATCACAAGGCAGCGAATTTCCAATTGTGATAATGCCCGTTATTTCTGCTTATCATCGTATGCTGCGAAAGAACCTGCTTTATACGGCTATTACCAGAAGTAAAGATTCTTTGATCATCTGTGGTGAAGAGCAAGCATTTCTGCGTGGAATAAAGACCGAGGATACAAACCGAAGATATACTTCCCTAAAAGAACAACTGGAAGGGAAGATGAATGGGTTATCTATACCTAATCCTCAAGAAATGGATGAGGAGGAAGGCCTTTCCCCATATGACTTTATGTAATGATGTATATTTAACGTTAATTCGGGCAAGCATGTCATAATAACTAATTTCCAGAGGTGTGATGTGATGCGATGCCCGAATTGTCACGGTAAGGACTTAGGCAGGATTGGCTCCCAGCAGTATTACTGCTGGACTTGCTTTATTGAAATGGCAGTGGAAAAAAATAAGCTGAAGGTGCACCAAGTAGAACCGGATGGTTCGTTAAGCTCCCTTGACGACCTTTTCTCCGAAGAGGAAAGGAAAATATAGATCTTTCCATACAGAATAGTATTTTTAAACTGGGATAAAAGGCGCGTATTCTTTTGCTCAGGGGAGAGAGGTCAACATGTTTCATAGTGGAAAGGCGCTAAGCGTCCTGTATTGGCTGATTACCGGTATACTAGTCTTCTTATTTATTTTTCTGCTCTTTCAGCTGTTCCCTTTTTATGGGGCTGTTTTTTCTTTTGCTATCAATCTGCTGGCTCCATTTTTGCTCTCATGCCTGTTGGCATATCTATTATACCCGGTCGTTCAAAAACTTCATAAATGGGATATCCCAAGGACTGCCGCTATATTGTTGATTTATGTTCTCTTTTTTGGAGGTACAGCATATGCAGTTTACCGGGTCTATCCGGCAGCCGTCCATCAGCTTCAGGATTTAAACCAGCAGCTTCCCGTTTTTATTGATATGTATCAGGATTTAATCTATCAACTGTATGAATATACTTCTTTTCTTCCTGAGACAATACATGACAAGATGGATCAATGGATTGCCCGAGTAGAATCCGGGTTGGAGAATCTCCTCGACAAATTGGTTGGTGGGTTTACCAAAATCTTTGATATGATTTTATTTCTGACGGTCATCCCTGTGCTTGTCTTCTACTTTCTAAAAGATTATGGAATACTTACCGGATTTTTCAAGAAATTTATACCTGGAAAATACCGTCCTCAAATCAGCCATATGGCGCATGCAATTGATGAAAGTCTGGGTAATTATATTCGTGGCCAATTGCTGGTTTGCTTATTTGTCGGTTTGGCATCATGGATAGCTTTTCAGCTGCTAGGATTGAAATACGCTTTGCTCCTTGCGATTATCATGGGCCTGACTAACATCATCCCTTACTTCGGGCCGATTATTGGTGCGGTTCCAGCAGTAGCGATTGCACTGACCATGTCTGGCCATCTCGTTATTTTTGCACTGCTTGCCATCTTCGCCATACAGGTGATAGAGGGCAACCTTCTTTCACCTTATATTGTCGGAAAAAGTATCGATATCCATCCAGTGGCCATTATTTTTGTGCTTCTGCTTGGTGGCCAGCTATTTGGGATAATTGGAATGATTATTGCAGTTCCTGCTCTAACGATAGGAAAGGTTATCATCAGTCATTTGTGGGAGTTACGGGATTATCGTTGACAACCATAAAAAAGTTTTCTATAATATCGCTAAGATAAACCACTTGCATATGAAAAACACGCTGAAGGTTATAAGTACATGATGACCGGTTGACAAGAGAGGGATTTTCCAGGCTGAAAAAAATCCTGAATGCTGAATCATGGAAAGCTAAACCAGAGTACGGTTAATCCCCGTCGGTTTCATACCGTTAACATGTATAAGTGATGGACAGGTGTTTCTTGTTCATAATTAGGGTGGTACCGCGATAGAATCTCGTCCCTGCAATATGCAGAGAGGAGATTTTTTTATTTGGATAAAATGAAGGAGGATTTTAAATGAATACATTATCATCTGCCCAGGTCAGGCAAATGTTTATTGATTTTTTTAAGGAAAAAGGACATAGAGTGGAACCTAGCGCCTCACTTGTTCCAAAGGATGATCCTACTTTACTTTGGATCAATAGTGGAGTAGCTACGCTGAAAAAATATTTTGACGGCCGGGTGATTCCCGATAATCCAAGATTGGTAAATGCACAAAAATCCATTCGTACCAATGACATTGAGAACGTCGGATTTACGGCAAGACACCACACGTTCTTCGAAATGCTCGGGAACTTCTCCATTGGCGATTATTTTAAGAAAGAGGCGATCGAATGGGCATGGGAATTCCTTACAAGTGACAAGTGGATCGGATTCGATGAAGAACTGTTATCTGTTACAGTCCATCCAGAAGATGATGAAGCATATGATTTCTGGCTGAATGACATTGGGCTGCCAAAAGAACGCATCATACGTCTGGAGGAAAACTTCTGGGATATTGGAGAAGGTCCAAGTGGCCCGAATACGGAAATATTCTACGACCGTGGAGAGAAGTATGGCAATGACCCCAATGATCCGGAACTTTATCCAGGCGGGGAAAATGAACGTTATTTGGAGATTTGGAATTTAGTGTTTTCCCAGTTTAACCATAATCCTGATGACACGTATACACCGCTGCCGAAGAAAAACATTGATACTGGTATGGGATTGGAGCGAGTGGTCTCAGTCATTCAGGATGTACCGACCAATTTCGAGACAGATCTATTTATGCCGATCATAAGAAAAACAGAAGCCTTGGCTTCCACTTCCTACGGGAAAAGCAAAGAGAGCGATACAGCCTTCAAAGTAATTGCCGATCATATCAGAACGGTAAGCTTTGCTGTTGGCGACGGAGCGGTGCCATCCAATGAGGGAAGGGGATATGTGCTCCGAAGGCTCCTCAGAAGAGCTGTGCGGTTTGCCAAGGAAATTGGGATTGAGAAACCATTTATGTTTGAACTGGTAGAAACCGTGGGTGAGATCATGAAGGACTTCTACCCTCAAGTACTGAAGCAGAAAGAATTCATTGAGAATATTGTAAAAGTGGAAGAGGAAAGGTTCCATGAGACCTTAAATGATGGACTTCAGATTCTTACGACCATCATGGAGAATGAAAAGAGCAAAGGAAGCACAGTCTTTCCCGGAGTAGAGGTATTCCGCCTCTATGACACGTATGGTTTCCCTAAAGAATTGACAGAAGAATATGTTCAGGACCAAGGGTTTACTATTGATGAGCAGGGCTTTCAGGAGGAAATGGAAAAGCAGCGGGAGAGAGCCAGAAATGCCCGGCAGAAAGTGGACTCCATGCAGGTGCAGGATGGAGCTCTAAGTGATATAGAAGTGGAGAGCGAATTTGTCGGTTACGGCAATTTGGAGACGGATACGGAAATTGCTGCTATTGTTGATGGCAAGCAGGAAACGGATAAAGCAGATCCAGGCAGGGAGGTATACCTTTTCCTTAAAGAGACACCTTTCTATGCAGAAAGCGGTGGTCAGATTGCCGATAACGGCTGGATCTATACAGACAGCTGCTCTGCATATGTAAAGGATGTCCAAAAATCACCAAAGGGCCAGCATGTTCATCTGGTAGAGATAAAAGAGGGGTCTTTCAAGACGGGTGATAAAGTTAGAGCTATGGTCGACAGCAAATTCCGGTCTTCGATCATTAAAAACCATACAGCCACCCATCTGTTGCATCAGGCACTCAAGGATGTACTTGGGAGTCATGTAAATCAGGCAGGTTCTCTGGTGACACCTGACCGGCTTCGATTCGACTTCTCCCATTTTAGCAGTGTATCTTCGGAAGAATTGCAGCAGATTGAAGAACTTGTTAATAAGAAAATCTGGAATTCACTCGCACTCAGCATAGATAACAAACGGCTGGAGGAAGCAAAGGAAATGGGGGCGATGGCTCTATTCGGGGAAAAATACGGAGATATTGTCCGAGTGGTGCAGATCGGAGATTATAGTATTGAACTTTGCGGCGGCTGCCATGTCCGGAACACTTCAGAAATAGGAATGTTCAAGATTGTTACCGAGAGCGGAATAGGAGCAGGCACAAGAAGAATTGAGGCAGTCACTAGCAGACAGGCCTATGAATTTATGAACGATAAGCTTAGCTTATTGGAGAAGTCTGCCACTATGGTCAAATCTGCGGAAGAAAAACTGCCAGAACGTATTGAGGCATTATTTGCAGAGATTCAATCGCTTAAGAAAGAAAATGAGTCTCTAAATGCGAAGATGTCCAATTTGGAAGCAGCATCCATCCTGGATCAGGTAGAGGCAGTGGACGGTGTACCTCTCTTGGCACAGAAAGTTAATGTTAAAGACATGAACCAATTGAGAAACATGGTAGATGACTTGAAACAGAAACTCGAGTCCGGTATTATCCTGCTTGCTGCTGAAAACAACCAAAAGGTCCAGCTTGCGGCAGGTGTATCCAAGGATCTTGTGGAGAAAGGATACCATGCAGGAAACCTGATCAAGCAGGCAGCAACCATATGCGGTGGAGGCGGTGGCGGACGTCCAGACATGGCCCAAGCCGGCGGAAAAGATCCCGAGAAAATAAATGAAGCACTTGAGTCTGCTAGGCAGCATATTAGGGAAAATTCAAAGTAAAGTCAGATTATAGGATTTCTGTAAAAACATATAATAAATGCTTGAAACATGTTAAAATAGGGAAAGGAAAATCTTGCCTGTCCTAATCAAGGGCCAGTTGATTCGGTAAACACATCTGATGGCTAAGGATGTCAAGTTATACCAAAAAGAGGTGTCGTAATGAGTTCTATGGACAGAACGATGAAGTTCAACTTTTCGGACGAGCCATTTGACCAGGATATTAAGGAGATCCTGTTTACGGTTCACGAGGCATTGCAGGAGAAGGGGTATAATCCGATTAACCAGATTGTAGGCTACCTGCTATCAGGAGATCCTGCATACATTCCGAGACATAATGATGCCAGAAATTTAATCCGGAAAATTGAGCGGGACGAAGTGATTGAAGAGCTTGTAAAGTATTATCTCGAGCATCAGAAGGAGCATCAATGAAAATAATTGGATTGGATGTAGGTTCCAAAACGATCGGCGTCGCTGTCAGCGATGCATTAGGATGGACTGCACAGGGTCTTACCACCATAAAATGGGATGAAAACAATTTGGAATCTGCAGACGAAGAGCTAAAAAACATCATAGAAGAACATGAAATCGGGAAGGCTATTATCGGGCTTCCCAAAAATATGAATGGTACGATCGGTGAAAGGGGAGAAGCATCCCAAAGGTATGCAGAGCACGTAGAAAAGGTGCATGGAATACCGGTTTCCCTTTGGGATGAACGGCTCACCACAGTAGCTGCGGAAAGAGTGCTGCTTGAAGCTGATATGAGCAGAAAAAAGAGAAAGAAAGTCATTGATAAGATGGCCGCTGTAATGATTTTGCAAGGTTATCTTGATCAAAAATAAAAGGAGTGTATCATATGGCATTGGAAGAAAGGGAAAGAATTGTCATTCCGGACGAAAACGGAGAGGAGCATCTATTCGAGGTCCTGTTTACATTTGATGTAGACAAAACAGGACACTCTTACATTGCTGTCGCACCTGCAGAGCAGGCAGAAGAGGAGGAAGTGGAAGTATATGCTTTCCGTTATGAAGAAAAAAACGAGAACGAAGATGATCTTTCCCTTTTCCCGATTGAGTCTGATGATGAATGGGAAATGGTCGAGGAAATGCTGAATACACTGGCAGATGAAGAAAACGAGGCTTAACAAGGCTTAACATGTCTGTATGAAGGGTTGATGCTGCATTTTTGGCATCAATCCTTTTTTATGGATTCTATTCCATTCGCAAACAGAAATAAACCAGCCCGTTTCGGCGCACCCAATGACCAGCAGGGCTTCCCCAATAGGCTGTATGTACATTGCAAAGCAGGCAGCCATGCCGTTTAAACAGATCACCGTAAACCTCGAGTTTTGTTTCCTGATGGAATATCATGCCGATTTTTAGTATAATGTACCGGACAGGAGGGAGTCAGTGAATGTCAAGGGATAAACGGAAAAAGAAATACATGGTTAACTTTAAAGAACGGACAGAAGAAGCCAAAAAGGTTCGTAAAATTGTATCTATCATTGTTATAACGATCGCTGTTCTCCTTATTGTAGGCGCAGCCTCTCTGTTTTTTTATGTGAATTCGGCGATGAAACCTGTTGATCCAGACAGTGAGGAAGAAGTAACCATTGAGGTGCCTATTGGCTCTTCTACATCCACTATCGCTTCAATACTTGAAGAAAATGGTCTGATCCGCAATGCGCTTGTTTTCCGCATGTATGTGAAATTCCATAATGAAACAGATTTTCAGGCCGGAGAATACACATTTACTCCCTCTATGGAGATGAAAGAAATGGTTGATTCGTTAAAAAATGGTATCGTCATGGCGGAACCAGTACATAGAATTACTATTCCAGAAGGCCTCTCCATGGACCAGATTGCTGAGATATACGCCGACAGTCTTCATTTTACGAAGGAAGATTTTCTTGAAAAAGTAAATGACCGTGCATATCTTGAAGAATTGATGGAACAATATCCGAACCTTCTGACAGAGGACATTCTTGATGAAGAGATAAGGACCCCGCTGGAAGGTTACCTCTTTGCATCCACCTATGATTTCTATAAAGAGGAGCCTGAAATTGAGACTATTGTACAGAAGATGTTGACGGAAACGGAGAAACTGATCACGGAATACAGGGCTGAATTAGATGAACAGGGATGGACAGTTCATGAGTCGATAACGTTCGCATCTTTGGTAGAGAAGGAAGCAGGGGAAGTAGAACAGCGCAATGAAATTGCCGGCGTATTCTATAATCGGATGGAAGAGGGAATGCCTCTTCAAACAGATCCGACTGTTCTATATGCTTTAGGAGAACATAAAGAGCGTGTTTTGTATGAGGATTTGGATATTGAATCACCATATAACACCTATGTAGTGGAAGCACTGCCGATCGGTCCAATTTCCAACTTTGCTGAGAGTTCGTTGGAAGCTGTGGCCAATCCGAAGCAATCGGATTATCTATATTTCCTGCATGATGCGGATGGTAACATCCATTATGCGGAAACATATGAAGAACACCTGAAGAACAGGAATGAACATATGGATTAATCTTTATAGGGAATGTGGACTTAACCACATTTCCCGTTTTTATAATGGATAGGAAAATGGGGTAATATTATGAAAGAATGCATGGCTGATTATTTATTAGGAACATTGCCGAAGAAAGAGGAATGGGTTCTTCAAATGGAAGAGTATGCTGATAATGAGAGAGTTCCGATTATGGATCCTATCAGCATGAACTTTATGATGCAGTTGATAAGGGTGAAAAGGCCTGATCATATTCTTGAGATAGGAACGGCGATTGGCTATTCGGCATTAATGATGGCGCAAGCGCTCCCAGATGCCAAGATTATCTCTATTGAAAAAGACGAGGCAAGGTACCAAATTGCCATGGATAATATAAACAAACAGGGCAAGAAGAATCAGATTCAGGTCATACATGGGGATGCCCGCCATGAATTAGAGATTCTGAGGGATAAAGGGGAGTCTTTTGACCTGATTTTTATTGATGCCGCGAAGGGTCAATACCGGAGCTTCTTTGAGCTGGCTGAAGGATTATTAAAGGCCAACGCAATAATTGTTTCCGATAATGTATTATTCAGAGGGCTTGTAGCCGAACCGGAAAAGGCGACCCGAAGACATAGGAAGATGGTTGAAAAAATCAGAAGCTATAATAAGTGGATTAGTGCTCATCCCGAGTTTGACACTTCCATCATCCCTGTTGGAGATGGAATAGCCATTAGTGTGAAGAAATAAAGAAAGGAAGAAGTTTATATGAGTGAAAAACCGGTCGTCATCGGAGTGGCTGGGGGAAGCGGCAGCGGGAAGACTTCTGTAACCCGATCTATCTCCCATCGCTTTTCCGAGCAGACCATCCAAGTGATTGAACAGGATTATTATTATAAAGATCAGAGTCATCTTCCATTGGAGGAGAGGCTGAATACGAATTATGACCATCCTTTTGCCTTTGACAATGATCTGTTGATTGAACATATACATGAGCTGATCAAGGGAAATCCGATTGAAAAACCGGTTTATGACTACAAGGTCCATACCCGTTCTGATGAAGTCATCAAGGTGGATCCCAGGGATGTTATCATATTGGAGGGAATTTTAATACTGGATGATCCTCGCTTGGTAGAATTAATGGACATAAAAGTATTTGTCGATACAGATGCCGATCTCAGAATCATCCGCAGAATGCTTAGGGACATAAAGGAAAGGGGCAGGACACTGGACTCAGTAATCGATCAATATATCAACAATGTACGTCCGTCACACCTTCAGTTCATCGAGCCTACCAAACGTTATGCGGATATTATTATCCCTGAAGGTGGCCAGAATGAGGTAGCTATTGATATAATGGCGTCTAAAATAGAATCCATTTTGTCTAAAAAACACGAAAGATAATCAGATGAAAAGTATTGAAAACTTCGGCGGATTCTGCCATAGTATTGATTAGTATAATTTCAGCTTTTAGGTGGAAAAGGGCATGGACATGCCCATCCTATATGTGGAGATAGAAAAGGAGTGTAAAATGTCATGGCGACAGAGAAAAGTTATTATATGACTCAAGAGGGGAAAGAGAAATTAGAAGAAGAACTGCGTTATTTAAAGACGGATCGGCGTCAGGAAGTCGTCGAGCGAATTAAAATAGCCAGAGATTTTGGTGACCTCTCCGAAAACTCGGAATATGATGCAGCCAAAGATGAACAGGCTTTTGTAGAGTCGCGGATTTCCCAAGTGGAAACGATGATTCGCAATGCTGTCATCATTGAGAACGACAATGAAGATCCCAATGTAGTGGCACTGGGTAAGTCTGTAACTTTCCAGGAGATTCCTGATGGGGAAGAGGAGACATATACCATTGTTGGAAGTGCTGAGGCTGATCCATTTGAAGGAAAGATATCAAATGATTCACCAATGGCAAAGAGCCTTCTAGGGAAGGAAATTGGCAGTGAAGTCACGGTAGCTACACCTGGTGGGGATATGCAGGTGAAAATCCTCCAAGTGGAATAGGTTGAAGGAGTATCAAAAGGAGCGGATGGTTCTGCTTCATTTGAAAAAACTTGAGAAGAGATGCATCGGCATTCACTACACAATTAGTGAATGCCGAGTTTTTATTATTTGCGCGGTGTTGTAATTATCAATATAATTCAGTTAGACCTTTAAACTTAGGTTTTCTTGGTTGAGGAAATCAGTTGAATTGCAGGGTGAGTACAGGGAGGGGAGTTTCCTAATGGGTAACACAGAACAAGAAAAAAGGACACGTGTGAACAAATTTGAGAAACGAAGAAAAAATACAAAAGCAAGTTCTATCTTATTAGTCTTGGGAGCTATTCTGCTGCTTGTAGTACTGGGTATATGGATTTTTGGAGGGAATGAAGAGAAAACTTCCGAAGAAGCCAGTAACCGGGAATCATCCGACTCGGGGTTTATTATTAATGAAGATGAAAAGGATGGGACCAGCTCTGAGGAAGATGAGAGCAGCGGGGATGGCCAAGAAGGTGAACAGGAACAGACATCTGAGGGAGACCAGTCAAGTAATGAACCAGCAGAAGACGAAGAGGAACGTAATGAACCAGAGCTAGAGCCGGCAGAGCCCTCTGACGGGAATGTAAAAGAAGCATATACGGCCGACTGGGACCCAATCGGCACTGAACAGGAAGGGGACCATACAACTGTTTACCAGGAAGGATCTCAGGACCGTATAGAAATCGCCCGTGCAGCAGCAATGGCCACAGGACTAGATGCGGATAATATGGAAACCTTCTGGGTTGGCAATAACAACCATCCACAAAAAGTGCGGACAACTGTAGCAAATCCAGAGTATACAGAGGTATACAGGGTCTTTCTAACTTGGGTTGATGGAGAGGGATGGAAGCCGACAAAAGTGGAAGAGCTTTATGAACCAGCCAAATAAAGAAGTATAAAAACAGGAGGATATAAAGTGACTATAGGAATAATCGGAGCAATGGATGAAGAAATAGCTAAGTTGATGGAGAACATGAGGGACGTAAAAGAAGAATCTATTGCAAATTGCTTATTTGCTGAAGGAACATTGAAAGGAACAGATGTAGTAGTGCTTAAATCCGGTATAGGAAAAGTAAATGCGGCTATGGCGGCAACCATAATGCATGAACGTTATCACCCTTCCTATGTCATTAACACAGGCTCTGCAGGAGGGCATTCAGCGGAATTGGAAGTTGGCGATATTGTTATCTCCAACAGGGTTGTCCATCATGATGTGGATGTGACAGCTTTCGGTTATGCGTATGGGCAGGTACCTGGTCTGCCGAGCATGTTTGACGCCGATGCTCAACTCGTTTCCATAGCTATAAAAGCTGCAAAGGGGATGGGCCTGCGTTACGCTGAAGGCATCATTGCAACCGGAGATACCTTTATGGAAGACCCTTCTAAGGTGGAGGAGGTTAATAAAAAATTCCCGGCAATGCTCGCGATGGAAATGGAAGCAGCTGCAATTGCACAGGTGTGTTCCCAGTATGAAGTACCTTTTGTGATTATTCGTGCATTGTCAGACATAGCCGGGAAAGAATCTTCCGTTTCCTTTGACGCCTTCTTAGAGAAGGCGGCGGATAATGCAGCAGGGCTAATTATGGAAATGGTGCAAGATATACAGAAGTAAAGGGGATATGAGCGCAGCTGCCAGTAAAAGATGCGCTCATGTTTTTTTAATGCCTTTTTTCCTGGCGGTAATATTCATGGAAAACCTTCATCAATGCTCTTTTTTCGATTCGTGAAACATAGCTTCTGGAGATGGTCAGTTTCTCCGCTATTTCCCGCTGGGTCAATTCTTTCTGGCCATTCAGCCCATAACGGTAAACAATAACCTCTCGCTCACGATCATCTAATACAGAAAAGTAATCCTGCAGTTTAGCAATTTCCATGTTTAATTGGATGTATTCAATAATATTCTCATTTTCAGCTTCAAGAATATCAATCAGGCTTATTTCATTCCCCTCTTTATCCTGGCCAATGGGATCATGCAAAGAAACGTCCTTCTTTACCTTTTTCAATGCACGTAAATGCATAAGTATCTCATTTTCAATACAGCGGGCTGCATACGTAGCTAGTTTTGTCCCCTTATCTGCCGAGAAGCTTTCCACCCCCTTAATTAGGCCGATAGTTCCGATGGAAATTAAATCCTCCAGATCTTCACCAGTATTCTCAAATTTTTTAACAATATGGGCGACCAGCCGTAAATTATGTTCAATCAGTTTATTCCTTGCTTCTTCACTTCCTTTTTGCATTTCTTCAATGTACTTTGCTTCCTTATCCGGCGGCAGAGGCTGAGGAAAAGCGTGGTTTTTTACGTAGGAGACAAAGAATAGAGCTTCCTTGATTAAAAGTGCCAACATACTTAATATTCCGGACATTTATACCACCTCCCATTTGGGCTGAAGCCTATACTACAACTGTATGTTTCGATGGCATGTTTCGTGTCTGTCCAACAGAAAAACAGCCGGAACAATGTCCGGCTGTTTCGCTTTCAGTTCTTTTTATATTAGTCATTCAACTTCCTTTTTTCTAAAGCATCCTGATAAGCGTCTTGTCTATTTCTCAAAACTGGTTTGACTCCAACTGCATGGGCGGCTCTACCCAGCATATGCGCGCCTACCGGAGCTGTCAACAGGATAAATACGATTCCAACGAGCAATTTCCCACTGACAATAGACTCATGAAAATAAAGGAAAAGAAACGCGCCGATGAGAATAGATGATACACCCAGGGTAGCAGCCTTGGTAGCAGCATGAAGTCTCGTATATACATCCGGGAACCGGACAACCCCAATTGCCGCTGATACAATGAAAAATGTTCCGATAAGCAAGGCAATCACGGTCGCGATGTTGATGATAATGTTACTCCAAGTCTCGATCAATAATAACACCCTTTTCCATATATTTTGCAATGGCCAATGTCCCGAGGAAGGCAAGTATACCTATTAGAAGGACAACGTCATTCAGTTTGGAGGTTACCAGGTGGATCCCTGTCAGCCCTGCTAGCCCCATCATATTGATGCCCATTGCGTCTAAGGCGGCAGCTCGGTCTGCCTGAGTAGGGCCTGCTAAAAGCCGATAAAGGAGTAGGGCCAGCGCAACAGCGATTCCAGCGAAACTAATGATTATCGTTATGTCCAACATAACATTGGTGACTTCCAGAATTTCGTTCATCGTGTCACCTCCATAATGGCCTTTTCAAAGGAACCTTTAATAGATTGAATTTCATCTTCCACATTTTCTATATTCATCGCATGGACAAATAATTTAGTGTTATCGTCTGAGACGGCTATTGTCAGGGTGCCGGGAGTTAGGGAAATGAAATTTGCCAGCATATTGATTTCCCAATCAGTAGTTACATCCAGTGGTAATTCAAAAATGCCCGGCTCATTATCCAAGCTTGGTGTATAGATGTACTTGATCATTTCGATATTCGACAGGACCAGTTCCTTTATAAAGAGGAACAGCAGATTCAAGATGCTTATTACCCGCCTGAGATAGAATCTGCCCGGCAGATATCTCCTCAACAGCCACAGCAGGAGCGCACCGAACAGATAACCGGTAATGAAGCTAGGACCAGTATATGATTCACTGAGAAACATCCATAGGGTGGCGACAATTAGATTGATTACAATTTGAAATGCCATATTTCCACTACTCCTTTAATACCGAATCGATATAGATTTGCGGATTTACCAGTTCAGATGCAATCCCCTCAACTAATGGATAGAAGTACTCAGCACCTACACCAAGTATAACGGAAAGTGACAGAAGTATAACGACAGGGGAAATTAGCCCTTTTGTCGATTTTCCCTTGGTATATGCAGTCTGTTCTTCATCTCCCCAGAATCCCCTGATGAATATCTTCACAATAGAATATAAAATCAGAAGGCTGGTCAATAATCCCACCAGCAGTATAACCATTTCTTCTGCTTGGACCGCTCCCTGCAGAAGCAGGAGTTTTCCAATAAAGCCGCTGAAAGGAGGGATGCCTGCAAGTACAAGGCCTGCTAAAAGCACTAGCCATCCGAGCAGGGGATAGTGATGGATCAAACCACCCATCTTCCTTAAGTCTGAAGTACCGGCAACATATACGATAATACCAACCAATAGAAATAGGGCAGTCTTAATAATCATATCATGTACCAGGTAATAAACAGAACCGGCTATACCATCTTGGTTCAATACTGCGATACCAAGCAGTACGTAACCGATCGCCGGGACGATGTTATACGCAATGATTAATTTAATATTGTTGGTGGAAAGAGCACCAATCACTCCGAAAATCATGGATAAACCTGCAATCCAGATGAATAGCTCATGCGTAAGGTCCACCTGGTGAACGAAGATGAGTGTGAATACCCGAAGAATCGAATAAATTCCCACTTTTGTCAGCAGGGCACCAAAAAGTGCTGAAACCACTGGGTTCGGCTGGATATACGAATGCGGCAGCCAGTAATATAACGGGAATACCGCAGCTTTGGTCGCAAATACGAAGAACAGCAAGACTCCAATCGTAGTCAAGATCCCTGTTTGTTCGACCTCTTGGACCCGTTCGGCTATATGGGCCATGTTCAGTGTGCCGACTACACCGTAAAGCAATGCTACAGCTGTAACAAAAAGCATAGACGAGAACAGGTTGATCAAAAGGTATTTTAAGGATTCTCTAAGCTGTGTGCGGCCGCCTCCCAGCACTATCAAAGCGTAAGAAGCCATGAGAAGCACTTCAAAGAACACAAACAGGTTGAATAAATCGCCAGTAATGAACGCACCTGATACACCAGAAATCAGGAAGAAGAAAAACGGATAGAAATAATATTTTTCCTTTTCTCCAAGCCCGGCATGTGGAGCGTAAAAAGCGCAGGTGACTGCTACGATATTCGTAGTGAATACGAGAAGAGCCGCCAGCCCGTCCAACACAAGGATAATTCCATATGGAGCAGTCCAGTCGCCTGTTTCCAAAACAACTGTTCCATTAGTAGCTACATACCATAGTGCATAACCGGTTACTATCAGGCTTATTACGGAGAAAAGCCTGGTCAGTCCACGTGATACAGAGACATTTGAATTGGTAAGTATCAGTATCACCGCGGAGATCAATGGAATGATGATAGGTAGTACAGCTAAATTACTCATTTGATTCTCCCCTTAGTTGTTCCATATTGTCGGTATTATTTTCCTGTGCTGTCCTATAGGAGAGAACCAGCAGCAGGCTGGTGACACCAAAACTGATAACAATGGAAGTTAAAATCAAAGCCTGCGGAAGAGGATCCGTATAATCTGTTACACCCTCAGTCAATACCGGGGGCTGGCCGGTCTTTAATTTACCCATAGTAAAAATGAATATATGGGCTCCATGAGTTAACAGGACTGTTCCGATGATGATTCTCAGCAGCTGCTTTTGCAATAGGTTATAGACGGCAGTTGCAAATAATATTCCTGCCAGTATGGAAGTTATTATCTCCATTATTCGGCCTCCTTACCTTTTTTTAATTTGATGAGGCTGAAGATGGCCAATGCTGCGATACCCAGTACTGCAACTTCAAACAAGGTATCCAGTCCCCTCATATCTACAAGTATGACATTGACGACGTTGTCCCCACCGCCTAATTTATACGAGGTTTTCAGGAAGTAATCGGAAATTACATCGAAACCATTACTGCTGTGTGCCGAAATGGCAATTAACGTCATCATCAAGCCGAACCCGATGGAAATGACAGACTTGACGACCTTTTCTCCTACAGATTCCGACCTTTTTCGCAGTTTTGGCAAATGATAGAAACAGAGGAGGAACAGTGCTACTGTTACTGTCTCAATCACGAACTGTGTCAGGGCAATATCAGGAGCTCCATAGATGACAAACAGCATGGCAACACCGTAACCAACAACACCGACAACTATTATTGCCGCCAGATTATTCCTCGTAAAGATGGTGGCAATTGCTGCAATACTCATGATAATAACGATGGACGTTTCTATCACGGTAATATCTGCCAGGTTATTGAAGCTTATAGTGAATCCGTCAGTGATAAACATAAAGGCCATGGTAACGACCAATGTAGCCGTTAATATGATAACCATATATGTTTTCAACGAACCTGTCATATAGGAATCAGTGACCTTAGCAGAATAGGTGTCGATCTTTTCCATGATCATATCGTAGACCCGGTTGAAACTGAGCTTTCCAGGAAGCACATTATATATTCCTGCCCATTTCTCCCTGGTCACATATAAGGCGATACCCGCTCCTACGACAATAAGTGACATAATCATCGGAGGATAATTAAGGCCGTGCCAGAAATATACTTCATGAAATTCAACCTGATTGTTTACGGCCTGTGCAGCATGAACTAGAAATGGAGCGTTCACCATATTAGGGAACAGACCGATCAAAATGACTCCAAGCACTAGTATGAATGGTGAGATAAGCATTCCTACTGGAGCTTCATGAGGCTTCTTCGGCAACTGGTCCAGTTTTTTTGGCCCTGTAAATACCCCAAAGAAGAAATACATGGAGTATACAAAAGTAAATATGCTTCCTAACACCGCCAAGTAAGGTATAGCTTGGCTTAACAGATTAGCATTCTCTAATCCTAGGGTGGAGTCGAAGAATAATTCTTTACTATAGAAACCATTTAAGAACGGTAGCGGTACACCGGCCATGGAAAAGGTTGCGAAGGCGGCCAGTGTGGCGGAAATCGGCATCAAAGTCATAAATCCGCCAAGTTTTCGAATATCTCTAGTACCCGATTCGTGATCAATAATCCCAGCAATCATGAACAGGCTTCCTTTAAAGGTCGCATGGTTGAGGATGTGGAAAACAGCCGCAAAGACAGCCGCCTCTGTTCCGAAGCCGAGCATGGCCATAATCATTCCAAGCTGGCTGATCGTTGAAAATGCTAAGATGGCCTTTAAATCAGTCTGTCTTACTGCCATATAGGAGCCCCAGCAAAGGGTTATTATTCCTGCAAGGCTGACAGTTATGAAAAACCACTCATAAAGACTGAGAATAGGTGAAAAGCGGGCAATCAGATAGATTCCTGCTTTAACCATGGTTGCAGAGTGCAAGTAAGCACTGACAGGTGTTGGAGCTTCCATGGCATCCGGCAGCCAGATATGGAAAGGAAACTGTGCAGACTTGGTAAATGCACCGAGCAGAAGCAGGACAAGCACGAGCGGTAGGTAATTGCTTGCCAGAATTGCATCAGTTTGGGCAATCATTTCCTGTATGCTTGCTGTACCGGTAATGACGTATAAAAGGATGAAGGCACCCAGCATACTTAAACCACCAAAAATGGTAATCATCATTGACTTAAGTGCTCCGTACCTGGACCTTTCTTTGAAATGCCAATAACCAATCAGCAAGAATGAGGAGATGGATGTCAGTTCCCAGAAAGTGTAAAGAACGAACACGTTATCAGATAGAACAACGCCCAGCATTGCGGACATGAACATTAATAAGTAAACATAGAAATGACCTAAGTTTTCTGCCTTATCGAGGTAAAAGATGGAATATAGCACGACTAGAGAGCCGATGCCGCTGATCAGAAGGACAAACAATAAACTTAAACCATCCAGAGTGAAATCAAAATTAATATCAAGTGAGGGTATCCAGTTGATCGACTGATGAACAGTTGTAAAATCATTTCCAACAAACTGGATAAAGAAAAGAAATATTACAAAGGGAACAAAAAACACGAAGTATCCTGTATGCAACTTGTGCTTCACTTTACTTATTATAGGAATGAAACAAGCTGCAAGGAGCGGAGCTAACACTGCAAATATCATCGGGTGGGATTCCTCCTTAAATGTCGTTAACTATTTAGGTCTAGTTTAATACTAACTCTCCGAACAATCCGCAAGTTCCACTGCGATTTGGCTGCTGATCTGCATAGCGATTTTCACTCTATGTATACAGGCATTTCACAAAAGAATTTGCCCAAGAGATAGTTTATCATAAGAATTGAAGGAGAAAAATAAATAACCCCTATGATATAGGCAATCATAGGGGTTTTTTTCGTTTCTTCCTATTAACTAGATGGGATAAAAAAATTTTTAGTTTGATGTGGAGACAGTTTCATCCAACTTGTACCATAAACCACGCTTTTGTATTTCTTCTTCCATCAATAATAGAAAATCAGGGCTTAAATTTAATTCATTTGCTTTATAGTAAGATTCCAGTAATAACTCGTCCGACAAATGTTTCATAATTGGCGCCCTCCCAAATTTCTTCAGTTCGTTCAGAAGTATATATAACTTAACATGATTACAAAAACCAGACAAGGCGGAACTTATCTACATACAGATGTAGATAACCTGTGCACAAAAAGAGGGATTTGTATGAATATTCGACGTCGGGGCGTGTGATTTTGTGCATAAAGTTATCCACAACTTATGCTTTGTGGGAATTTGTCGAACGATTCTTGCATATGCCATTGTTTTACAGAGTACGTAATATGATGTCAATATATTCCATTATTGGTGAGGTTTTTTAAACCACATAAGCAGAGAACGGTAGTTTTGCTTTATTAATGGAGCGAGTTATTATAGGATTAGGTTAGGAATTTCAAGAAAAATATGGATGCGAATGGATGCTATTATTGAGGTGTTATGAATTGTTAAAGTTATTTTTGCCGGATGAACATGTAAAAAGTATATTTGATATTCATCCTGCGGTTCTCAAGGAGAAAGGAATCAAAGGAATCATTACAGATCTGGACAACACACTGGTCGCCTGGGATGTAAAGGATGCCACTCCTGAAGTAATACAATGGTTCAAATTGATGAAAGAACATGATATAAAAGTGACCATCATCTCCAATAATAAACAAGAGAGGGTCAAGATTTTTTCGGAACCATTGGAAACCCCCTTTGTATTCAGCGCCAGAAAACCGCTCAGCCGTGCATTTAAGACAGTGGCAGAGCGGATGGATCTGAATAAAGATGAGGTTGTGGTAATTGGTGATCAAGTACTTACAGATGTCCTTGGCGGGAACTTCGCAGGGTTTTATACGATACTTGTAGTGCCTATTGTACAAACTGATGGAAAACTTACCAGGATTAATCGTAAAATTGAGCGTCGGATTTTAAGCTATATGCGTAAAAAAGGTAAAATCAGCTGGGAGGAATAGAGATGGAGGAAATATATTGTCAGGGTTGTGGTGCACAGATCCAGACGACCGCCCCTGGGGAAGCCGGTTATACACCGGCATCTTCCTTGGAGAGAGAAGAAGTTTTATGCAAGCGGTGCTTCCGTTTAAAACACTATAATGAAATTCAGGATGTTGCCATGACCGACGATGACTTCTTGAAGATGGTGAGCAGTATAAGAGACGCTGAAGGACTGGTGGCCCATGTCATCGACATATTTGATGTAGAAGGCAGTTTGCTTAAGAGCCTGCCGCGCATTGTAGGCAATAATCCAATTGTGCTTGTAGGAAATAAAGTTGATCTGCTGCCAAAGTCGGCTAATAAGAGAAAATTGTCACAGTGGCTTAGAACTCAGGCTAAGGAAGCTGGTCTGAAAGTCAAAGATGTCTATTTGATTTCATCCTCAAAGGGATATGGCATGGATGAGCTGGCAGAAGGGCTTGAGCAGTACAGGGGTGGAAAGGATATTTATATAGTAGGAACCACTAATGTCGGGAAATCCACGTTTATTAATCGTCTGATCAGGCAGACAAGCGGATTGGAAGAAGTCATCACCACCTCCTACTTTCCGGGGACCACGCTGGGATTTATTGAGATTCCGTTAGATGATGACACAGCTCTCATTGACACACCGGGAATTGTTAATAAGCAGCAGATGGCCCATTATGTCTCCTCCGCGGATTTGAAGCTGATTACACCGAATAAGGAAGTCAAACCACGGACTTATCAGCTTAATGAACAGCAGACGTTGTTTTTTGGGGGGCTGGCCCGACTGGACTTTGTCAATGGAGAAAAGGAGTCCTTTGTCTGTTATTTCTCCAATCAGCTTCCTATTCATCGGACGAAACTGGAGAAAGCTGATGACTTATACGCCGGGCATCTTGGCGAGCTGCTTTCCCCGCCGGATAAAGAGACTATGGAAAAGCTTCCTGATTTGAAGAAAAGCACATTTCGTATTACCGAGGAAAAAACGGATATTGTTTTTCCTGGTCTGGGTTGGGTGAGCATTACGGGTAAAGATCTGTCTGTGACTGCCCATGCGCCTGAAGGGTCTGCTGTATCCATCAGGAAATCATTGCTATAGGAGGAATATTTATGGATTATAATTTTGCTTTGATAGGATCCCCGATCCAGCATTCCCTCTCCCCATGGATACATCAGCAATTTCTGGAAAAAGCAGGTTTAGAAGGGGAATACCGGTTGTTTGAAATCCTACAGGAAGAATCGTTCGAGGAGAGAATCAGCAAGCTAAAAGGTATGGAATTGGACGGTTTTAATGTTACTATTCCATACAAACAGAAGATCTTTCCATTTCTCGATGAATTGGATGATAATGCGATAAAAGCAGGAGCGGTTAATACAGTAGTAAATCGTAACGGCAAGTGGATCGGTTACAATACGGATGGGGCCGGCTATCTGCGTTCATTGGCAGCATATTTTGCCGACCTCGATTCCTCCATGCGAGTGCTTCTTATAGGAGCCGGGGGTGCAACCAGAGGAATCTATTACGCCATGGCGGCTGAGGGCTATGAAAACATTGATATAACAAACCGGACGATAAAAAAAGCGGAAGAAATAGCCCTATTAAGCGACAGAGCTGGCACCACCCAGGTATTGGATTTACAGGAAGCCCAAGGTCAACTTGAAAAATATGATGTCATCATTCAGACTACCTCCGTCGGTATGAATCCGGACACTGAAAAGACGATTATGCCTTTGGAGGGTATTCGTAAGGACACGATAGTCAGTGATATTATTTACCGGCCGCTGGAAACGGAGTTTCTCCGTCAGGCAAAAGCACATGGAGCCAGAATTCACTATGGACATACTATGCTTTTATATCAAGCCCAACAGGCTTTTGAAATCTGGACTGGGAAGAAAGTACCGATCAATGAAATGGACGAAAAACTAAAAAAGGTTCTGGAAGGATGATACAATGCTGACAGGAAAACAAAAAAGATATTTGCGGGCACAAGCCAATCCCATTAAGCCAATCTTTCAAGTGGGCAAAACGGGTGTAAATGAAAATATGGTGGAACAGATTGGAGAAGCCTTGGAAAAGAGAGAATTGCTGAAAGTGAGTATTCTGCAAAATTGTATGGAAGATAAGGATACGGTTGCTGAACAGCTTGCTGAAGGCACTGGTGCGGAAATCGTCCAGATTATCGGTAACAATATCGTATTATACAAAGAATCAGAAGAAAATAAGCAAATTGAACTACCCTAAGGAGAAATGTATGAAACGAGTTGGAATTTTAGGAGGCACATTTGATCCTCCTCATCTTGGCCATTTAATCATTGCTGAAGAAGTGCGCCTCTCCTTAAGCCTTGAGGAAATATGGTTTATACCATCCTATACACCACCACATAAAGATGAGGCCAAATCAAGTCCCGAACACAGAAAAAAAATGCTTGCCCATGCAATAGAGGGGAATAAGGCTTTCAAAATGGAGGCTTTAGAAATAGAAAGGTCCGGCAAATCATACACTGTGGATACAATGAAAGAATTGTCCGAGAGATATCCTCAGACGGAATTCTTCTTCATCATTGGAGCGGACATGGTAGAGTACCTTCCTAATTGGCATCGGATCAATGAACTCATCCATCTGGTGACATTTGCTGGGGTGAAAAGAAGTGGATATAAGCTGGACAGCCCGTACCCCGTAGTGGAGGTGGAAGTGCCTACCATTGATATTTCCTCTACGTTTATCAGGAGAAGGGTTAAGGAAGGTAAAACCGTCAATTACTTCATACCTGAATCAGTCTATGCTTATATGAAGGAGAACAAGTTGTATGAAAATAAGTGAAGCAAGAGAAAAAGTAAGACCTCACTTGACCAAAGAAAGGTATGATCATTCCCTGCGCGTTGCAGAGGTTGCTGTAGAGCTGGCAGAAAAGTTCGGGGAATCTGCTGAAAAAGCAGAATTGGCTGCAGTCTGGCATGATCATGCAAAATATCGCTCGAAAGATGAATTAAAACGGTGGATTATCTCCAGCAGGCTTCCGAAAGATTTGCTGGATTACCATCATGAACTTTGGCATGGACCGGTAGGAGCCATTCTGCTGGAGAGGGAATATGGACTGAAAGATAAAGATATTCAAAATGCGATCCACTATCATACGACCGGGAGAGCAAACATGACGAAGATGGAAATGATTATTTTCCTGGCGGATTATATTGAGCCGGGGAGGGCATTTCCTGGAGTAAAGGAGGTTAGGGAAACGGCCAAAACAGATTTAACCCGAAGCTGTTGGATGGCAGCCAGGAACACCATCCAGTTTCTGACAAATAAACAAACGCTCGTTTACCCTGATACCTTCCATGCATATAATGACTTAACTAGAAAATTAACTGGAGGGCTTTAATTAATGAAAAATGAACAAATTATCCAACTGGTTGCTGAGGCCTGTGACGATAAAAGAGCAGAAGATATTGTTGCTTTAGATATGAATGAGGTCTCGTTGGTTGCAGATTATTTCCTCATCTGCCATGGCAGCAATGAACGGCAGGTTCAAGCAATTGCCAGAGCAATCAAAGATACAATGGATGAAAACAATATCAGCGTGACAAGAATTGAGGGGCTGGAGCAAGCGCGCTGGGTACTTGTAGACATCGGAGATATTGTATGCCACATTTTTCATAAAGATGAGCGACATTATTATAACCTTGAACGTTTGTGGGGAGATGCGGCGCCTGTAGCGTTGCATGTCAGTCAGGAAGGATAGAGTATGGCTTACCAACAAATGGCCTATCTCTATGACAGGCTGATGGAACATGCCCCGTATGACCAGTGGCTTGAGTTCACCGAAGAAGCATTCAGGCTGTACGGAAAACCGGCCAAAAGAGTAATCGATCTGGGCTGCGGTACCGGAGAAATTACGATCCGCCTAGCAGAAGCAGGGTATGAAGTGACGGGAGTGGATAATTCTGAGGATATGCTCACATACGCTGAACACAAAGCTTCACACCCTCATTCAATCCAATGGATATGCCAAGACCTTAGAAGTCTGAAAGGACCAGCCGGGTATGATGCAGCAGTAAGCTATTGCGATGTCATCAATTATATAACAGAACCCGGCGAACTTAAGGAGGTCTTCCATAACGTTTCTGCTCTACTTAATGAGGGCGGTCTCTTTTTATTCGATGTTCATTCCTTAAATCATGTAGAAAATGATTTGATCAATAATACGTTCGCTGATGTGTTGGATGATGCTTCATATATTTGGTTCTGTTCAGAAGGTGAAAACCCTGGGGAAATGTATCATGACCTTACTTTTTTTGCCGCAGCCGGGGATAACAAGTATGAACGGTTTGACGAATACCATCACCAGCGTACGTATTCGGTTGATTTTTTCACAAAACTTTTGGCAGCTTCTGGGTTTGGAAACATAAAAGTCTACGGTGATTTCAACTTAAAAATGGAAAACACCCTAGAAAATGCAGAGAGAATTTTCTTTTCAGCTGAAAAGAGGCCGGGATAATTTCCATATCCCGGCCCTTCCTATGTGAGAGGATTTTATTAATATCTGTCGAATAATATAATTACTCGCTGTTATTATCAAAACAAAAGGAAGTGTCCCCATGCTGACCCAGCTGAAAAAAGGTTCCATTTTCCTCATTTTCTCCGTTTTTCTGCTTTTGTTTTTTCTTATCATGAATTATCCTTCCGATGAATCGAAGGAAGAAGAATTTCAAACAGCCGCTCCTCCGGCTCTTAAGCCGGCAGAAGGCGCGGAGGAGAGTTCGGCAGGCATTGCCGTCGTTGATGTGAAAGGGGCAGTCGCAGAACCGGGTGTGTATGAAATATCTGCTGATTCCAGGTTGAACGACGTCATACAGATGGCCGGGGGATTTTCGGAACAGGCAGATCAAACACAGGTAAATCTAGCCCAGAGAGTTACGGACGAAATGATGGTGCTTATTCCAATAATTGATGAGCATCCTTCCGGCGGGGAAAGTATGCAGACTGCGGCTGACAGATTAAGAATTAATTATGCATCCTTGGAGGAAATCCAGGGCCTAAGTGGCATTGGACCGGCAAAAGCAGAGGCAATTGTACAATACAGAGAAGAGAATGGCATGTTCCAGTCGGCCGAAGATCTCCTGGAGGTTTCTGGAATAGGAGAGAAGACATTAGAGGGACTTCTCGACCAAATCCAGGTGCCCTAGTTCTTGGATTGACCAGCGGCAAAATGACCATGTAAACTATAAGAAAAAGAGGAGAATACATATGGAGCGAATTTCTTGGAATCAATATTTTATGGCACAAAGTCATTTGCTTGCCTTAAGGAGCACATGTACGAGGCTCATGGTAGGCGCTACGATTGTTAGGGACAAGCGGATAATTGCTGGAGGATACAATGGAAGTGTCACTGGCAGTATACACTGTGTAGATGAAGGATGCTATGTGATAGACGGTCATTGTGTCCGTACCGTACATGCTGAAGCCAATGCATTGCTGCAATGCGCCAAGTTCGGGGTCCCAACGGAAAATGCTGATATCTATGTCACCCACTTTCCATGTCTGCAGTGCTGTAAACAATTGATTCAAAGCGGTATTAAAACAGTATATTACGCAGAGGACTATCACAACCACCCGTATGCAGTCGAGCTTTTTGAAGAGGCTGGCGTAGATACGATCAAGGTTGAATTGGATTACTTGGCGGTGGATACGCATTATGTGGAAAAAAAGGAATTAGTGCAATCATTGCTTAAAAAGATATCCAGCAATAATGATGACGATTCAGAGGAATTGAAAAGAGAAGCTGAATCGCTGTTTAAGTTATGATGCTGAGGAGACAGTAAGATGAAGGGCTATTGGCATATTGCAGCCGGTAGTGGTCTGGCTGCAGCTTTTGGAGCAGGACAAGATAACTATTGGCCGGTTGCAGTATACCTTCTATGGGTGTTTTATTTGCATCTGCGAGGGCGTATCGGCAGGCTTCCTACTGCTATTGCTCTCGTTTCGATGGCTTTTTTCCTCGTTTACCTCCCATCCCCACAAGGTTTACCCGACACAAAGGATATTCCCGCTTCCCCTTACATAGGTGAGATTGCAAGTGCGATTACTGTCACGGAAAGTAGACTGGAATTCCTGTTTAGGGAGGCGGAAGCAGGATCGCTTGTCTCCGTCACACAATTCAATCGATCTCCTACAGATGGCCTTCCCTCTGAAATAAGATACGGTGCTTCTTGTGTAATTGCAGGCAATATGGAAATCCCTTCACCTAGTTCCAACCCCGGACAATTTGATTATGCCAATTATCTTTATTCCAATGGCATTTCTTATCAATTGTTGATCAACTCAAGCGAAGCTATCAGGTGTGAAGGAGGGAGCGGTGTGGCCGCCGCTCTTCTTCATTTCCGTCATACATTGCTTCAACTGGTAACTGATAACCTTGGAGACAATATGGCTGCCTGGACAAGCGCCTTGGTGTTGGGAGATGATTCTTTAATCCCCGAGGAAACGGTCAAATTATTCCAAAGGTGGAGCCTTTCCCATGTCTTGGCTATATCGGGACTGCATGTCGGTCTGCTTGCAAGTTTCATTTATATGTTTTTTGTAAAGTTGAATATCACTACTAAAGAAAAAGCTGAATGGTCTTTGCTCATCTTTTTCCCATTTTATGTCCTTATGGCAGGAGGAGAGCCATCCGTATTAAGAGCAAGTATGATGATCTGTACTCTTGTTCTGTTAAGGAAAATCGGATGGAAACTGCATACTGCTGATATTCTAAGTATTGCCTTTATCCTACTAATATTATGGGACAGGTATGTGATTTATCATGTCGGCTTCCAATTGTCTTTCGCCGTCACTTTTTCATTGATTCTGTCAGCGGGATGGTTTTCCCAAAGCGAATCCCGTTATTTTCAAATACTTAACATCAGTGTAGTTGCGCAATTAATGATTCTCCCACTATTATTTACGTATTTTAATTATTTCCAGCCCCTGTCAATCCTGCTGAATTCACTTATTGTCCCTTATTTTTCCCTGTTCGTTATCCCATTTTCATTTCTTTCCTTTCTTCTCATCCCTTTACCTAATTCAGTTGTGCATAAGATAGATGCCTGTTTCAGCTGGCTGCACTTTCACATGCTTGACCTAATTCATTGGGTGGACAACCAAGCCTCCTTCCCGCTAGTTATGGGTGAATGGCCATTGTGGCTGATGGTGGCATATTATGTAACCCTTATTTTATTCATGATGGGAATAGAGCTTGGAAAGAAAAAAGAAGCAGTCATATACAGCTGTTGTTTGGTTTCTGTCATTTTATACCCTGCTCTGCAACCATATTTTTCTCCAGAAGGGAAGATCACCATGCTGGATGTGGGTCAAGCCGAAGCAATTATTGTGGAACTCCCATACAGAAGAGGAGTGTTCATGGTGGACGCCGGCTCGCATTTCTCCTACTCCGATATGGAGGCAAGTGACCATGTATTTGAACGGGTCATTAAGCCTTATTTATATTCTCATGGGATACAGAAGCTCGATGCGGTGATCGTAACCCATGAAGATACAGATCATAGCGGATCACTTGATTTTATGATGGATCAAATTAAAATGGAACAAGTTATAACTAGCCCTTTTTATGTTGTGGAAGAGGGAACGCTGTCCATCTGGCAGAGAAAAGGTATCGATCATACAATGGCGAAGGGCGGGGACACTATCCGGATAGGAGGCCAGACACTGCATATTTTAGCACCTATTGAGGATAGGGGAAGTGTTAATCAGAACTCCCTTGTGTTCTATACACAGGTCGGAGGGAAATCCTGGCTGTTTACAGGGGACATAACAGCAGAGGAAGAGAAGGAGATGCTGAAAAGATATCTCTTGCTTAAGGCAGATGTACTAAAGGTAGCTCACCATGGGAGCAATACCTCTACAAGCATGGAATTTGCAGTTCAGATTGCCCCAGAATATGCTCTGATCTCTGTAGGCAGAGATAATAGATACGGCCATCCCGCACCAGATGTCATCGATACTCTTTCCCAAACGACTGTACTGCGGACGGATACACATGGTGCTATACAATTCCGTTTCCATGGAAAACGGGGAACTTTTTACCGTTACTTGCCATAGGCTAAAGTAGTCAGATAGCAGAAAAAAAGAGACTGATGCCAGTCTCTTTTATAAGAAATTATTCAATAATTCCTAAGTATGTGTAGAGTTTAACGGCCAACTACACTGATAACTACACCGATCGCAAAAATCAGGGAAAAGAAAATAAATGAAGTAGCAAAGCCTATAATGGAATCAGATACATCGTGATTTTGTGATTGCGGATTTTTTTCGAATTCGTTCACTTTAACCCCTCCTATGTCATCCTAAGTATAAAATAAATGTTAAAAAAAATCTACCACGCAGGCTTATTTGTTCCATTTTATAGAAACACAGCTGCAGAATTTGCTTCCCATATGTTCTCCATTTCTAGAAAGAGTTGTCATCTATACTTTTGTACGGGAAGGGAAAATATATAGGTAAGGAAAAAACATCGTTTTCGGTGGGGTTTCTAGAGCTCCACTGGAAGCGTTCATATAGATCATAGGGGGAACGGGTGCACATTCCCCCTTTCCATTTAAATCTTGCCAATCCGCCTCAGACGATTTACCATTATTACTATATCTAATTGGAGTGAAGCGGATGTCATACATGGAAACATTGACCAAGGTAAAAAAAGGGCAAATTTCTCCGGTATATTTACTATATGGTACGGAGTCATATTTTATACATAATTTAGAGAAGATGATCAGCAGCAAAGTGCTTCAGGGAGAACAAGAAAATCTTTCCGTATACGATTTGGAGGAGGTTTCCATTCAGGAAGTGATCGGAGATGTCGAGACATATCCCTTTTTTGGGGAGAAAAAGCTGGTTATTGCCAATAATCCGGTTTTTTTAAAGGCAAGACCTGATAAAGTGGCGGCCGAACATGATTTAGGGGAACTGGAACGTTATTTAGATGCACCGGTTGACTATAGTGTTCTGATTCTGACTGCACCCTATGAAAAATTCGATGAGCGGAAAAAAATCTCCAAACTCTTGAAGAAAAATGCCGAAGTGGCTATTTGCAATCCAATCAAGGAATATGAGGTTCCTAAATGGATTAATGAGTTATCGAAACAGCTGCATATTACCATTGCCGAGGATGCCTACGAGATTTTAGAAACGGAATTGTCATCAAACTTGCAGCTTTTAGAGAGTGAGTTGGGTAAACTGGCTCTTTTTGTAGGGGAAAATGGGACAGTAACCCGGGAAATAGCAGAGCAGTTGGTATCCCATACGTCGGATGCATCTTCCTTGAGGTTGGTTGATGCGGTAATTGAACGAAATTTGGCCAAAGCAATTTCGATCTATAAAGACCTAGAGAAAATGAAAGAAGAGCCAATTGCCTTAATTGGTTTGTTGTCTTTTCAGTTTCGGACTATTCTACGAGTTAAACTGCTTAAAATGAAAGGGTACAGCCAGGCCCAAATGCAAAAGCAATTAGGTGTTCATCCTTATGTTATCAAAATTGCAGTAAGCCGGGAGAAGCAATTCAGTATAGAGGGGCTGAAAGCGATTATTAATGAATTGGCAACTGCGGACGCCCGTATGAAACAGGGGGGGATGGAAAAGGGGCTGGCATTTGAGCTGTTGTTGTATCAGTTGATTCATCCCTTAAAAAAAGCATAATAAAAAAACGATCCAGTTCTGGATCGTTTTTTTATTATGCACTGATGCTGTTGACCTTTTGAGCCAAACGGGATTTTTGACGGTTACCGCTGTTTTGGTGGATAAGACCTTTTTGAACAGCTTTGTCAATTTGCTTCATTGCAGTCTGCAGCTGAGCTTTTGCGTTTTCAGTGTCTTTTGCATCTACTAATTTCTCTAGACGTTTAATTTGAGAGCGCATTTCTGACTTGAATTTTTGGTTGTGAGCACGCTTCTTGTTATTTACATCAACACGTTTGATTGCAGATTTGATATTTGCCATGATTTCACCTCCTGAAGAGCTGATTATAAGCTTTCATTTTATTCTCCTAGGAGCAATAAAAAGCATATCGCAGCTTGTCTGTGGACAAGAGACATTTTACCAGAGGAAGGCAACCTTTTCAATAACTTTATCATCTTCACGTCCATTTTGTATGTTTTCTCCTCCTTTGCAGATTCTAATTATAGACTGTAAAAAACATTCAAAGGGTGAAATGTATATGGAAGATAAGGAAAAAGTATATCAGGTTAGAACCGACCTTGCTGTAGAAGCGAAGGATATGTACGTGGAATCGGATACGAGCCAGCAGGAAAGCAAATTGAAGGGTGTAACCATAAAAGAGCGGGAAGTAAATGAGATTAAAATTTCCTATGTTGATATAGACAAGGAAGGAGAAAAGCTTCTCGGCAAGAAAGCTGGATCTTATGTAACTATTTATGCAGACGGCGTCAAAAAGCAGGATACGAAGCGGCAGGAAAATGCTGCAAAGGTGCTTGCTAAAGAATTGGAACAACTGATTTCCAAAAATGGTATTGATAAGGATGGGACAGGTTTGATCGTCGGACTTGGGAACTGGAATGTGACTCCGGATGCCCTTGGGCCAATGGCAGTTGAGAAAGTCCTTGTCACCAGCCATTTATTCAAAATGGAGCATGAGACAGTCTCGGATGGGTATCGGCCTGTAGCAGCGGTAACCCCAGGGGTGATGGGGGTAACAGGACTTGAAACAAGTGATATTATTTTCGGTATCGTGGAAAAATTCAAGCCCGACTTCATCATTGCTATTGATGCATTGGCATCCCGTTCGATTGAAAGGGTGAATGAAACCATCCAACTGTCAGATTCCGGCATCCACCCTGGATCGGGCGTAGGGAATAAAAGGAAAGAGCTGAGTGAGGAAACGCTCGGTATTCCGACGTTGGCAATAGGCGTTCCGACTGTAGTTGATGCGGTAACGATTACCAGTGACACCATTGATTTTCTATTGAAGCATTTTGGACGTGAATGGGCAGAGAAGGATAGGCCATCCAAATCATTGGTCCCGGCTGGCATGGCATTTGGGGAAAAGAAGTATACCGAAGAAGATCTTCCAGATGAAGAAAAAAGAAGAACCTTTCTAGGCATGGTAGGCGGCTTGTCGGAAGAAGAAAAAAGGAAGCTCATATCGGAAGTATTGACTCCTCTTGGACATAATTTAATGGTAACCCCTAAGGAAGTGGACGGATTCATGGTAGATATGGCAACAGTGATAGCAAACGGAGTAAATGCGGCATTACATGAACAGGTGGATGTTGATAATTTCGCCAGTTACTCGAGATAACTCTCTTATATGCTCTATTAGGTGAGGGGAATGAAAGATTTGGTTCTAGTTAACGCATTCTCCTCATAGAGTTTATTAAAGGATGAGCAGAAGGAGGAGCGGAAAATGCTGGTTAGGAATAAAAATGATCAACGAGGCAGAGCCCTTCTGAAGAAAAGTTCAATATACCTGCTGTCTATATTTTTACTGTTTATTTCTATAGGAACTTTGACAACAATTCAACCGGCCTACCGTTTATCCTCCAATATGATCACAGAATGGACAAGCGATGTCGATGGATCCGTTTTTCTTTATTTGCTAGGGATGGAAAACCGGAGTTTCCAGAATGCGTTTCCGGAAGACCAAATGTTTCCGAAGCTTCACACATCACTTCTTCAAATTGCAACGAGCATACGCCCCAATGATCCCAGAAGCCTAGTTGGAAATGAACTTCCTGGTTTTTCTATCTTTAACAATCATATCTTGATTGCAGGTGAAGGCACAGACTATACCAATCTTCCACATGAGTCGTCTCCACCGCTTGAAGAGGTGCTTAAGGAACGGGAAGCCGTTGTTGATGAGGGGAAGCCGGATAAGGAAGATGAACCAACAGCGGATAGGTCGGGAGCTGCTCCTACAACGGGGAATAAAGATATTGTCTTTTTGTATAATTCACATAACAGGGAGTCGTTCCTGCCGCATCTGCCAGATATCTCTGACCCAAATAAAGCTCACCATCCAGAGGTAAACATTACCAATGTAAGTGAGCGGCTTGCCGAGCAGCTGGAGGCAAGAGGGATTGGTACACAGGTCGATACTACCGATATCATGAGTGTCCTGCAGGAAAGGGAATTGGATTATGGAGCCTCTTACAACGCATCCCGGGAAGTAGTCCAGGAGGCATTTGCCAATAATAAGGACATTCAATATGTTTTTGATCTGCACCGTGACTCCCTTTCAAGGGAGAATACTACGAAAGAAATAAATGGGGAATCGTACGCTCGAGTTATGATTGTAGTAGGGGCCGAATTTGAGACATATGAACAGAACCTGGAATTCGCCACAGAACTTCATTATTTAATAGAAGAGAAGTACCCTGGACTAAGCAGGGGGGTACTGCCGAAAAAAGGTGCCGGTACAAATGGGGTATTTAACCAAGATTTATCGGAAAATGCATTGCTTCTGGAATTTGGTGGTGTAGAAAATAATATGGAAGAATTATACCGATCTGCCGACGCACTGGCAGAAGTATTCAGTGACTTTTACTGGGATGCAGAAGCAGTGGACGGAAATTAGTAAGGGGGGATGGAATTGCGCACGGTCATTGTCATTTTATTACTCGCCGTTTTCTTTATGGGTGGAATGGTTTATGGAATGGAAAGATCCAGTTATTCTGAACCAGTACAAAAACAAGAGGAATTTAACTACGTGGCGGAAGGGGAGGTGATTGAAGAAAATCAGCCTGACAAGTACGTTCACACTCCGGGTAGAGAAGCACTGAGTATGGAAGAGCCTGAGCATTTCACCCACAGAGCTGCTTCGGTACTCGAGGTGGCGGTTCGTGGTTTTTATGAGGCGATCGTTGCCATTATGTATGGGATTTCCGAATTATTTGTTTAGATTTTCAATAACTGCTAAACGGTCCATCGACTGTCCAGGCTATCTCTTTTCATTGAATAAAGCCGGTTCTATTGCTATAATCATTCCTAGTATGAACCTTGTTAAAAATGAGCCTTCCACCATCACGGACAGGAGGAAGGTAGGCAGGAGTGAACAGCACGGATGGTAAAGAAACAACGAAATGTACGTAATTTTTCGATTATAGCACATATTGACCACGGTAAATCTACCCTCGCTGATCGGATTCTTGAAAATACCAAGTCACTGACACAGCGGGAAATGAAGGAACAATTTCTTGATTCTATGGATTTGGAACGGGAAAGAGGCATCACTATTAAGCTGAATGCTGTTCAGCTTAAATATATAAACAAGGACGATGAAGAGTTTATTTTTCATCTGATTGATACTCCAGGACATGTTGATTTTACATATGAAGTATCAAGAAGTCTTGCAGCTTGTGAAGGTGCCATATTAGTCGTAGATGCGGCTCAAGGAATTGAGGCCCAGACATTGGCTAATTTATACCTGGCATTGGACAACGAATTGGAAATCATTCCTGTTATTAATAAGATTGATCTGCCAAGTGCAGATCCAGATAGAGTAACAGAAGAGTTGGTGGATGTGATCGGGATTGATCCGGAAGATGTAATCTTGGCATCAGCCAAGTCCAATATCGGTATTGAAGAAATACTTGAAAGGATAACAGAGGCTATCCCTGCACCTGCAGGAAACCCAGAGGAACCTCTAAAGGCACTGATTTTTGATTCTCTATATGATTCCTATCGCGGGGTTATCGCCTATATTTGTGTCAAAGAAGGGTCGGTCAAAGTCGGCGATAAAATCAGGATGATGGCTACGGGAAAAGAGTTCGAGGTGAATGACGTAGGGGTGTTTACGCCACAGCAAGTCAATAAGGATGAACTGACTGTTGGGGATGTCGGATATTTGACCGCCTCCATCAAAAATGTAGGAGATTCCAGAGTGGGTGATACAATCACCCATGTTGATCAACCTGCAGAAGAGCCGCTACCTGGCTATCGCAGACTCAATCCCATGGTGTTCTGCGGACTGTATCCAGTCGATTCAAACGATTATAACGCTTTGAGGGATGCATTGGAACGTTTGGAATTGAATGATTCCTCCTTACAATATGAAGCAGAGACCTCCCAAGCATTAGGGTTTGGCTTCCGCTGCGGATTCCTGGGTCTTTTACACATGGAAATTATCCAGGAAAGAATCGAACGAGAATTCGATATTTCATTAATTACTACAGCCCCAAGTGTTATTTATGAGGTAGAAAAAACGGACGGAGAAATAATCCACGTAGATAACCCATCAGAAATGCCGGATCCTCAGGTCATCAATGAGGTACGTGAACCATATGTAAAAGCGACCATCATGGTGCCGAATGAGTACGTAGGATCTGTAATGGAGTTGTCTCAGAAGAAACGCGGTCAGTTTGTAGATATGGAGTACCTGGATGATATACGGGTAAATGTCATTTATCATATTCCTTTAGGGGAGATAGTATACGACTTCTTTGATCAGCTGAAATCCCATACAAAAGGGTATGCCTCTTTTGATTATGAAATAATTGGCCATCAGCCATCGAATTTGGTCAAAATGGATATTCTTCTAAATGGTGACACCATTGATGCTCTGTCTTTCATCGTTCACCGGGACTTTGCCTATGAACGGGGCAAACAGATTGCCGAAAAACTGAAAGGGCTTATACCAAGACAACAGTTTGAGGTACCTGTTCAAGCCGCTATCGGTAATAAGATAGTAGCCAGGTCCACTATTAAAGCAATGCGGAAGGATGTTACCGCCAAACTGTATGGCGGGGATGTTTCCCGTAAACGGAAGTTGCTGGAGAAACAGAAAGAGGGCAAGAAAAGAATGAAGATGGTGGGGTCTGTAGAGGTTCCCCAGGAAGCATTTATGGCTGTTCTACAAATGGATGATGATAATAATTAAAAGCATGGGAGAACCTGGATGCTTCAGTGGCTGACGGGTTTTCCCTTTTACTTCTGTAATAATCCAGTTCTTCAGCTACTGAATAAACCATCAATCTAAAACAGGGGGACCAGGATTTGAACCAAGTGAAATCCGCATATATTCATATTCCTTTTTGTTTACAGATCTGCTATTACTGTGACTTCGTAAAATTCATGTACAAGGAGAAGAGAGCCGAGGACTATCTGGAAGCTTTAGCAAGTGAAATGGAACAGTATCTACCTGGAGAACATCATGAGTTAGACACCATTTTTATTGGAGGAGGCACTCCTACTGCACTGAATGCACAACAATTACAGCAATTGTTCGCTCTTATCCATCGCCGGATTAATGTGCCGGCACTAAAAGAATTTTCAATTGAAGTAAACCCTGGGGACTTAGATGATGAAAAGGCGGCTATTCTTAAGGATAATGGTGTCAGCAGGATCTCCTTCGGGGTTCAGGTAATGGATGATCAATTCCTGAAACAGCTAGGAAGGCATCATAGGGTACGCGATGTTTATGAGACAGTCGACATTCTTACCAGGAATGGGCTCCACAATATTAGTCTGGATCTGATTTATGGTCTGCCAAATCAGACAGTTGACCATTTTAGGAGATCATTGGAGGAGGCACTGGAATTTAACCTCCCACATTATTCTACTTATGCTCTGCAGATAGAACCTAAAACCGTCTTCTACCAGAGAAGGAAGAAGGGTCAATTGATGCTGCCTGCAGAGGAAGAGGAAGTGGAGATGTACCATATTCTGAGGGAAACGATGCATAAGCACGGAAAAGTCCAATATGAGATCAGCAATTTTGCCAAGCCCGGCTATGAAAGCAGACATAACCTGACCTATTGGAAAAACGAGCATTACTACGGATTCGGTGCTGGGGCACACGCTTATCTTCCTGGGGAAAGGGTTGCCAATATAGGTGCACTTCCGGCATATATTAAACAAGCCAAGGAGAATGGGGAGCCGGTTCTGCAACGAGAGAAAATAGGATTGAAAGAGAGAATAGAAGAGGAAATGTTCCTCGGACTACGCAAAATACAGGGTGTGGATAAAAGCTGTTTTAAAGATAAATTCGGCTTTGATCTGGAGGAGCTATACGGGCAGGCCATTCGTAAAATGACAGCCAGGGGGCTTATGACGGAAACAAGACACGCACTTCAGTTAACTGAAGATGGTCTCTTGCTTGCAAATAGTGTGTTTGAAGAATTCATGTTGGAGCAAAAAGATTTGGAGCTTGTTAATTGACAATGAATAGGTGATTTGATAATTTATTATTAGATTTAGCACTCAATACTTTCGAGTGCTAACAGAGGTGATTATCATGCTAACAGAAAGGCAGTTGTTAATCCTACAGGTTATAATTGACGACTTTATTGAAACGGCGCATCCAGTAGGATCACGTGCGATTTCTAAAAAAGATGATATAACCTATAGTGCAGCGACCATTCGGAATGAGATGGCTGACCTTGAGGATATGGGCTATTTGGAGAAGACACATTCTTCTTCCGGAAGGGTTCCCTCAGAAAAAGGGTATCGCTATTATGTGGATCACCTGATTAAGCCGGCATCCATGAATGAGGGGATCAAAGTCATTCGGAATTTCATAAATGAGGGTTTTTTTGAGTTTGAGCAGCTCGTTCAGACGTCAGCGGAAGTATTGTCCGAACTGACGAATTATACATCCATTATTCTTGGGCCGGAACTGGTAGAAACCAAACTTAAGCAGCTCCAGATTGTTACTTTGTCGCAGCACACAGCGGTGGCAATTCTGATTACAAATACTGGGCATGTGGAACATCGCACTTTTTCTGTTCCAGCTGAAATAAATCCGGCTGATCTGGAAAAGATGGTTAATATTCTAAATGAAAGGCTCCAGGGAGTGCCACTGATCAATCTCCCTGATATGTTCAATGCAGAAATTAACCTTCTTATGAGGAGTTATTTACAGGATTATGAAAAATCCCATGACTATTTAAAAGCCATATTCCAGCATGATCATCCAGTCAAGTTGTACATTGGCGGAAAGTCGAACATACTGATGCAGCCGGAATTCAATGATGTGGAAAAAATCAGAGCATTCTATTCCTTGATGGAACAAGAGGAGGAAATTGCCAGCCTTCTAAAAAAGAAGACTGACGGATTGAATGTATCCATTGGTACAGAAAATCCAGTGGACGCCATAAAGGATCTCAGCCTGATCACCTCGGCCTACCATTTGGGTGAGGGGCAGGTGGGCACGATTGCATTGCTCGGTCCCACCCGTATGGAATATAGAAAGGTAATTACGTTAATGAATGTGCTTTCCAATGAAATGACCGATGCCTTTTACAAGTGGTATCAGAAGAACGACTGACACAGGATGGGATGGGGTGGACTGCATTATCCGGTATCATATTAATTGAAAACCCCGAACAATTTATTCTATGATAATGACTGTGTATATTGGAGGTGGAACGTGTGGAAGAACAGGAGAAAAATGAACAAATAGAAGAACAGCAGGACCAGAACGGTCAACAAACCACCCAAACATCCGAGGATGTTGAAGTAATCGATAATGATGATTCTTCGGTGGAGGCCGATGATAAAAATGCTGCTTCATTGAAGAAGGAAATTGAGCAGCTCAGGCAGGACAAAGAGGAAGCCAGGGATCGCGTACTACGTCTTCAAGCTGAGTTTGACAATTTCAAGAAGCGTACACAGAAAGAAAAAGAAGCAGCCCGTAAGTATAAATCGGAAGAGTTAGTGAACGAACTGCTTCCTGCATTGGACAACTTTGAAAGAGCGCTGCAGGTGGAAGTTACTGAGGCAACATCCAGTCTGGTAGATGGGATAACTATGGTGTATAGGCAGTTAGTGGATGCACTTGCCTCCCAAGGGGTCGAAGTGATTGAGACCGAGGGGAAAGAGTTTGATCCCAATCTTCATCATGCAGTGATGCAGACAGAAGATGAAAATGTCGGCTCCAACATAATTGTAGAGGAACTTCAAAAAGGGTACATGTTGAAAGACAAAGTTATCAGGCCAGCAATGGTAAAGGTAAATAAATAATCTGCTGAGTTGTTAAGGAGGAAATGAGCTATGAGTAAAATAATCGGAATTGACTTAGGAACAACAAATTCATGTGTGGCTGTCATGGAAGGTGGGGAATCTACCGTTATCCCTAACCCCGAAGGCAATCGAACAACTCCTTCTGTTGTTGCTTTTAAAAATGGTGAAAGACAGGTAGGGGAAGTTGCTAAGCGACAGGCAATCACCAACCCTAATACCATCCAGTCCATTAAGCGGCATATGGGGACAGATTATAAAGTTAAAATTGAAGATAAAGATTACACACCACAAGAGATTTCAGCTATTATTCTGCAGCACATTAAATCTTATGCAGAAGATTATCTTGGAGAAAAAGTGGAAAAGGCCGTTATCACCGTTCCTGCATATTTCAATGATGCAGAACGCCAGGCAACCAAAGATGCCGGTAAAATTGCCGGTTTGGAAGTAGAGCGTATCATCAACGAACCAACAGCAGCAGCTCTTGCTTACGGTATCGATAAAGAGGATCAGGACCAAACGATTCTCGTGTATGACTTGGGCGGGGGAACCTTTGATGTATCAATCCTTGATATTGGCGACGGTACATTCGAGGTGGTTTCCACTGCCGGCGACAACCGTTTAGGTGGGGATGATTTCGACGAAGTCATCATCGATCATATGGTAGCGGAGTTCAAAAAAGAAAACGGAATCGACCTTTCCCAGGATAAAATGGCAGCTCAGCGCCTAAAAGACGCTGCTGAGAAAGCGAAAAAAGACCTTTCCGGCGTAGCACAGACACAGATTTCACTGCCATTTATCACGGCAGGAGAAGCTGGCCCATTGCACCTGGAAATGAACCTAACACGTGCTAAGTTTGAGGAGCTGTCTTCCCACTTGGTTGAGCGTACTATGGTACCGACCAGAAAGGCGCTGTCTGACGCAGATCTTTCTGCAAGTGAAATTGATAAGGTCATTCTTGTAGGGGGTTCTACTCGGATTCCTGCAGTTCAAGAAGCGATCAAAAAGGAAGTTGGCCAAGATCCATCCAAGGGAGTTAACCCTGACGAAGTAGTGGCCTTAGGGGCTGCCATTCAAGGTGGTGTGCTGCAAGGTGATGTAAAAGATGTGGTACTGCTTGACGTGACACCTCTTTCCCTTGGTATTGAAACGATGGGTGGAGTAACAACGAAACTAATCGAGCGTAACACTACTATTCCAACTAGTCACTCTCAGGTATTCTCAACTGCCGCTGACAATCAAACAGCCGTTGATATCCATGTTCTCCAAGGGGAACGCGAGATGGCTGCGGACAATAAAACCCTGGGACGCTTTCAGTTGACAGATATTCCACCCGCACCACGCGGAGTGCCTCAAATCGAGGTTTCCTTCGATATCGATGCAAACGGCATTGTAAATGTACGTGCGAAAGATATGGGTACGAATAAAGAACAATCTATCACCATTAAATCTTCTTCAGGTCTATCGGATGAAGAAGTGGATAAAATGGTACAGGAAGCGGAAGAAAATGCAGAAGCGGATAAAAAACGCCGTGAAGAAGTGGAACTTCGCAATGAAGCAGACCAGCTCATCTTCACCACCGATAAGACTATTAAAGATCTAGAAGACAAGGTCACAGAAGATGAAAAGCAAAAGGCTGAAGATGCAAAAGAAGAATTGAAGAAAGCTATCGAATCAGATGATCTCGAACAGATTAAAGAAAAGAAAGAAGCATTGCAGGAACAAGTCCAACAGCTTTCTGTCAAACTTTATGAGCAAATGCAGCAGCAACAAGCTCAGCAGCAGGGTCAGGAAACAGGCGAAAGCGGAGACGACGTAGTAGATGCTGATTATAAAGAAGTAGACGACGAAGATAAAAAATAATTATTGATCCGGTAAAAAGTCAAAGTCAGGATTTCCTTGGCTTTGGCTTTTTTACGAAAATCGAGTTGCTATCAATAAAGGAATGATGATAAGATAAAATTTATGCATAAGTGTAGTGGGAGAGTGATTCACAAGTGAGCAAACGCGACTATTATGAGGTGCTTGGTGTCGAGAAAGGCGCTTCTAAAGATGAAATAAAAAAAGCTTACCGAAAGCTTGCCAGAAAATATCACCCGGACGTAAACAATGAACCAGATGCAGCTGACAAATTCAAAGAGGCAAAAGAAGCGTATGAAGTATTAAGCAATGAGCAGAAGCGAGCCCAGTATGATCAATTCGGCCATGCAGGAGCTCAAGGTCAGGGCTTTGGTGGATTCGGCGGAGGAGCTGAAGATTTCGGCGGATTTGGAGATATTTTCGATATGTTCTTTGGCGGCGGAGGACGCAGGAGAGATCCGAACGCCCCTAGGCAAGGTGCTGATCTTCAATATACCATGACGCTTGAGTTTGAAGAGGCTATTTTTGGAAAAGAAACGGATATTAAAATTCCTAAGGAAGAGACCTGTGATACATGTAACGGGTCTGGGGCAAAACCTGGTACAAAGCCAAAAACTTGCTCACACTGTAATGGCTCTGGCCAAATGAACATGGAACAGAATACACCATTCGGCAAAGTGGTTAACCGCAGGGTATGCCAGCATTGTAATGGCTCGGGCAAAATCATTGAGGAAAAATGCACGACCTGCCACGGAAATGGAAAAGTTAAGACTCAGAAGACCATTCATATAAATATTCCTGCTGGTATTGATGAGGGACAGCAGATCAGAGTGGCCGGCAAAGGCGATTCCGGGGTCAATGGAGGTCCTCCAGGGGATTTGTTCGTCGTTATCCAAGTCAAACCGCATGACTTCTTCGAGAGAGAAGGAGATCATATCTATTGTGAACTTCCTCTGAATTACGCACAGGCTGCTTTAGGAGACGAGGTGGAGGTTCCCACCGTTCATGACAAAGTGAAATTGAAGATACCTGCAGGAACCCAGACAGGCAAAACCTTCCGCCTCAAAGGAAAAGGTGCTCCGAATGTAAGGGGTTATGGCCATGGGGACCAGCATATCATCGTCAAAGTTGTAACACCTACAAAACTGACTGACCGCCAAAAAGAATTGCTCCGTGAATTCAATGAAATAGGGGGCAATGATTCTACGAATGAACAGGACAGTTCCCTGTTCCAAAAATTCAAGAATGCCTTTAAATAAGAGAAAGCGATGCTGGACTTCCAGCATCGCATTACATATAAGTCTTCAAAAAGGATGGATGCCGGAATGAAATGGTCGGAAATATGTATTCACACAACCAATGAGGCAATTGAGCCGATTGCTAATATACTGCATGAAACAGGTGCAAGTGGGCTTGTGATAGAGGATCCTCTCGATCTGGAGAAGGAAAGGGATACCTTTTTTGGAGAAGTTTATGAACTCAATCCGAATGAATACCCGGATGAAGGTGTTTATGTGAAAGCGTATTTGCCGGTCAACAGCTTTCTTGGGGAGACCGTCGAGCAAATCAAGCAAAATATCAATAACTTGATTATTTATGATATAGATATTGGCAAAAATGATGTCACCTTAAGTGAAATAAACGAAGAAGAATGGGCGACGGCATGGAAAAAGTATTATAAGCCTGTTAAGATTTCGGAGAAAATCACCATCATTCCGACCTGGGAAGAATATACCCCGACAGACACTGATGAAGTCATTATAGAGATGGATCCGGGAATGGCGTTCGGGACCGGTACACATCCGACTACAGTTCTCAGTATACAAGCTTTGGAGCATTATATTCAAAAAGGGGATAAGGTAATTGACGTTGGTTCAGGATCGGGAGTCCTGAGTGTTGCGTCGGTACTGCTCGGAGCAAAAGAAGTACACGCTTTTGATCTGGATGACGTCGCCGTGAAAAGCACTGAACTGAATGTGAAGCTGAACAAACTTGAAAACCAGGTGACAGCCAAGCAGAACAACCTCCTGAACCATGTGAACATGAAGGTGGATATCATTGTATCTAACATTCTTGCAGAAATCATTGTCCGATTCGTCGGAGATGCATGGAATAATCTTGCTGACGGTGGGCTGTTCATAACTTCAGGGATTATTCAAAATAAAAAACAGTTGGTAATGGATCAACTGGAGCAGCAGGGATTTAACATTATCGAAGTAAACGAGATGGAAGAGTGGATCTCTGTCATCGCTCAAAAAGCAGGTATTTAGTCAAAAGTAGGTGTTTGCCATGCAACGTTATTTTGTTCCAAATGAAAATTGGGCAGGAGAACATGTTATCTTAACGGATGACGATTTTCACCATGTAGTGCGGGTTATGAGATTCAAAGAAGGGGATAAAATCATTTGCAATCACCCGGAAGGGCAGGCTTCCATCTGTGAGATAACACAAGTGGAAAACAACCGGGTAATTGCGATGATCCTAGAGAATCTAGAAGGTTCTGCTGAGCTTCCGGTAAATGTTACCATTGCACAAGGGCTCCCAAAAGGAGATAAAATGGATTTGATCATACAGAAAGGGACCGAGCTCGGCGCTTCGTCTTTCATTCCTTTTCAAGCTGACAGGTCTGTCGTGCTCTGGGATTCCAAAAAAATGGAGAAAAAGTTGGTGCGCTATTCTAAAATAGCTAAAGAGGCAAGTGAACAGAGCCATCGCAACAAAATACCCTCTATTCATCCGGCCATGCAGATCTCGGAGCTACTTGAGGAAAGTTCCCAATATGAGTTGAAAATTTTCCCCTATGAAGAGGAAGCCAAAGGAAAGCAGAGCCCGTCTCTAGGGGATATCCTGCAAAAGGCTGAGCCAGGACAAAAGATATTTGTATGTATCGGGCCGGAGGGAGGCTTTTCCTCCGAAGAAGCCGAAAAACTGATACAACAGGGATTCCACCCAGTTAGACTGGGGCCGAGAATATTAAGGACGGAAACAGCTGCATTATATACGCTTGCAAGCATTTCCTACCATCTTGAAGAATTGAGGTGCCAATAATGCCAACCGTAGCATTTCACACTTTGGGCTGTAAGGTTAACCACTATGAAACAGAAGGAATTTGGCGCATGTTCAAGGAGCATGGTTATGAACGGGTGGAGTTTGACCATGACTCCGATGTCTATGTGATCAATACATGCACCGTTACAAATACGGGCGACAAAAAAAGCCGGCAAACGATTCGGCGTGCTGTACGAAAGAATCCAGATGCGGTTGTCTGTGTAACTGGCTGCTATGCCCAGACCTCTCCGGGTGAAATTATGGAAATACCGGGCGTGGACATAGTTGTTGGTACTCAGGATCGCAAACAAATGATTCAATATATTGAAGAGCATAAAAGCACAAAGGAACCAATCAATGGTGTTTCCAACATTATGAAAAATCGTGTGTTTGAAGAGATGGATGTTCCAGAATTCACCGACCGCACCCGTGCTTCCTTGAAAATCCAAGAAGGGTGCAATAACTTTTGCACGTTCTGCATTATTCCATGGTCGAGAGGCCTTCTGCGTTCCAGAGATCCAGAAAATGTAGTTTCCCAGGCGAAAAAGCTGGTGGAGGCAGGGTACAAAGAAATCGTGCTCACTGGCATTCATACTGCAGGGTACGGTGAGGATATGACTGATTATAATTTTGCTATGCTGCTGAATGATTTGGAGACAAAAGTAGATGGGTTGAAACGTATTCGCATCTCTTCCATTGAGGCCAGTCAGATAACAGATGAAGTTATTGAAGCATTAAATAATTCAGACAAGATTGTAAGGCATCTGCATATTCCTCTTCAATCAGGATCTGACACTGTACTTGCCAGAATGCGTAGAAAATATTCCAGTGACTATTACAAAGAGAAAGTGGAGAAGATTAGGCAGGCGCTGCCTGATTTGGCCATTACCTCTGATGTTATAGTTGGTTTTCCAGGTGAAACAGAGGAAGAATTCCTGGAAACTTACAACTTCATCAAGGAAGTCGGTTACTCTGAACTGCATGTGTTTCCATTTTCCCGCCGTACCGGAACACCGGCAGCTATGATGAAGGATCAAATTGATGAAGAAATCAAAAATGAACGTGTACAGAAAATGATTGAACTGTCTAACCAGCTTGCTGAAAAGTATGCATCCAGGTATGAGGATGAGGTTCTTGAAGTCATTCCCGAGGAAAAAGGGGAGGGCGGATTGTTAGTCGGTTATACGGATAATTATTTAAAAGTCCGTTTTGAAGGTACCGTGGATATGATTGGCAAAATTGTCCGCGTGAAGATTACCCAGTCGGGATACCCATTCAATGATGGAACTTTCGTGCGCATTATGGAGAATGCCACACACGCTCAAATTGCCGCTAATAACTAATATAACAAGACCCAGCCAGGCGGCTGGGTCTTGTTTAATGTAACGGTTAAATAAAAACAAGTGGCATAAACTATCTCTCGCCATAGCTTTTTATAATTCACCATGCTATCATGGATAGAGGTACGTACATCTAATTTTCGGGAGGCATTCAAATGAGTAAGGATTTAGCTAAATATATTGACCATACACAGTTAAAGCCGGAAACGGCAAAGGAAAAAATTGAACAGATAGTGAATGAAGCAATAGAGCATGAATTTGCATCTGTTTGTGTCAATCCTCATTGGGTTCCTTACTGCTACAGCAGATTGAAGGATACTTCTGTGAAGGTATGTACAGTAATAGGATTTCCTCTTGGTGCTACCTCCACTGCTACGAAAGAGTTTGAAACAAGGCAGGCCATCAAAGATGGCGCTACAGAAGTTGATATGGTAATTAACGTGGGAGAACTGAAATCAGGCAATGAGGATGCTGTAAAAGACGATATAAAAGCAGTTGTAGAAGCTGCCAAAGGACAGGCATTAACCAAAGTTATTATTGAGACTTCCCTCTTGTCCGAACAGGAGAAAGTCCGTGCGTGCAAATTAGCGAAGGAAGCAGGCGCGGATTTCGTAAAAACTTCAACAGGATTCTCCGGTGGAGGGGCAACAGTGGAAGACATCAAATTGATGCGGGAGGCAGTAGGAGAAGAGATGGGTGTAAAAGCCTCAGGTGGTGTAAGGGACTATCAGACAACCCAAGCAATGATCGATGCAGGCGCTACAAGAATAGGAGCGAGTGCAGGCATAGATATCATAAAAGGCGGCAAAGGATCTTCCGATTATTAGTATCGATGGCGATACTTTCCTTGAATTAAATAGAATGGAATATGCAGTTGACCCCAGGGACATTTTATATTATACTTTATGAAGGCATATGATAGTTTACATATGCTTTCATAATTCTGTTTTGTGCTTCGGAGGGAGGGAAATTAGCATGTCAAATACAACTCGCGTTCGTAAAAACGAGTCTCTTGAAGATGCTCTTCGTCGCTTTAAGCGTAGTGTGTCAAAAAGTGGTACACTATCTGAATATCGTAAGCGTGAATATTACGAAAAACCTAGCGTTCGTCGTAAAAAGAAATCTGAAGCTGCTAGAAAGCGTAAATAGTGAAGAAGGTGCAGGAGCATGACATTACTTGATCAGCTGAACCAGGATATGAAGCAGGCGATGAAGAATAAAGAGAAAGAAAAACTCAAGGTAATTCGCATGGTCAAGGCTTCATTACAAAATGAGTCAATTAAACTTGGTAATGATACTCTCTCTGAGGATGAAGAACTTACCGTCTTGTCCAGAGAGTTGAAACAACGGAAAGATTCCCTCCAAGAATTTAAAGCAGCTGGACGCGATGATCTTGTTCAAGATCTTGAGACTGAAGTAGATATTTTACAAAAATATATGCCTGATCAGCTCACAGATGAAGAGCTGGAAATGATTGTTCAGCAGGTGATTCAGGAAGTCAATGCCACTTCCAAAAAAGATATGGGTAAAGTGATGAGTGCTGTCATGCCAAAAGTTAAAGGCAGAGCAGACGGCTCTCAGGTAAATAAGCTCGTACAGAAAAATTTAGGTTAATAGTAAACAAAGGGTCCTTGTCATAGACTGTGGCAAGGGCTTTTTATAATATCAAATGACCTACAAGCGAAGAGCTGACTATTTGCCACTACTGCTTTCACTAAAAAGTATCATTGTAGAACTGCTTTATGGTAAGATTTAAAAAGAATTCTTGATGTAGACGGAACCAATTTACGAGTTAATCGTATATGTAGGTGCAGCCGATAAGGGGGGTGAATCATTTGCCGGTATACAAAGGGAAAAACTACATATTTTTATTGGCAGCTATGTTAGTTCTTGGCACCTTTGGGTGGACGGGAACAGTCGAAAGTGAGGAAGGAGCTGGTGAACTAGTATACGTTATCCCTATTGAAAACGAAGTTGAACGAGGACTTCAAGCTTTCCTTGAACGGGCGACTGAAGAAGCTGTAGAGGCAAATGCCGACCACATCATTTTTGAGATTGATACCCCAGGTGGAAGAGTGGATTCGGCTGGACAAATTGCCAGTATGCTGCAGAAATTGGATATCCCAACAACTTCCTTTATCGTCAATCGGGCATTATCTGCTGGTTCATATCTTGCATTGAATACGGATAATATTTATATGCGTCCACAAGCTACAATGGGGGCAAGTGGTGTGATCACGCAGGATGGAAATGCGGCCGATGAGAAAGCCCAATCCGCTTGGTTGGCAGCTATGAGAAGTGCAGCAGAATCAAAGGGGAGAGATCCTCAATATGCCGCCGCCATGGCTGATCCGGATATAGATATGCCTGAATACGGAGCACCAGAAGGGGAGTACCTTACACTGGGCCCTTCCGAAGCTGTAGAGGTAGGATATGCGGAAGGGGTAGTAAATCACCGGGAAGCATTGATGAATCAACTGGGTCTGTCTGGAGCCTCTATTGTAGAGACGGAGACTAGTCTGGCAGAAGAGGTTGCCCGTTTTTTGACAAATCCGGTAGTGATTCCTATTCTTCTATCTGTAGCTAGCCTCGGATTGGTTGTCGAATTGTATTCCCCTGGATTCGGTGTTGCAGGTACGATGGGCGTTGTAGCCTTGGTTCTCTTCTTTTACGGGCATATTGTTGCTGGGCTTGCTGGGATGGAGGCAGTCATCCTTCTTGTAATAGGGATTGCCATGATAGTAGCTGAATTCTTTGTAGCGGGCGGAATTCTTGGTTTACTTGGAATAGGAGCGGTTGTCGGTTCCTTATTTATGTCCGGTTATGATTTGGGACATATGTCCATGAGTGTAGGAATTGCGTTTTTAATTGCCTTAATAGCAGCTATCATCTTATTTCGCAGAATTGGCGCAGATAAAGGTGTTTTCCGTCATATAATCCTGAAGGACAGCACAGCAACAGAAGAAGGGTATGTGTCTTCTGCCAATCGGCTGGAGCTTGTTGGCAAAGAAGGGATAGCAGAAACCCCCCTAAGGCCTGCTGGAACCGGCATCTTTGAAGGAGAGCGCCTGGATGTTGTATCAGAGGGTAGTTTCATTGGCAAAAATGAAAAAATAAAGGTTGTTAAAGTCGAAGGTTCCAGAATCGTGGTCAGACAAATCTGACCTGAAATAAATAATATAGGAGGATTTTGTACATGGGATTATCTGAATTGATGCCGCTGATTATTATAGCGGTCATATTGATTGCTCTTGCAGTATTATTTACTTTTATACCTGTTGCCTTGTGGATCAGTGCACTTGCAGCAGGCGTTAAGGTGAGCATTTTTACTCTTATCGGGATGCGGCTCCGTCGAGTCGTGCCGAACAGGGTAATTAATCCATTGATTAAAGCACATAAAGCCGGGTTAGGAGTCAGGATTAATCAGTTGGAAAGCCATTACCTGGCAGGTGGAAATGTAGACAGGGTGGTAAATGCACTAATTGCAGCTCACCGGGCGAACATTGATCTGCCTTTTGAACGAGGCGCTGCTATCGACCTGGCTGGCCGGGACGTCTTGGAAGCAGTCCAAATGAGTGTAAATCCTGAAGTGATTGAAACTCCTTTCATTGCGGGGATTGCAATGGATGGTATTGAAGTAAAGGCAAAAGCAAGGATAACAGTTCGCGCAAATATTGATCGCCTCGTCGGTGGGGCCGGTGAGGAAACGATCATTGCTCGTGTAGGTGAAGGGGTTGTAAGTACAATAGGTAGCTCAAAGGCACATACACAGGTATTGGAGAACCCTGATTCTATCTCCCAGACCGTATTAGGCAAGGGCCTTGATTCCGGTACTGCTTTTGAAATTCTTTCCATAGATATTGCCGATGTGGATATCGGCAAGAATATCGGTGCCATTCTGCAGACAGACCAGGCGGAAGCTGATAAGAATATTGCCCAGGCGAAAGCGGAAGAACGTCGTGCAATGGCCGTAGCACAAGAGCAGGAGATGGTAGCACGTACACAGGAAATGAGAGCAAAAGTGGTGGAAGCAGAAGCAGATGTTCCACTCGCGTTGGCAGAGGCATTACGTTCAGGCAACTTGGGTGTTATGGATTATATGAATTATCGTAATATTGATGCCGACACGGATATGCGTGATTCCATCGGGAAACTCTCTGATGAAAACACGGATGAGAATGATAAGTAATTTGCATACGCCCTTAAGGGAGGGATTCCATGGGGAATTTGATTGAGTTCATTTTTGGTAACTTCTTCCTGATCATCATGGTCATTGCCGGATTGATGGGCTTTTTACGTAACAACAAGCAGGAAGAAGAACAGTCGCCCCGCGAGCGCCCCGTTTCTCGGCCGGCTCCCAGACAGCCAGCCCCACAGCGGCAGAGCGGGGAGCGCAAGAGCAAGGAAAAGAATGTCGTTATCGCTGAGTCAATAGAAGATCAGCAGAACAAACAGATGGACCGTCTCGCAGATCGGCTGCATGCCCATACAAGCAGTAACACAGATTTTCGGGGTGCAGAAACGCTAGAGAATCCTCTCCGTGAGCCGGAAAAGGGCCTAACGAAAAAACAGGAAGAAACTAGAAGCGACATAAAAAGGAACTTATCTAAAAAAGGCCTGATAAATGGCATTGTGATGTCTGAGGTGCTAGGACCGCCACGTTCCAAGAAACCTTACCGTTCTGTTTTGACCCAGCGGAGAAAATGATAAAAAACCATCAGCACAAGCATGTAGCTTGCTGCTGATGGTTTTTTATTGTTCTTATGCCCATCGTCCCCTCATACATATATAGGAGAGAGAGGGGGCTGCATGAATGAGTTCAATACATCAGCGGATTAGGCCATGGCTGACTAAATATCTTTCCCTGCCATCTGATGTAGTTCTGGAGTTGCCTCGTATTACCATGATTGGCCAATTACATGTCTATATAGAAAATCACCAAGGGTTAGATATCTATACCGACACAGAACTCCGATTGAAAACTAATAATGGATTTATTGTGATAACCGGCTCTTCTTTCGTCATTAAAATGATGGTGCAAGAGGAGATGCTGCTGGAAGGGAAAATCAGCGACGTTAAATTTATTTCTGATTAATATTTCCAGGGGAGGAGGAACAAATGAAGCATAATCAAGGTATATCAATGGCAGGGTATATAATAATTGAGGTTCGCGGCGAAAGACCTGAAGCTTTTTTTCAGTTATGCAGCCAATCGAATATTCAAGTATGGAACATCCGCAGAACAGGAACAGATACTTGTGAAGGATCCATAAAGTTAAGGGATCTACAGCAAATCAAAAAGATCAGGAGAAGAACCGGTTATAAAATTAGATTTAGGGATAGAAAAGGCTTTCCTTTCCTGTTGAAACAATTTCTAGGAAGAAAAACTCTTGTCACGGGATTAGCTGCCGGTTTATTTTTCCTCCTCTTCCTTTCCAATATCCTTTGGAATGTAGAGATTACAGGCCTTCCCAAAGACTTAGAAGAGAAGGTGGGTAAACAATTGGAGGAATATGGTATTGAACGAGGAGCCTGGATTTTTAAACTTGAATCTCCCAACCAAATTCAACAGCAGTTGATCAAGGATGTTCCAGAGTTGCTTTGGGTAGGCGTGGACCAACAGGGGACAACCTTTCAATTGGAAGGGGTGGAGAAGATAGTAGTAAAGGAAGAAGAGGAACCAGCACCCCAGAACCTTGTCGCAGCCAAGAAAGGTGTCATTACCGATATGTACGTTGCAAAGGGGAGGCCTCGTGTGCATGTAAATGACTATGTTGAGGCAGGGGATGTTTTGGTTTCGGGACGGATTGACGATGGCGGTAAAGAAGATAAAGAAGATAAAGAAGGTGAAGAAGAAGAGGACACTAATGCAGAATTAGTTGCAGCCCAGGGGAAAGTGACAGCCGCCACCTGGTATGAAATCACGGTGACAATCCCTATGGAGCGTTCTACAGAGCAGCTGACTGGAGAGCGGGAAAAGAAATACCATCTTAAGATAGGGGAAACAATGCTTCCTATCTGGGGGTTTGGCGATCCCGGCTTCGAGGAAGAGCATAGAGAAGTGGAAGAGGGAAGTCTTTACTTCTTAAAATGGGAACTCCCTGTGAAATTTGTGACTACTACCATCAGTGAAAAGGAATCCGTACAGGAAAAACTAACAGAGGAGGAAGCGGCCGAAGCGGGGATTGAACAGGCTAAGAGAGACCTGAGGTTGCAGTTGGAACCTGAGGCCGTGATTGTGTCTGAAAAAATTTTGCAAGAATCCATGGAGAATGGTAAAGTTAAAATAAACTTATATGTAAGCGTAGAAGAAAATATAGCAAAAGCAGAACCAATCAATCATAGCCCTCCAGCGGATTGATTGGAAGCCAGTGATTACACCAACCAAGGAGATTGATTATGTCGGAAAATCTTAAAACAATTGAATTGGAATTAACCAACCCTAATGAAGCATTGTCTTTATTCGGCACAAATGATAAATATTTAAAGCAAATAGAATCGAAAATGAATGTCTCTATTGTCACAAGAGGAGAGCAGGTAGGGGTTTCAGGAACAGAAGAAGACATCGCCCTTGTCGAGGAAATCCTCTTGGCTATGCTTTCTGTAATCAGACGGGGCTTGTCTATTACGGAGCGGGATGTTGTCTATGCGGTTGATTTGGCTAAAGCCGGGAAAATTAATCAATTTGAAACATTGTTTGAAGATGAAATAACCAAAAATGTTAAAGGGAAATCGATTCGTGTAAAGACACTTGGCCAAAAAGGATATGTCAATGCAATTAAGAATAAGGACCTTGTATTCGGCATAGGCCCAGCCGGCACGGGAAAAACTTACTTGGCTGTAGTAATGGCAGTCAATGCATTGAAGAATGGACAAGTTAAACGGATCATTTTGACCAGGCCGGCTGTAGAAGCTGGAGAGAGTCTAGGCTTCCTGCCAGGGGATTTAAAAGAAAAGGTTGATCCTTATCTTCGCCCACTGTATGATGCATTGCATGATGTATTGGGGGCCGAGCATACGCTGAGGTTAATTGAAAGAGAAACCATTGAAATAGCCCCTCTTGCTTACATGAGAGGTCGTACACTGGACGATGCGTTTGTCATTTTGGATGAAGCGCAGAACACAACACCGGAACAGATGAAAATGTTTTTGACCCGACTGGGATTCGGTTCAAAAATGGTCATTACCGGCGATATTACCCAGATTGATCTGCCAAAAGGCATGCGTTCCGGGTTACAGGTGGCTAAGCAGCTTCTCCACTCTGTCAACGGCATTTCATTTATTCATTTGGATCCGAGTGATGTTGTCAGACATCCATTGGTACAGCGAATTATTGAAGCCTATAACATCGATAAATAACAGGCTATGATGAAGACCCGAATTAACGGGTCTTATTTCTGTTCATGGGAATAATAAATTCAGGCAGGGTAGGTTATATACCTGCTGTGAGAGGCACGACTGCTTGTTTCAAGTCTGGTGCAAAAGGGAAAAATTACACAACGGAAAAACCGTCTTTGTTCACACACGAGGGTTCATTAGAATACTTTATATCTGCAAGGGCAGATCTATAAATGTTGTAAGGAGGAAAAAAACATGCATATAGACTTTCATGACTCGACAAATACCGTAGAACCTGATCACTTTGATCTGCTGCAAAGATTACTCGATTTTACTGCGGAAAAAGAGGATATTCCCCAAGAAGCGGAAATCTCAGTCAATTTTACAGGGAATGAAGAAATACAAGAATTAAATCGTAATTATAGGCAGAAAGATAAGCCTACTGATGTTATTTCTTTTGCTCTCCAGGAAACGGTGGAAGGTGAGCCGGAAATCTCTGGGGATGATGGGCCATTGATTTTAGGGGATATCGTCATCTCTATTGACAAAGCTAAAGAACAGGCAGAGGAATATGGACATTCTCTTGAAAGAGAATTAGGCTTCTTAGCGGTTCACGGTCTGCTGCATTTGTTAGGCTACGATCATATGGAGAAAGAGGATGAGAAGAAAATGTTCTCCAGGCAGGAAGAAATACTGGGTGAGTTCGGTGTGGAACGATAATAAAAAGGGGATAGGCTTTTCCCATGCATGGGCAGGTATCCGCCAAACGTTGAAAACGGAAATGAATTTCCGTTTTCATCTGGCAGCGGGATGCATTGTCATATTCAGTGGTTTTTTGTTCAAGGTCACGCGGTTTGAGTGGATGGCGCTAATACTATCCATAGGACTGGTATTGGCCTCGGAAATAATAAATACTGCTATTGAGAAAATGGTGGATTATATCAAGCCGGATATTCATCCATCTGCTAAAGCGATCAAGGATATGGCAGCAGGAATGGTGATGATATCCGCGGCAACTGCTGCTATTATTGGATTAATTGTCTTTGTTCCACGGATAGGTGTGCTGCTTCAGTAAGTCCTGTGAAGTGGTTGCAAAAGGACTTCTATTTATTCCCTGCGGTTTCAATTGTACAACTATCCATAATAAGAGCATTTTTTTAAAGGTTTTGTCGTATTTGTGAAATAAGGAATTATTTGTAGTATCATTAGGATAAACGAGGTTATCACGGAGGATATATATGGAAAACAATTATAAATCAGGATTCATTGCAATTATAGGCAGGCCGAATGTAGGCAAATCCACCTTTATGAACAGGGTTATTGGTCAAAAAATAGCTATAATGAGTGATAAGCCCCAAACAACAAGGAATAAGATACAGGGGGTTTTGACCGAAAAAGATGCCCAAATGGTCTTTATCGACACTCCCGGGATTCATAAGCCTAAGCACCGGCTCGGAGATTTTATGGTAAAGGTAGCAGAGGATACATTAAATGAAGTGGATGCGATCTTGTTTATGATAAATGCGCAAGAAGGGTATGGCCGTGGCGACCAATACATCATAGATCGCCTGCAACAGGTGAACCGTCCTGTTTTTCTCATTATTAACAAAATTGATCTTATCCACCCCGATGATCTATTTACCATGATTGCCGAGTATAAAGAGAGATATGACTTCAAGGAAATTATCCCTATTTCCGCCTTGGAAGGGAATAATGTGGAACGCCTTCTTGATGTTCTTAAAGGGTATTTGCCTGAAGGCCCGCAATATTACCCAGAAGATCAGGTAACCGACCATCCGGAAAGATTTGTCATCTCTGAACTTATCAGAGAAAAGGTTCTTCACCTTACAAAAGAGGAAATTCCGCATTCTATTGCTGTGGTGATTGAAAATATAGAGGAGAGGGAGTCTGAGAAGATACTCATCCAAGCTACAGTTGTCACAGAGAGGAAATCACAAAAAGGCATTTTAATCGGAAAACAGGGAAGTATGCTTAAGCGGATCGGCCAGAACGCCCGTAGGGATATAGAAGCATTGCTGGGCTCCAAGGTTTATTTGGAATTATGGGTCAAAGTGAAGAAGGACTGGAGGAACAGGGAAAATCAGCTGCATGAGTACGGTTTTAGAAGTGACGAATATTAACCTTGGTAAATTTTAATATTCATTGTTTTCGACTCTGAGGGAAATCTAAAGATGTGAACATTTTCAAACAAAAATGAAAGGTGGGGTTTCTTGTGATTGATACTTGGAAATTTTTCAGTCAAACGGGAAACATTGAAACCTATTTGCTCATGAAGGAAATGGAGAATTCATCTTCATCCGATGAATGGCAGCAAAGTGAAAATGAAGAAGCATCCACAGAGGAAACAAACGTATAATCATGCGCTGGCGTCCTTTAGGGGGAAGTGTTCAGTCATTAGAACTGACTGGAAAGGAAGGGAAGCATGGTGCTTGAAAAAATTGACGGGATCATCATAAAAACTACTGATTATGGAGAGACGCATAAAATAGTCACGATTATGAGTAAAAAGATAGGGAAGTTTTCAGCAATCGCAAAAGGGGCAAAAAAGCCTAAAAGCAGAATGGCAGCTGTTACCCAACCGTTTATTTACGGACAATTCTTTGTATACCTCAACAAGGGATTAAGCACCCTGCAACAAGGTGAAATCATTCATTCCTTCCGTCCAATCCGGGAAGATATTATAAAGACAGCATACACAGCGTATATCACTGAACTAACGGAAAAACTGATGGATTCCCAAATACCCGATCCTTCCTTATTTGATCAACTTCACTACACTATGGAGTGGGTGGAGAAAAATGAAGATGTTGAAATACCTGTTATGATGTATGAAATGAAGCTCTTTGCCAGAGGGGGATTCGCCCCGTCCGTGAGCAGATGTGCCAATTGCGGAGGGAATGAGCCCCCCTTTTCCTTTTCCATTGCAGAAGGAGGACTGCTGTGCAGCAAATGCAAAGGCCTGGATCCAGATGCAATCCCATTATCGGAGTCTGTAGCAAAGCTGCTGTATATTTTCGCCAAAATAGGACTGGAACGTGTAGGAAGGATTTCGGTAAAACCAGAGAACCAGCGATTGCTGCGCAGAATTCTAGATGCCTATTATGATCAGTATGGAGGATATTATTTAAAATCAAAAAAGTTCCTTGGACAACTTGATAAGCTGAGGTAGTCTACTATTGACAATTTTTCCGCAGATGCGTAAGATATTGTACATATGAATAAGTGTTGCTGTGAAGGGGAAGAGTACTTGCTGCACTCCATTTAGAGCGAGTCCGGGATAGTGGGAGCCGGATGATGGACCAGCTTGGAAGGCGCTCTGGAGCAAACCTGTTAAAGCGGCCCTTGCTGTGTAAGGGCAAATAGGGTGGAACCGCGGGTAGAACCCGTCCCTATGTCTGTAAAGGTACAGACATAGGGACGGGTTTTATTATTAAAAAAATTTATGGAGGTTAAACATATGAATATCCAGGAAATGATATTAACGCTTCAACAGCATTGGTCTGAGCAGAACTGTATTCTAATGCAAGCCTATGATGTGGAAAAGGGAGCAGGTACTATGTCGCCAATGACTCTTCTTAGAAGCCTTGGGCCGGAGCCGTGGAATGTAGCATATGTAGAGCCGTCGCGACGGCCTGCAGATGGACGTTATGGAGATAATCCCAATCGTCTGTATCAACACCACCAGTTCCAAGTGATCATGAAGCCATCCCCGGACAATATCCAGGAGCTTTATTTGGAATCCTTGAAAAAGTTGGGAATTGATCCTCTGAAACATGATATCCGTTTTGTAGAGGATAACTGGGAAAATCCAACACTTGGTGCTGCTGGGCTTGGCTGGGAAGTATGGCTGGATGGTATGGAAATAACTCAATTTACTTATTTCCAGCAAATCGGCGGTCTGGAAGCGAACCCTGTATCTGTAGAGATAACATACGGAATTGAACGTCTTGCTTCCTATATACAAGACAAGGAAAATGTGTTTGATCTAGAATGGACAAGCGGAGTCACTGTTAGCGACATTTTTTACCAGCCGGAGTATGAGCATTCCAAGTATACGTTTGAGGAATCAGACACCGATATGCTCTTCCAGCTTTTTTCCATGTATGAAAAAGAAGCGGAAAAGACCATGGAAAAAGGCCTGGTCTTCCCCGGATATGACTACGTTTTAAAGTGCTCCCACACCTTTAATCTGCTTGATGCAAAAGGAGTCATTTCGGTAACGGAGCGTACCGGCTACATATCCAGAATCAGAAACTTGGCCAGAAATATTGCAAAGGCGTATGTTGCCGAAAGAGAGAGACTTGGTTTTCCTATGCTGAAAGAGAAAGAGGAGGAGATGTAAATGGCGAAGGATGTCTTATTGGAAATCGGCTTGGAAGAGTTGCCAGCACGATTTGTAGATGACGCAGAGAATCAACTGGCAGTAAAAACGGAGAAATGGCTGGATGATTTAAGAGTCGACCATGGCCCTGTAACTTCTTTTTCAACCCCAAGACGTCTGGCGGTGCTGGTCGAAGATGTAGCTGAAGAGCAGACATCCATAAGGGAGGAAGCAAGAGGGCCTGCTGAAAAGATTGCTAAAGATGAGAAGGGAAATTGGACAAAGGCTGCCATAGGTTTTACCAAGGGGCAAGGCAAGACAGTAGAAGATATCTATACTAAAGAAGTGAAAGGCACGACCTATATTTTCGTGGAGAAGCATATCGTGGGGATGGATACAGCTGAACTTTTGCCAGGCTTGCGGGACGTCATCACCTCTATCCAGTTTGGTAAAAATATGCGATGGGCGGATCAAACATTAAAGTATGCAAGACCGATCCGCTGGATGGTGGCATTGCATGGAAATGAGATCATTCCATTTGAATTGACCGGGGTACGGACTGGAAACAGGACATACGGACATAGGTTCCTCGGACAGGAGATTACAATTGGCCAACCGGCGGAATATGTAAATGCCTTAAGAGATGAACACGTTATCGCCGATGCCAAGGAGAGGGAACAGCTTATACGGGACGGAATCAAAGAGATGGAGAGAAAAGAAAATTTCCGCATTCCTATCGACGAGGATTTAATGAACGAAGTGAGGAATCTGGTAGAATATCCGACGGTATTCAAGGGTTCCTATGAGGGCCAATTTCTTGAACTCCCGCCTGAAGTGCTTATTACTTCCATGAAAGAGCATCAACGCTACTTTCCAGTAAAGTCTGTAGAAGGGGAGCTGCTGTCGTATTTCATTGGTGTTCGGAATGGTGACGAACGGTTTTTGGACACAGTTTCCAAGGGTAATGAAAAGGTGCTGCGTGCCAGATTGTCGGACGCCAGATTCTTTTTTGAAGAAGATCAAAAAAACTCGATAGATTTCTATCAAGAAAAGCTTAAGCGGGTAGTATTCCAAGATAAATTAGGAACCTATCACGATAAGGTGGTACGAATTGCGGAGATCACAGCAAAGCTAGCAGAATTGTTGGAGCTGAATGAAGAAGATACACAAGCTGCTGTCAGAGCAGCTGAAATCTGCAAATTCGACCTGATGACCAATATGGTTAATGAGTTTACCGAACTCCAAGGTACGATAGGAGAAAAATATGCTCGCAATCTAGGTGAAGAAGAGCAGGTTTCGAAGGCAATCGGCGAACATTATATGCCAAAACAGGCTAATGGAGAACTCCCATCAACGATACCAGGCTCAATAGTAAGTCTTGCTGACAAACTCGATACCATTGTCGGCTGCATATATGTTGGCCTGGTACCTAGCGGCAGTCAAGACCCGTATGGCTTGAGGCGCCAGGCGGCAGGAGTGTTGCGTATTTTGAAACAAAGGCAATGGGATGTCTCAGTAGAGAGTTTGCTGGCACTCACTCGAACGCTGTACCAGTCACTGGATTTGAATCTTGAGAATGAAGAAAACGCCGCTGCGGAATTAGAAGAATTCTTCAAACTGCGTGCATCCTACTTGCTGAGGGAAATGGATGTCGAACAAGATGTTATTCAGTCTGTCATTCATAAGGAAATTGGTGTTATTGACTATACGTTTGCCAAAGCTGCTATCCTCTCTGATAAAAGGACAGACGAAGAATTCAAAGTAGTTCAGGAAGCATTGACGCGTGTACTGAACCTTGCAGGGAAGACCTCAGAAACCGAAGTGGATCCAGCTGGCTTTGAAACAGAATCGGAGCATGTGTTGTACGAGAAGGTTCTCCAGATTACTGATCCTTATAAAAGGGCAAATAAAGAAAAAGATGCAGAAAAAGCGATGAACCTGCTAGCAGAATTGGCCGAACCTATCCATGCTTTCTTTGATCATAACATGGTCATGGCGGAGGACGAGCGGGTGAGAAGCAACCGTCTTGCTATGGTGAATGCTATTGCTGTATTGGTAAATGAATATGCTGACCTGAGAGCGATCGAATGGAAGCAAAGCTTTTAAACGACCAATACTTCCCTTTTCCCTCCTGTATAGGATATAATAATTATGAATAAGTATGTCATATTGCTCGTTGGGTGGTGAAAAGGTGGAATTATCAAATAGGCAGGAACAGATTATAGAAATAGTTAAAGAGAATGGCCCGATTACTGGGGAAAAGATTGCTGATCACCTCAGTCTTACCCGAGCTACGTTAAGACCGGACTTGGCTATTCTGACAATGGCCGGATTTCTGGATGCACGGCCAAGGGTGGGTTATTTTTACACCGGTAAGACAGGTTCCGAGCTTCTAACAGAGAAAATTAAGAAATATAAGGTACATGAGTTCCAGCATGTACCTGTTGTGGTCAAGGAGAATGTATCTGTTTATGATGCAATCTCTACTATGTTTTTAGAAGACGTGGGAACTATATTTGTGATTGATGAACATTCCTGTATAACTGGTGTTTTATCACGTAAAGATTTATTAAGAGCCAGTATCGGCCAGCAGGATTTAAGTGCTGTACCCGTTCATATTATCATGACAAGAATGCCGAATATTACGGTATGCAGGAAGGAAGATCTGCTGATTGAAGTTGCCAATCAGCTCATAAATAAACAGATTGATGGAATACCAGTGGTCAAAGATACGGAAAAAGGCATGGAGGTTGTAGGGCGTATAACGAAAACGACAATCACCAAAGTTTTTGTCGAATTAGTTACAGACGATCAGGTTTAAGGGGGAGATGGTATGGTGACAGAAAAACCGGTTGTTTACGTTCTGTCGGATTCGGTAGGGGAGACGGCGGAACTTGTAATAAAAGCTGGGCTGAGCCAGTTTAATAGTGGTGACTTTAAAATAAACCGAATTCCATATGTCGAAGATAAAGCGACTATTGATGAGGCTATTCAGATGGCGGGCGAGCGCAATGGTGTAATAGGCTTTACTCTTGTCGATCCCGACTTGCGCCAATACTTGAATGAGCAGGCAGCGGAGAAGGATATAGAAGTAATCGATATTATGGGGCCAACACTGGAGGCCATGGAGCGAGTATTTAATAAGTCCCCGAGGCTGGAAGCTGGTTTGGTTCATAAGTTGGATGAAGATTATTTCAAGCGTGTTGAAGCGATTGAATTTGCTGTAAAATATGATGATGGACGGGATTCCCGAGGTATTGCCAGGGCGGATATCGTTCTGATAGGTGTATCGAGAACCTCAAAAACTCCTTTGTCCCAATATCTTGCACACAAGCGTTTGAAAGTGGCTAATGTCCCAATTGTTCCGGAGGTCGACCCTCCTGAAGAATTATTCGAAGTGAACCCGGAAAAGTGTATCGGGCTCCGCATCAGCCCGGAAAAGCTGAATGAGATACGAAAAGAGCGTTTAAAGGCACTTGGGCTTGGGGATCAGGCCACCTATGCAAATATAAAGAGAATTGAACAGGAAATAAGTTATTTCAATGAAGTGGTTAAAAGAATCGGTTGTGAAGTAATTGATGTATCCAACAAAGCAGTCGAAGAGACGGCAAATATTATTATGCAGACCATTCATAGGTAGTATGTGATCGTACTGCATGTAAAAATGCGCAGAATACATTCCTTGAAGCAGGGTTGTTTTCTGCGCTTATTATTTTATTTTATTTTATTGGCATTTTTATCTTGTTTGTATTATAATATGAATTTGTGCAAAGATATTAGTGGCAGAAATAGTGTATTTGTTTTCAGGTTGGTATTCTGAAAAATAAAACATTCATCAGCAAGAAGGAATTTCATCGTTTCATGTAGAATTAAGGTGTATAAGCTTTCTGCAAACGCCCAAAAGCTCGACCTTTTGAAAATATAGACTTTGGGTAAGACTGCTATTAACACAACCTTAAAAACAACTGAAGGGATGTCCATAAGTTTTTCGCACATAAAGAAGAAAATTGTCGAATAAAGAAGGATTTTCTTCAAACATCTTGAATAATAGTATAGTATGGTGGTTATTATGGCCAATCAGGTTCCTGATGAGGTAATTGAAGAGGTTCGAAAGGCGAACGATATTGTCGATGTCATTGGTGAGTATGTTCAATTAAAGAAGCAAGGCAGAAATTACTTTGGTCTATGTCCTTTTCATGGAGAAAAGACACCTTCCTTTTCGGTAACTCAGGAAAAACAGATTTTTCATTGTTTTGGCTGTGGAAAAGGCGGTAATGTTGTAACTTTTCTAATGGAAATGGAAAGCTATTCTTTTTATGAAGCTTTAAAACACCTGGCAGACAGGAGCGGTGTTCAGTTACCGGAAGAGGGCATTCGAAAGGAAACGTCCCTCTCCACGGAGAGTCAGAGCATTCTTTCAGCATATGAATGGCTTGCAAAGCTTTATCACCATTTGCTCCGTCATACAAAGGACGGTAAAGAAGGATATACTTATCTGAAAGAAAGAGGGCTCCACGATGATACCATTGACACCTTTCAACTGGGTTTCGCACCGAACATAACGGATTTCACTACGGAGTTTCTTGAAAAAAAGGGGTTTCACCAGCAATTAATGGTGAAAGCAGGTTTACTATCCCAGAAAGATGATAATAGTGTAAGTGACCGTTTCAGTGGCAGGGTCATTTTTCCTATACGTAATCATCTGGGAAAAACGATTGCTTTTAATGGCCGTGCGATCAATGGACAAGGGCCGAAATATCTGCATAGTGCAGAGAGTGAACTTTTCCGAAAAGGAAAGACCTTGTTTAATTTTGACTTGGCCAAGAAACATATCCGGAAAGAGAATGAGGCCGTCTTATTTGAAGGATCCATGGATGTAATCTCAGCATATCAGGCTGGTGTCAAAAACGGAATAGCTACATTGGGCACTTCCTTGACGGATAGTCAAGCAAAGCTGCTCAAACGCTATGTCGACACGGTGATACTCTGTTATGACGGAGACAGAGCGGGCATGGATGCTACTTATAAGGCAGCCCAGCTGCTTCAGAATGTCGGCGCTTATGTTAAAATTGCCCGGTTATCCGAGGATATGGATCCCGACAGCTTTATCCGGCAGTATGGGGGAGAAGCTTTTATAGATCAGGTCATTAAACCGAGCACCACCTTTATGGGCTTCTACATGCGGTATGTAAAAAAAGACTTTAATCTCAGCCTTGAAGGAGACCGTATAAAATATGTAGAAACCGTGCTTCGGCAGGTTGCGGTGATTGACAGTCCAGTGGAACGGGAATATTATCTTAAAGAGCTCAGCAATGAATATAATATATCCATGGATACCTTGACCGAAGAAATCCATCAATATAGGCAGAAAAGCGGCAGCCGGGAGGATAAGAGAGAGAAGTACAGTAATACTAATAAGAAAGCAGAGCCGTCGTTCCACAGCAGAAAAAGACTTTTGCCGGCTTTCCAGAATGCAGAAAGACAGCTTATCTCCTACATGTTGCAAAACTCTTACATTGCAGAAAAGGTGCAGGAGGAAATAGGGGCCGCATTCAATCTGGATGTTCATAAAATCATTGCTACCCATCTGTATGCTTTTTATGAAGAAGGGCATACTGCAGACCCGGGCCTCTTCATGGAAAGGCTTGATGATGAGAAGGCCAGACAGGTCGTAGCAGAGATTTCCATGCTTCCTGTGAAAGACGATATCAGTGACAGAGAAGTTAACGATTATATACGAACCATCCTCTCCGAATCCGGTGACAGGATGAGTATCAAAGCACTAAAGGAACAGCAAAGATTGGCAGAGCAGCAAAATGATCCGCTTAAAGCCGCCCAAATTGCCATGCAAATTATCGAAATTCAAAAACAGTTGAAGAATACCAACTGATCTATAAAGTAGTCTGGAAGGAGGGGAACTCATGGCCGAAAACAAATCTTCACAAGTAAAACAAAACGCAACCGAGCTTACGCTTGATCAAGCAAAAGAGCAATTGCTTGAGATGGGTAAAAAACGCGGTGTTTTGGCATATGAAGAAGTGGCAGACCGCTTATCCAGTTTTGAATTGGAATCTGACCAAATGGATGAGTTTTATGAGTACCTGGGAGAACAAGGTGTGGAAATTATTGGTGAATCGGAAGAAGATCCGAACATGCAGCAAATTGCGAAAGAAGAGGAATTCAACCTAAATGATCTAAGTGTCCCGTTAGGAATAAAGATTAATGACCCCGTACGGATGTATCTGAAAGAAATTGGCCGTGTTGATCTTCTGTCTGCTGCAGAAGAAATTGATCTTGCCACCCGTATCGAAAAGGGAGATGAAGAAGCTAAGCGCCGGTTGGCGGAAGCAAACCTTCGTCTTGTGGTAAGTATTGCCAAAAGGTATGTAGGGCGTGGCATGCTTTTTCTTGATTTGATTCAGGAAGGAAACATGGGCCTGATTAAGGCAGTGGAAAAATTTGACTATCGGAAAGGGTTCAAATTCAGTACGTATGCAACTTGGTGGATTCGTCAAGCCATCACCCGGGCAATTGCCGACCAGGCAAGGACTATCCGAATACCTGTCCATATGGTGGAGACCATCAATAAATTGATCAGAGTACAAAGGCAATTGCTGCAGGATCTTGGCAGAGAACCGACCCCAGAAGAAATCGGTGAAGAGATGGAATTGTCACCGGATAAAGTTAGGGATATCCTGAAAATTGCCCAGGAGCCTGTTTCTTTGGAAACGCCTATTGGTGAGGAAGATGATTCCCATCTCGGTGATTTCATTGAGGATCAAGAAGCAGTCTCTCCATCTGATCATGCTTCCTATGAACTTTTAAAAGAACAGTTGGAAGACGTATTGGATACGCTGACTGACAGGGAAGAGAATGTTCTTCGATTACGGTTCGGCCTTGATGATGGACGGACTCGTACTTTGGAAGAGGTTGGCAAAGTGTTTGGCGTTACCAGGGAACGGATCCGCCAAATTGAGGCTAAAGCGCTTCGCAAACTTCGTCATCCAAGCCGCAGCAAACGTCTAAAAGATTTTCTTGATTAAATTAGGAGTCATTGCACACTCTGTAGTGTTCAATGGCTTTTTCTATAGCAGGTCCAGTCAGTTTCACCAGCAGGTGAGGCTGGACTGCTCTTTGTGTTACCGTTTTCATCGTTTGTCTATATTTTACTTAATCTCTCCTCATTTTGCAAATCCTTGGGTGAGGATTGTTTAAATAAGTTTAATTGTCATAATGGTATGGTCTATCCGTCAAGGTCAAGCTGTAAGGTGGTAAAAACTTACATAATTTTGCTTTTTCCTGCCTTTTTTCTTTAAACTCTTGAGATTTTGGAGTAAAATATATATAGTCTTATAATGCAGTACAAATTGGGGAAATACATAAGGAGGAATCATTATGAAAAATCCAGTAATCCCTTATGCAATTATTGCTGTTGCCGGGATTCTCACCGTCATTGTCTTTTCTCTGATTGGTGTGAATCAAAGAGAAGCAATCCAAGAAGAGCATAACGGGGAGCAAACAGAAGAATCAGAAGGAAATGCTGAAGAATCAGGAGAAGGGGAAACTACCGCTGACCCAGCTGCGATTTTTGAAGCAAACTGTGCAAGCTGCCATGGTGCAGACCTGTCAGGGGGAGCAGGCCCTGATCTGACAGAAGTGGGAAGCAGGCTTTCTCAAGAGGAAATTAAGGATATCATCATTAACGGTCAGGGAAGCATGCCGGCAGGGATGGCTACCGAACCGCAAGCCGAGGTTCTTTCCCAATGGCTGGCAGAAGAGTATCAATAAAGTGATTCATATACTTAAAAACCGGTGGGAACCGGATGCAGGGGAAATCTATGGCTCTCTCCATGTGTAGAGCAGAATGGAATTCTTATTACCCCATGCAAAAGAAAAGCTTTCTGCTCAAACAGAAAGCTTTTCTTTTTCTGCACAATCATGTGTTATAACTGGAATTTTTACAAATTCTATATAGAAAGACGATCTTAGGAAGTGGAGAATTTTTATGGGTAATAGAATCAACTTATCGGAAAGATTGAAAACGGCGGCTTCCTATCTACCTGCAGGGGCGGTCTTTGCAGATATAGGTTCTGACCATGCCTATCTGCCATGCTACATATGTCAGAAGGATGATCAAGCTAGGGCGGTTGCGGGTGAAGTAAGAGTGGGCCCTTATAACAGTGCCGTATCTACCGTAAAATTTCATGGGCTGACAAATAAAGTGGATGTACGGCTAGGTGACGGGTTGGAAGTTCTCAGTCCTAATGAAGTAAATCAGATAGTTATTGCTGGGATGGGCGGCTCTTTGATCCAGTCCATTCTCCAGAAAGGGATAGATAAACTTGGTACCGTAGAGAGAATCATTGCCCAACCGAATGTCAACGCCCGAAATGTACGCAGATGGCTCAGAAGAAATAACTATATGATTGTAGATGAACAGATTGTTGAGGAAAATGGGCATATTTATGAGGTACTTGCAGCTGATAAATACGCGGAAGACCCCTTTGAAGAGGAGTTATTGGAACAGCAACTGTTGTTTGGGCCAATTTTGTTAGAGAAAAAGCCATCTGCCTTTTATTATAAATGGGAACATGAATTGGCCAAGCTTGAAAGAGTCATCGATGAGATGAAAAAAGCCAGTGAGAAAAATATGGATAAGATTAGCCAATTCGAAATGGAATCAGCTTGGATAAGGGAGGTACTTGGAAGATGACCACATTCTGTAGCGACATTTTTGAATTGATTGAGAAATGGACTCCGAAACAATTGGCTTATGACTGGGATAATGTAGGTTTGCAAGTGGGTTCGCCCCATAAAGAAGTCAAAAAAATAATGGTTACATTGGATGTTCTGGAATCGGTAGTGGACGAAGCAATTGAAAAAGGTGCTGACCTGATTATCGCCCATCACCCCTTGCTGTTTAAGGAGTTAAAAGAGATAGACACCAGTACTCCTAAAGGAAGGGTGGTAAAGAAGCTTATTCAGCATGACATATCTGTCTATGCTGCACACACAAACTTGGATGCGGCTCACGGGGGGATTAATGATTTGTTATGTGAAGCGCTAAGCGTCCATCCGGATGAGGTGTTAGTCGAAACAGGTAGGCAGCGTTATTTGAAGATGGCTGTTTATGTGCCTGAGTCCCATGCAGATGACATTCGGAATGCCTTCCATAAGGCAGGAGCTGGCCATATCGGAAACTATAGTCATTGTACTTTCCAGACCCATGGTGTGGGAACGTTTAAACCGTTAGAAGGTACAAACCCATATATCGGCAAACACAATGAACTGGAATTTGCGAAGGAAATGAAAATTGAAACGATCATGCCAGAAGAAAAAACAGACCAAGTTATTGATGCAGTAATAGACGCACATCCATATGAAGAGCCTGCGTATGATATTTTTCCACTCGAGAACCCGGGAGAGGCTATTGGCATTGGCAGGGTTGGTAATTTAGCAAGTGAGATGAGTTTGCGTGAACTCTGTGCTAAGGTGAAGGATGCTTTCGGGTTGGAGGGCCTTCGAGTGACAGGTGATCTGAACAGAAAGGTGAAAAAGGCAGCGGTACTTGGAGGAAGCGGGGAAAAATACATTCATGCGGCCAAACAAAAAGGCGCAGATGTTTATATCACAGGTGATATGACTTTCCATATGGCTCAAGATGCTATGGAAATGGGACTTTCTGTTATTGATCCTGGGCATCATATAGAACAGATCATGAAAGGGGCAGTGAAAAATTATTTAGATGATGAACTCGCAAATATCGATGTTTTCATTTCTGAAAAGGAAACAGAACCATTCCAATTCCTCTGATTAATCTTTCAACAGCTTTAAAAAAGGAGTATAACTGATGACAGACAATAATTTTAGAGATTTTTCATTTCAGCCGATGATGGAGCAAATTATCCGGGGCCTCCAATTCAGAAAGCCAACAGAAATTCAACAAGAAGTAATTCCTGCGGCGTTAGAAGGAAAAAGTGTGATCGGGCATTCTAGGACCGGATCAGGGAAGACGCATGCATACTTGCTGCCTCTTTTTAATAAATTGGAGGAGGATAAACGGGAAGTTCAATTTGTTATCACTGCTCCTACCCGTGAACTGGCAACCCAGATTTATGATGAAGTCAGGAAAATCATTCGGTTTTCCGATAAAGAGCATACCTGGACAGCCAAACTTCTGGTTGGAGGGACAGACAAACAGAAAATGGCCGAGAAATTAAAACAGCCTCCTCACATTATAGTGGGAACTCCTGGAAGAATATTGGACTTAGTAAAAGAGGAAGCTGTTTCCATTTATACAGCTCGTTCTTTTGTCATTGATGAAGCTGACTTGATGCTGGACTTGGGTTTTATAAATGATGTAGACCAACTATTGGTCCGATCGAACCCTGGTGTTCAACTGCTTGTTTTTTCCGCTACTATCCCACAACGCTTAGAACACTTTTTCAAGAAATACCTGGAGAACCCTTATTATGTAAAAATAGACGACCATTTTTCTCCAGAAAAAATGGAACATCGGCTGATCGATGTAAGGCATCGTGATCCAGCTGATATAATATATGAAATATCCCAAACCATCCATCCATATCTGGCAATTATCTTTGCAAACGGAAAGGAAGCTGCCAATCAATTGGCTAATTCCCTTTTAGAGAGAGGACTTCAACCCGGCCTCATACATGGAGGGCTCTCCCCTCGCGAACGGAAGCGGGTATTGAAGGATATTCAGAATCTGAAATTCCAATATGTGGTAGCTACCGATCTAGCTGCCAGGGGTATTGACATTAAGGGAGTCAGTCATGTCATAAATGCACAGCTGCCGAAAGAGGAAGACTTTTATATTCACCGTGTAGGAAGGACTGCAAGAGCAGGGATGGAGGGGACTGCAGTCAGTCTATATGGAGAAAATGATGTAAAGCTTATCGAAAAGCTGGAGGATAAAGGGTTGAACTTCATTTATACAGATGTAAAAAATGGAGAATGGCATGAGGCAAAACCATGGAACGAGAGAAACCTCCGGACGAAAGTTACCACCGATATGGATAAAGAAGCGTGGAAACGAGTAAAGAAAAAGAAACAAGTAAAGCCAGGCTATAAGAAAAAGATGCAAAGGCAGCAAGAGTCAATTAAAAGGCAGTTGGCTAAAAAGAATAAACGTCATAAATAGCACATTGCAGGAGAGGTGTACACATTGTTAAGAATAGGATCACATGTATCCATGAATGGGAAGAAAATGCTGCTTGGTTCCAGTGAACAGGCGGCTTCCTACGGGGCAAATACATTTATGATTTATACCGGTGCCCCGCAAAACACAAGGAGGAAACCAATTGAGGAATTGAACATCACAGAAGGCAAAAAACATATGGAAACGAATGGAATGGAAGATATAGTGGTCCACGCACCTTATATTATTAATATAGGGAATTCCGTAAAGCCAGAGACATTTGAGCTTGGTGTAGATTTTCTTCGGAGTGAAATGGATCGTACGGTTGCATTAGGCTCCAGCCAGATTGTTCTTCATCCTGGTTCCCATGTTGGAGCAGGTGCAGAAATCGGTATCCGTAAAATAATTGAAGGTCTGAATGAAGTTCTGGAAAAGGACGGAGATGTACAGATAGCGTTGGAAACGATGGCCGGCAAGGGGTCTGAAGTAGGCCGTACATTCGATGAACTCGCGAAGATTATTGACGGAGTGACTGAAAATGATAAATTGTCCATTTGTCTGGATACCTGTCATATTCATGATGCTGGATATGATATTGTCAATGACTTTGACGGAGTCCTTAATGAATTTGATAAAATTATTGGGCTGGACCGCCTGAAAGTCATCCATGTTAATGACAGTAAAAATGAGCGCGGAGCCCATAAAGACCGCCATGAAAATATAGGATTTGGCCATATCGGCTTTGAGGCGCTACATTACGTCATTAATCACCCTCAATTGGAGAATCTGCCGAAGATATTGGAAACACCTTTTGTTGGTGAGGATAAAAAAAATAAAAAGCCACCATATAAGTTTGAAATTGATATGCTGCGTGAAGGGAATTTCGACAGCAGCTTGAAAGAAAAAATTGCCCAGGCATAAGAAAAAGGAATAACACTACCTGTGTTATTCCTTTTTCTTATTTCTCAAATAAATGTTCTACACCATAAGAGCGGATGATTTCATGGAATAACCGCTGTGCTTTTTGTGCGGTTGCTTGATCGGTAATCTTAGCAAGCTCCTTCCACATTCTCCGGCGATCTGTGGCATTAAATGGATCATATGAATGTTTCCTTAAATAATCAGCGATCTGGTTTGCTTGCGCTTTAGTAATGTTGAATCCATATTGTGCTCCATACCGGCCTATTTCCTCAGCTGTAAGCTGTCTTAGCTTATTACGAATCAGCTGAGCGATAAATTCGGACATATACATACTCCTTTTATAATGATTTCTTTTTTACTATATGCAGAACTCGGCAAATGTTCTACAGCAGGCCGCTTCCAGAATGTAACATCATTAGAAAGGCTGAAAATCCATAAACTATGACCGCACCTCAATAAGAAAGAAAAGGAGGTACGATAAATGGATCCTCGAGATACCAGGAACGGAGTTGAGACTCCACCCGAACATGGTGAAAACCATGGAGAAACCCGAAAAAATCAGGATTTTATCGGCATTGAGCCGGATAGTTCCCGAAACGAAGAATATGCTGAGGAATTTACCGCAGATAATGTGTTGGATGATAATCAAGCGAATGAGGACGAGGTCAATAGCATGTATGGTTGGATTGGAATTGCACTATCAGTCATTTCCTTTTTTATCTGGCCAGTGATATTAGGCGGTGCAGGGATTGTTTTAGGCTTTATTTCCAGAAGTCGCGGAGCAGACTCTCTGGGCAATATAGCAATCGCTGCTGGTGCAATCTCCATTTTAATCACCCTTTTCATATTGCCCTTCGTGTAGAAAAAGGAGGCTGATCTGTGAATCAGCCTCCTTTTTAATTCTCTTGATAAAGTGGGAAATAGTAATAGTTGGAGGGAATGAGGGTATAAGGGTCACTGGATGGGTTCATTGTCCTCCAATCATCCATAATCTGGTCTATATCCAAAGATTCGGTACGGCCGCCGTTAATGTTCTCAACCACAGAAAGTATAGTATCACCGGACCCTACTTTCCTTTGAACAACTTTATACTCTGCCAGCTCATCCGTATAAAGGATATCCTCCTTTTCGGGATGATTAGATTTACCAGATAATAAATCTTGATATATACTTAAACACAGAAGCATAATAATAATGTAAACAAAACCTCTTTTTGCAAAATACATAAATTTCACCCCTTTTGTGTGACGAGCGGTTTAATACATTTAGAAAAAGAGGAGGGAAATTGAATGGATATATTTGATCTATCATGGATAAGCTTTGTTATTACCTTTCTCGGAACATTATTTTTAATAGGTGAAGTTCTGGTTAATGCACGAGGGCTTTTTGCTCTCTTGGGTCTTGGGTTTATAACTGTCTACTTTTCAGCATATGTGGAAACGAGCTCGTTTATCCTTATGCTTATTATTTATTTTGTCGGTTTATTCCTTATCGTCCTTGACGGCAAGGTCGTCAATGATGGGACGTTGGCAACCCTTGGGCTCTCGGCCATGTTGATTTCTGTTGCCCTGGCGGCGCCAGACTTTGTAACCGGCCTATATGCTGTATTAGGTGTGTTGGTTGGAGCAGGCGGATCACTTTTCTTTTTAAAAGCCTTCAAACGAAGAGAGATGTGGACGAAGATAGCCCTTACTGATCAATTAACCAAAGAAGCCGGATATAGTTCCATGAATAAGGAATATGAAAAAATGGTTGGATTGGAAGGCGTCACCCTAAATACATTACGGCCGGTCGGTACCATAAGAATTGGCAATAAGGACTATAGTGCGGTATCTGACGGCCGATGGATAGAAAAAGGTGCCACAGTGAGAGTCGTACATGTCGATGGCACAAAGATACTAGTGGAAAAAGTGGCAGATTAGCCAGAAAACCTTTATGGAGTGGGTTCCATAAGGGTTTTCTATTAGTGGCTCTACTTCATCTGTGGGGAGGATCTCACGGGGGAGCTTAAGCGGCAACGGTTAGAGAGAACTCTTTCATTTCCGTACCTACCCGTACACAGCTAAGCGGAAGATCAGCGGTTTTTATGGATATACCAGGGTAAGAGAGGAAATATTTGGGAAGTGAATAGACAAAGATACCTTCTAGGAAAAAAAGATTGTAAATTTAATGTTAAGTTTCTTTTAATATCTTTACAAAAACCTAAAGTTCATTTAATAATAGTAGAGGCATGTGACAAACTTCGACTTTGAAGGGCAGGTATAAATTTTGGATATTGATGTGCAAACGCTGATTTTTGAATTCATTGGAGGGCTGGGTATATTCCTTCTAGGTATCAAGTATATGGGAGACGGACTGCAAAAAACAGCAGGTGATCGACTCCGAGACATTCTTGACAGGTTTACCAGCAATCCATTTATGGGAGTGCTTGCTGGTATTGTTGTCACTATATTGATACAGTCCAGTACCGGTACGACAGTACTGACAATTGGGCTGGTAAATGCCGGGTTCATGTCCTTTAGACAGGCTATCGGCGTGATTATGGGAGCGAATATAGGTACAACGGTTACTGCATTCATTATCGGTATTGATATTGGTGAGTATGCTCTGCCAATAGTGGCGGTGGGTTCTTTTCTTCTTTTCTTTTTTAAAAACTCTAAAGTTAACCATATCGGCCAGACCATCTTCGGCTTTGGTGCTTTATTCTTAGGACTGGAATTCATGAGCAGTGGTATGTCTCCATTACGTGAATTGCAGGCTTTCCAAGATTTAACGGTAAGTATGAGTTCCAATCCGATCCTTGGTGTGGTCATTGGTACGGTTTTCACTGTAATAGTACAAAGCTCCTCTGCGACCATTGGTGTGCTCCAGGGTCTGTTTTCACAAGGGGCAATCTCATTGGATGCTGCATTGCCGGTATTGTTCGGAGATAATATTGGAACAACAATTACAGCTGTACTAGCCTCATTGGGAGCTTCTGTAGCAGCTAAAAGAGCGGCACTGACCCATGTCACTTTCAACTTGATCGGTACGGTTATAGTTCTGACCTTGCTGGGCTTTTACACACAGTTTATCGATTTTCTGCAGGCCCAGTTGGAGCTGACGCCGGAAATGACTATCGCTTTCGCGCATGGAAGCTTCAATATTGCGAATGTGATCATTCAGTTCCCATTCATTGGAGCATTGGCGTGGTTTGCAACGAAATTGATTCCAGGTGAGGATGTTATGGTTGAATATAAGCCGAAACACCTCGATCCCATCTTTATCCAGCAGTCTTCCACACTGGCATTGGACCAGGCAAGAGAAGAGGTTGTCCATATGGGGGACTATGCTGCAAAAGGTTTGGAAGAGACGAATCTATACCTGACAACAAATCTGCAGAAACACTCCGAAATTGCGATGCAGATTGAAGGCGCCTTGAATAATCTTGACAAGGAAATTACCAATTATCTTGTGAACATTTCTGCTGAATCGCTGTCGGAAGCGGATAGCGCCCGGCATACAGCTTTAATGGACTCCGTACGCGATATTGAACGGATTGGGGATCACTTTGAGAATATCATTGAATTGGTTGACTATAAAAAATCGCATAAAGTGTATTTGACTGAACAGGCAATGCAGGACCTTAATAATATGTTTGATTTGACCATATTGACAGTCAAGCAGGCAATCAAGGCGTTAAACAATATGGATAGGGAAGAAGCTCTTGCTGTCGTACAAAAAGAGGACCAGATTGATGATATGGAAAGGGATTATCGCAAAAAGCACATCATTCGTATGAATGAGGGGTTATGCACAGGAACAGCTGGCATCGTATTTGTCGATATGATCAGTAACCTGGAACGCATCGGAGATCATGCTGTAAATATTGCAGAAGATGTATTGGGTTAGTAAAAAATGAGGGGGGTTGGGACAAAACTAAATTGCTTTACTCAAAAGGTGAACAATGAACTGAATTAGCTGAGGAAATATACGTAGACTCCAACGGGGGGGGGAAGGCCTAGGTGAGACCCCGAAGTGCGATAGCACTCGGAGGCTCAGCAGCCGCCCGTAGAAANCCTTTCGTATTATAGCTCTGATTTGGCATTGGTTAGTAATTCAGTATTACCAAATTAACCTACGTTGTTACGAATAGGAGCTAGTTTCGTTCATGATAACTTCGCTTTCCACGGGCGGCTGCTGAGCCCCCGAGTGCTACGCACTTCGGTGTCTCATCTAGGCCTTTCCTCCCGTAGGAGTCTGCGTATATTTCCTCCGCTAATTCAGTGCATTGTTCGCCTTTTGAGTTATACAGTTTAGTTTTGTCCCATCTCGACCTTGCCGTCAGTTGTTCAAAACCGAGAATTATATCCCACACCCTCTTCAACCAACGAGAGGAGGAAACGCAGGCCCAGCATTTCCTCCTCTTGCATTTTTCCAAGCACCCGGTATGTTCGCTATTTCCTTTTCGTTTTGGCAATTTCAATGTTGTCAATGGAAGCAGGAGGCTTTTCCATCCAGCCATGTTCAATCATGAGGTTGGCCCCATCTTCTGCATATTGGACACCTTCCAACAAAATACGGATGAATTTTGACCCTAAATCACGCCTGGCGACCGTTCCTAATGCTACCCCATAATAGCCCAGTGACAATCCGGATAACATGGATACCTGATACATCATCAATTTATCCGAAAACGGAGGCGTGGTCGATTTGAGAACTTCTGAATCCAAGGTCGGTGATTGTGACAGGTTCTCCTGTGATAATATATTTGCCATAAACTCCACAACCTTGCTGGCGATATGCACTCCTCTGACCATATAATTGCTTATCTCTTTCAAGCCGCTCGTTTGGGCGAAACCTAACAGCAGTGCTTTTCCGACAGCATTTCGGTCCATGTTATTATAGAAATGCATGATTTCTATGGCATTCATCGGCCGCCTTTCACCAAACCATCCTGTCAAATACCCCTGCTTTTCCACAAACTCGACTTGATCTGGTATCGGAATCGAAGCAGCTCTGTTATATAATCCTTTCTCTAACGCAAGCTGTAATGACTCGATATATAACTTTCTTGTCAGGTCGATGGCCTTAGAGTTAAGTTCCATCATATCCGGACGTGAACTTCCGGCAAAAGAAGCCCCATAAGAGGTCATGCCATGCTTCGCCATATTATGAACGAACCTCAGGTGGAATATATCCGTATATAGTGCGGGCGCATGCAGATTGACATCCTCGCTCACATTAAAAGCGACAGGGATGGCATGGTTTTCCTTTTCGTAAATGGCTTTGATGTCATTCAGGATCGATTCAGAAAATTCCATAGCAAGTTCGATTACTGACCTGATTTCTGTGTCCTGCGTCTTTTCTTTAAAATACTTCAGGATGCAATAAGACATGCTGTTGTTCATATAGGCAGTCCACAGGGAAGCGATTTCCGGTGATGTGAGACGAATATTGTGTTCGGTTTCCATAAGTATATAATCTAATCCTTTCAGATTGGAGTTGTTCCCACTTAATATGCCCAGAAAGTCTGATAATATTTATTGGTTTGCTTTAGAGAGATGTGGCTGGTTGGCAGATGAGTTTTTTTCCAGTGTTGGGGCGAGATAATTTTTCGACTATTGACAATTCACTCGCAGATGTTAAAATTGGAATTATCAATTAAATAATAACCATTCACTAGGGGTGCCTTTCAAAAAGGCTGAGATCAAAGTATGGACTTTGGGACTCTTTGAACCTGATACGGTTGAGGCCGGCGTAGGGAAGTGAACGAATCGGCAGCCTATTTTTGTCGTTCCAACCACTTTCCCTGATCCAGGAAAGTGGTTTTTTTAGTTGATCAGAATTTCTGAAGGAGTTGCTGCCTATGGACAATCAGACCGATCATGGCAAAAAGCGAGGAGAATTGCATATCATCTCGACCGGCCGCCAATCACCGGAAACATTTGCATCGATTGCCGCAGAAATAAATGAATATGTAGATGTATTCCATCTCCGGGAAAAAGCGTGGTCCGACCGGGACATGGTTGAAGCCATTGAATTGCTGCAGTCCAAAGGAATACCGCCAGAAAAAATCGTGGTCAACAATCGTACAGATGTCGCACATGTCACGGGAGTGAGGGGAGTGCAATTAGCCCATCACAGTATCGATGTCTCCTCCGTCCGCAGCGCTTTTGGCCATTTGTCGATTGGCTGTTCCGTCCATTCCGTGAAAGAAGCTGTTTCCGCTGCGGACCAAGGTGCCGACTATTTGTTGTTCGGCCACGTATATCCCACCTCTTCGAAGCCCGGGTTGGCACCCAAGGGACTCACAGGACTCCGCCAAGTTGTGCGAGGTGCCTCTGTTCCCGTAATTGCAATTGGCGGCATTACACCTGAAAACACCCGGGGGACCATTCAGAACGGGGCAAGCGGAATTGCCGTATTGTCTGGTGTTCTGCTCGCTGAGGATCCAGTAAAAAAAGCTAAAGCATACAAGGAGGAAATAAGAAGGGTGGCTGAAGATGAACAAACAGTATGATTCCATTGTTGTCGGAGGAGGAGTGATTGGCTGTTCGATTGCATTTCAGCTGAGCAAGCGTGGACACCGCGTATTGGTGGTGGAAAAGGATAGAATCGGCCAAAAAGCTTCCAGTGCCGCGGCAGGCATGCTGGGGGCGCAGAATGAAATCAAGGAAGACAGTCCGCTGCTTTCGATGGCAAAGGAAAGCAGGGCTATATTCCCGGAGTTGGCCGAAGAGCTGAGAGAGCTTTCCCATATCGATATAGAACTTATCCAAAGCGGGATCCTCCGGGTGGCTCGATCGGAACGGGAAATGGCCGAGCTGGAGGCAGCGGCCGCCTATCAGCAGGCAATGGGTGAAACAGCCGAATATCTGGATGCAGTGCAGGTGAAAGAAAAGGAACCCGAGATTTCCAGCGCTGTTATCGGCGGTTTGTACATGCCGAACGACGGCCAGATCTCACCACCGCTCTTGACCGAAGCATTGGCACGGTCGGCAGCTGTTCTCGGTACAGAATTTATGGAGTATACAGAGGTTGTCGCGTTTATCGAGGATGATGGCAAGATCTCCGGTGTACAGACGGGAGCAGGTACTTTCCATGCCGATTCCGTCATTGTGGCCGGAGGTGCCTGGAGCAGGCAACTCATTGAAAAAATCGGCCTCTCCTTGGATGCCCACCCGGTTAAAGGGGAATGCTTTTCCGTCCGGCACCATAGCCAGCTGGTCACATCGAGCATTTTTTCCTCTTCGGGCTATATCGTACCGAAAGCAGGCGGCAGATTGATTATTGGTGCAACGGAGCAACCCGGCACTTTTGACGAATCCGTCCAATTGGAGTCGCTTCATCAAATGATGGACTCGGCCATGGAGATTATCCCGCGCTTAAAAGAAGCCAAGTGGGAAAAGTGCTGGGCAGGCATCCGGCCGCAAACAGGGGATGGGCTGCCATATCTCGGAGAGCATCCGTCAATCAGTGGCCTGTTCCTTGCAACTGGCCACTATCGGAATGGGATGTTATTGGCGCCAATAACAGGGCTATGGATGGCCGACCTGGTAGAAGGTAAGAAGGCGGATGACAGGTTTCGAGTAGATAGACTGCCTTACAAGGAGGTAAATATATGAATCTGCTAGTCAATGGGAACGAGCTTCAATTACCTGCCAATGTAGACACCATTGCAGATGTAGTTTCCTATTTTTTCACAAACCAACCGGTTGTTATTGTCGAGCACAATGGAGAAATTCTGGACAGGGATGCCCATCCGACGAGGAAAGTCGCTGATGGGGATAAAATTGAACTGGTAAATTTTGTAGGAGGTGGCTGATATGCTTAAGATTGGAGAAAAAGAATTCAATTCACGATTGCTTTTGGGAACAGGGAAATATCCGAATTTTGATATACAGAAAGAAGCTATCGAGGTGTCTGAAACAGAAATACTGACATTTTCGGTGCGCCGGATGGATGTGTTTGAACCGGACCAGCCGAACTTTTTGGAAAAGCTGGACCTTGCTCAATACGACCTGCTGCCGAACACAGCAGGTGCCAAGACTGCCGAGGAAGCTGTCCGGACGGCCAAACTGGCTAAAGCATCCGGGCTTTGCGACATGGTCAAGGTAGAAGTGATTGGGTGCGACAAGACATTGCTGCCTGACCCGGTGGAGACCCTTCGTGCAACAGAGCAATTGTTGGAAGAAGGGTTCATCGTCCTTCCATATACATCAGATGATGTGGTCCTGGCCCGAAGACTGGAGGAGCTTGGTGCGCATGCCATCATGCCTGGAGCCAGTCCGATCGGCTCCGGACAAGGCATCGTCAATCCGCTCAACTTAAGCTTGATCATCGAGCAGGCAAATGTGCCAGTGATCGTGGATGCCGGCATCGGCTCTCCCAAGGATGCAGTGACTGCGATGGAGCTCGGGGCGGATGGCATATTACTGAACACGGCCGTTTCTGGCGCGAAGGATCCTGTTAAAATGGCCGAGGCCATGAAGCTCGCGATCGAGGCGGGGCGGCTAGGATTCCAGGCAGGGCGGATTCCGCAAAAACGCTATGCAACGGCAAGCAGCCCGGTAGAAGGGATCAGTGTCTAATGAACGATCGATATTCCCGGCAGATTCTATTTTCCCCTATCGGCCAGGAAGGGCAGGATCAGTTGAAGGAAAAACATGTGCTGCTGATTGGTGCTGGGGCACTTGGCACGAGTAATGCCGAGATATTGGTCCGGGCCGGTGTGGGGAAAGTGACGATTGCCGACCGTGATTATGTGGAATGGAGCAATCTGCAGCGCCAACAGCTGTACACCGAAGAAGATGCAGCCAATGAAATTCCTAAAGCAGTTGCCGCGAAAAAGAGATTGGAATCCATCAACAGGGAAGTGGACATTGAAGCGGAAATTCTCGATGTCACCCCGGTAGAAATGAGCCGGCTCATTGATGGGGTGGATCTCATTATCGATGCCACCGACAACTTTGATATTCGCATGATCATCAATGATACCGCGCAAAAGTATGGCATTCCTTGGATCTATGGAGCGGTTGTCGGCAGCTATGGCCTCAGCTATACGATTATCCCGGAGGAATCACCATGCCTGCATTGCCTGATGAAACGGGTGCCGATGGATGGGGCCACCTGTGATACGGTGGGGATTATTAGCCCTGTTGTCCAGCTCGTTGTCTCCCACCAGTCGGCGGAAGCATTGAAAATACTCACAGGGAATCGGGAGGCATTGAGGAAAAAACTGATTTCCTTTGACATCTGGTCCAATCAGCAGTCTGCCATGGACGTTGCGGCCCTGAAAGATGACAGCTGTCTGTCATGCGGACAGGCACCAACATTTCCATTTCTGGACTATGAAAGCCAGACAAAAACGGCGGTGCTGTGCGGAAGAGATACCGTCCAGATCCGGCCGGTATCAAGGGAGAAGAGGAATTTACAAGAAGTGGCCGCCAATCTTTCCAAAATGGCCGAAGTGAAGCATAATGAGTTCCTTTTATCCTTCAAGAAGGATCCATACCGCTTCGTCATGTTTCAAGACGGACGGGTACTGGTTCATGGAACGAATGATGCCCAGCATGCCAAAACGCTGTACCACCGCTATTTAGGATGAATGAACAAGCGTGAAGGTACTGGGACAAATAAAAAATGCTCCGCCATGGGCCAGAGCTATTATTACAACGACAGATAAACGGGAGGGAGCATGTTGGGCGTGTTTGAATGGTTTGTCGACTTGGGAGCCAGTGTGATGCTTCCCATCATCATTTTCATTTTTGCCTTGGCACTTGGCACCAAACTAAAGGATGCATTCCTTGCCGGGCTTATGGTAGGGATCGGCTTTGTCGGCTTGAATCTGGTCATTGAGCTTTTGACGACCAGTCTGGGACCAGCTGCACAATCGATGGTCGGCCATTTCGGCTTTGAACTTCAGACGATTGATGTCGGCTGGCCGGCAGCCGCAGCCATCTCCTATGGAACCGCGCTTGGCAGTCTTGCCGTGCCGATTGGGATTGGGGTGAATCTTTTACTGCTGGCAGCGGGATTAACAAAAACATTGAATGTGGATATCTGGAATTATTGGCATGTGGCATTTACAGGATCGCTTGTCTTTGCCATCACCAATGATTTTGCGTTAGGCCTGTTTACGATTGCCGTTCATGTATTAGTCATTTTATTATTAGGAGATCTGCTGGCAGCGGATATTCAAGCCTATTTCGGTTTTAAACAGCTGACCTTCCCGCATGCCGCTTCTGCCCCGTCCTATTTTTTGGCAAAGCCGCTCAATGCCATGTTTGACCGGGTTCCAGGATTCAACAGGCTCAAGGCGGACCCGGATGCCATCCAAAAACGGTTCGGGATTCTGGGAGATTCAAGTGTCTTGGGGCTAGTTTTCGGTTTCATCATCGGAATGCTGGCGGCATACAGCATCAAGGACGCTATGCAGCTGGCCATACAGACAGCCGCCATCCTGTTCCTGATGCCTAAGATGGTCAAATTATTAATGGAAGGTCTGAATCCGATCTCCGAGGCGGCCGGTAATTTAATGAAGGAAAAATTCCCGGATCGGGACCTCTATATCGGTATGGACAGTGCACTGGCCGTTGGGCATCCGGCTGTGTTGTCTGCTTCCTTATTGTTGATCCCAATTACCTTATTTCTGGCAGTTGTCCTGCCTGGAAACACGGTGCTGCCGTTCGGTGATTTGGCAACCATCCCATTTTTGATCTGCTTGATGGTCCCCGTGTTCAAGGGAAACCTGATCCGGACGGTCATCGCAGCCACCATTTACATAGCTGTAGGATTATACATTGCCACATGGATCGCTCCATTATTCACCGAAATGGCGATGGCCGCTGATTTCGACATGGGGGGTCATGCAAGCATCTCCGCACTGGTTGATGGAGCAGTCTGGACAACGATCGTATTTACCGGGCTTGGAAAATTGCTGAGCTGGTACGGAATCGGCCTGATCGGCATCAGTGTGCTTGTCGGATTAATTTACATCAATAAATTTAAAAACAGGGGAGAAGAAACATGAAAAAAGTGTTAGTCATTTGCGGTACCGGAATTGCTACATCCACCATCGTCATCGAAAAGTTGAAGAAATGGCTGGTGCAGGAAAATTTGAATGACCAGGTGGAGCTGCATCAAGGGAAAGTTGCGGAAGCGGTCGATAAACAGAAAGACTATGATTTTATCGTATCCACTACCATCGTGCCGGATCATATGAAGGAAAATGTGATTGATGGTGTGCCGTTATTGTCGGGTATGGGGGATGATGAAGTGTACCGAAGTATAAGGGAGAGGATTTGAAGGGGGGAACTGGGAACTAACTTAGAAATTTTGGATAGCTGAGAGATTCGCTTCGGAAATATGCTTCGCTTTTGACCTGACCCCCATAAGTTAGAGTAAAAATAATTTATGGGGGTTAGGTTTATGGAAAAATACAGTGAAAAGTTTAAGTTAAAGGTCGCAAAAGAGTATCTTGAAGGGAATTTAAGTTATAGGCGGTTAGCGGAAAAATATGAAGTACCACCGACTACACTTCGGGGTTGGGTAAGGATTTATAAGTACCATGGAGCAAGTAAATTAGTACAAAATGAACAAAAACAAAGCGTTTACTCTGTTCAATTCAAGTTAGATGTATTAAGCTTTATGAAGAGCACAGGTGCTTCCGTATCCGACACAGCACTTCAGTTTGGAATAAAGAACCCATCTAAGATTTCCAGGTGGCGAAAAACATTCCTTGAAGGCAATTTGGGAGCCCTGGATAAACAGAGGGGACTGCTTTCTATGGCTGACAAACCTAATAATGAAGCGAAGAAAAAACTAAATAATAAAGAAGAATCTCTTCACAAATTAGAAAGAGAAAATGAACTTTTACGTTTAGAGGTGGCATACTTAAAAAAGTTGCGGTCTTTTCAGGAAGATCCGGAATCCTTTCTAGAAAAGCACAAGCAGCGTTATCACTCGAACTCAAAAAAGAATTCCGACTAAAAGATGTCTTAAAAATAGTTGGTATACCTGAATCTAGCTATCATTATCATGGGAAGGCTTTAAAAGAAAATGTAGACCCCGATGCGGAAATGAAAGAGCTTATTCAAGCTAAATTTGAGGAACATAACGGTAGTTACGGTTATCGTAGAATCACAGACGAATTGAGGCTCGATGGACATACCATCAATTATAAAAGGGTTCAGCGTCTCATGAAAGTGCTGGATATAAAATGTACGAAATTTGGTAGAAAATCAAGAAAGTATAATGCTTATAAAGGAACAGTAGGTAAAGTAGCCAAGAATCGCATGAAGCGCCGTTTCAACACATCTATCCCGCTTCAAAAATTATCGACAGACATTACTGAATTTAAATGTTTAGGCGGGAAGAAATTATATCTCAATCCAGTTTTGGATTTGTTTAACGGAGAAATATTATCTTATGGTGTTAGTAACAGTCCCACCTTAGATTTTGCATTAGAACCACTGGAAGAAACCCTGGATATCATCAAAAACGCAACGTATAGAACAACCATTCATACTGATCAAGGTTGGCATTACCAACACGATAAATGGGTGAAAAAACTTAAGAAGCACAAAGTGTTCCAAAGCATGTCACGTAAGGGGAATTGTATAGACAATGCGCCTGTAGAAAGCTTCTTTGGTATCCTGAAGCAAGAAATATATCATGGGGAACCTCTCTGTACCTACGAAGAATTAAAAAGTAAAGTGGAAGAATATATTTATTATTACAATAACCAACGTATTAAAGGAAGATTGATCGGCATGAGCCCACTTCAATACCGACTTCATACCGATCTAATCGTTGCCTAATAAAACTCCAACTATTGGGGGTCACACCA